>JAVBPK010000124.1:0-17506 GCA_031549625.1 Eubacteriales bacterium
TATGGCGAAAATGCAGGCTTATATCGGCGTGCGCGGCGGAAGTAACTCGTCTGAGCTGGCGGATGTGCCGCAGGAGCGCATTAAACTGCATCAGCGCCTGTATTGGGAGCCTGTACACAGCAAAATCCGCGTGCCGGAAACGAAATGGGTTGTGCTGCGTTATCCGCATCCCAGCATGGCACAGTTGGCGGAAATGAGCACAGAAGCATTCGAAGATTATTATTTTAATGTTTGCAATCTCAATTACAGCAAGATGGAAGCCGCCATGCGCCCCTTAAAAGAACTGATGGAGAAAACGGATCGCGTTCGTATCGTGGCGCCGGGTACGGATATTTCCTTTTCCATCAAGGGCATTCCGGCCATCATTTGCGCGGGGCATATGAATATACCTGATGGCGAAATATACACGGCACCGATAAAAGAAAGCGTAAATGGCGTAATATGCTATAACACACCTTCGGTGCACGATGGATTTACATATACGAATATCGTACTCACATTTGAAAACGGAAAAATTGTGAAGGCAACATCCAACGATACGGCGCGCATTGAAAAGACGTTTGATATTGACCAGGGCGCTCGTTATGTCGGCGAATTTGCAATAGGCGTGAATCCTTATATTAATACGCCAATGAAAGATACGCTTTTTGATGAAAAAATTGCCGGAAGTATCCATTTTACGCCAGGATGCAGCTACGATGATGCCTTCAATGGCAATAAATCCGCGTTGCATTGGGACTTGGTACTGATTCAAACTCCTGCTTATGGGGGCGGTGAAATTTGGTTTGACGATGTCTTGGTGCGAAAAGACGGGGAATTTGTATTAAAGCAATTGCTACCACTCAATCCTGCAGAATTGCTGAAATAAAACCCGAACATTCGGCTTTTGCTATAGCTACAGATAATAGTTTGCAATTATGTGATTGCAAAATGATATACTAGCAAAAAACATCTTGCATTGCCATAAAAAATGCGATACTATTAGCAATAATTATGTTTGCGTTGGCAAGTGCTTTTGATATTTTACCGAATGATATTTCTAAAGGAGAGACGAATATGGCAGTAAAAGTTGGTATCAATGGTTTCGGCAGAATTGGCAGACTGGTGTTTCGCGCGTCAGTAGATAACCCGAATGTAGATGTTGTGGGTATTAACGATCCATTTATCGATCTTGAATACATGGTATACATGCTGCGCTACGATACGGTGCATGGCGTGTTTAACGGCACGATCGAAATGAAGGGCGATAAGCTCGTAGTAAACGGCAAGGCGATTTCCGTATACGCTCAAAAAGATCCCACAGAAATTCCCTGGAAAGAATGTGGCGCGGACTATGTCGTAGAATCTACCGGTGTATTCACAACAACCGATAAAGCGTCCGCTCACTTTGCCGGCGGCGCTAAGAAGGTTGTTATATCCGCGCCTTCCGCTGATGCACCCATGTTTGTTATGGGCGTCAACCACACCACCTACAAAAGCGATATGAAGGTTGTTTCCAATGCTTCCTGCACGACAAACTGTTTAGCGCCTCTCGCCAAAGTTATCAATGATAACTTTGGTATTCTGGAAGGCCTGATGACGACCGTGCATGCAACCACCGCTACCCAGAAGACCGTGGACGGCCCCTCCAACAAAGACTGGCGCGGCGGCCGCGGCGCGGCGTTTAACATCATCCCCAGTTCCACAGGCGCAGCAAAGGCCGTAGGAAAAGTTATCCCCGCTTTGAACGGCAAACTGACCGGCATGGCATTCCGTGTACCCACTGCAGACGTTTCCGTTGTGGATCTTACCTGCCGCCTGGAAAAGCCGGCCACCTATGATCAAATTAAAGAAGTCATGAAAAAGGCTGCAGCCAGCAAAGAATTCGAAGGCATTATCGGCTATACAGAAGATAAAGTCGTTTCTTCCGACTTCATACATGACGCGCGTACATCCATATTCGATGCCGATGCCGGCATTAGCCTGAACGATAACTTTGTCAAGTTGGTCGCCTGGTACGACAACGAATGGGGTTATTCCAACAAAGTGCTCGATCTCATCGTGCACATGGCGAAAATCGACGGCTAAGTCATTGCTTTTCAAACGAAATATACCTTATACAGTAGGGCTAATCCGAGAGGGTTGGCCCTTTCTTTTGGAGCGGATGATGCGGGCTTCGCTCTACGCGGCAGCCGATTGACTAATCTTTGCGCAGCGTTACATCTCCCGCGGAAAGCGCATGTATTTGCCCGTCCGGCGTACGTAAAAGCAGCTGTCCACGCTCATCAATGTCCTGCACCGTGCCTTGCCATTCGTTCTGCAGTGAGCGCACGGCGACTTCCTGGCCAATCGTGGAGCAGGCTTGCTTGTATTGGCTGAGTAAGCGCTCATATGCATCGGCGGTTTCACACATATCGTAAAGCGGTTCCAATGTGTTTAACAGCATGGCAAACAGGGACGCGCGGCCGTGTTGTTCGCCCGTCAATAAACACAGGGAAGTGGCAACAGCGGATAAGTCAGAAGGAAAACTGGCGGTGTTAACGTTTATGCCTATTCCGACCACTACAAACGCGAGTTCATCGATGGTGCCGTTCAGTTCTAAAAGTATCCCACAGATTTTTTTACCGTTTATTAAAACATCGTTTGGCCATTTGATGGTGGCGGGAATGCTCATGTTTCGCAAAAGCTGATGGATGCCCAGCGCCGTTGCCAGCGTAAACCGCGGTGCGTACTGTGTTTCTATATGCGGGCGGAGTATGAGGCTGACGCAAATGTCCTTCCCGGGAGAATCCACCCATTCACGCTGCAATCGCCCGCGGCCGGCTGTCTGTGTTTCCGCGGCTAGTGCGCTGCCGTGCGGTGCGCCTTGCAGAGCCAACTCGCGTGCAAGTATGTTGGTGGAAGTGGCAGTTTGCAGGCATATCAAAGATCGCCCCAGGGCGCGTGTTTGCAGCAGGGGCATTATCGCGCCGGCAGAGAGGGGACAAGAAGTCAACCGATAGCCGCGGTTTCTGGTGGCCTCGATGGTGTATCCCGCGGTTTTTAACGCGTGTATATGCTTCCAGACGGCGGCGCGCGAAACGCCCAGAATCTTGCTGATTTCTTCGCCGGATATGTAATTGCCGTTGCTTTTTTGCAGCAGATGTAAGACGGTTTCACGCATCCTCGTATATATCCTCGTTGAGCACGCGCTGTACGGCGCGGCGCGTATCGTCGAAAGAAAATCCACGCCCCAGCAAACGGCGGGCCAAGCGTTGTGAGCGTTCCTGTGGAGGAAGCGCTTCGTCTATTTGTGCTGCGTATTTTTGGGCGACCTGAACGGCATGATCGGCTTCGGTTTCTTTAGAAACTTGCGTAAGCGCCTCTTCTATAACCCCTTTCGGCAGTTCGTGCGCGTAGAGCTGTTCGCGCAATTTTGCTTTGCTTACGGGCTTGGCGTTTAGCCGGGAACGAATAAATTCGCCGGCAAAGGCTGCGTCGTTCAGGTAGCCAAGCTCCTGCAATCTGTCCACGGTTTGCTGCACTTCATATTCGCCATAATTTTGATCGTCTAAAAAGCGCTCCGTTTCGCGTACTGTGCGCGCGCGAAACGAGAGATGATGCAATGCCGCATCCATAGGCGTGCGCCCGCGTTCAGCTTGAGTGGGCGATGTTTTGTTGAAACGTTTATTCATAAAAGCGCTTGTCTTCCTTTAATGCTTCTGTGTCGGAGCGCATTCTGGCGGCCCATCTTTGCGATAATTCGGCAGCATCAACAGCAGGCAGCTGTTGATCCGAGCCAAGGCAGGTTTTGCAAGCACGCAGACAATTTGGGCAAACGCAGCCTGGCGCGTGCTCTCTGTGGTTCATGTATTGTCCGCATGCAGGGCAGTTGCAGCGCATGATTTCCTCCGTGTAGCTGGTAGCAGATAGCGCCACATGCGCGATCCTGCAAACAGTATACCATGACAGGCCAAGGTTTTCACTTTATTTGCATTTTTGCAGGTAAATGCCCGAGGCTTGTGGTATAATACTTACATTCTGAGCGCATGAGGTAACAATGAAGCGGTTATTAGCGGTGATTATTATCCTTTTGCTTGGTTTATGCACTACGCAGGCTGTAATGGCGATGGACACAACACTGTTTACAGACGTCTCTGCAAATGGCAAACCCGGGCTTATCGATTTTGAGGATACTGGCGATTATATCGTCATGATTCAAATCCGTCTGCGTGAATTGGGATATTTTCATTTTAAGGCCACCGGCCGCTTTCAAGGCATGACAAGAAGTTCGGTAATCGCATTTCAACAAAACCAAATGGATGCGGATGGAAAAGCAATCATTTCCGATGGAACAATAGGCCAGCAAAGCATAGATATCCTCTTTTCTTCAACTGCCGCGCGAAGCCCTATAGCGCAGAGCATTCCGTATGGCCCTCCCGCGAGCGGCAGCCAAAAGGCGGTGGGGGAGCTTGTTGAGTGGAATGAAGTGAAAAGCTTGCTGACGGAGGGGAATTCTTACGAAATTATGGATTTCAATACGGGGCAAGTGTTTGAAATGGTATTCGTGGGCGGCGAACAACACGCGGAAATGGAATGTAAGGGCGCCAATGATACAATCATTTATAAACAAGTATTTGGTGAAGAATTCAACTATTCCAAACGGCCTATGCTGCTCATAATGGGTGAAAAGAAGATTGCCTGCTCTTTACAGGGCGCGCCGCATGGAACGGATACTGTTTCCAGCAACGATATGTCCGGCCACGCATGTTTGTATTTTAGCGGAAGCAAGTCGCATGTCGGCATGCTGGCAGACATTGAGCACAATAACTATATCCTTACGGCCGCCGGCCGTGCCTGAAATTTCTATTCTATTCTCGCGATTGAAAACTTTGTATATGTTTTGTATAATACTAGGAAATGGTTTATAATAACAGTAAATTGTTATTGAGAACCATCGTCGGTTGTGCTAAGCAACATGGAGTCGTAAGTGCTGCGTGTGTGCATGCAGGCGTATCCTGCATATATTGCTTTCCGAGGAGAACGTCTAGTGGCTCGATTGATTTCAAAAAACATCATGGAAGAATTGGTGGATTCGCTGCTCGATGTCTACATGAAAGATGTGGGCATGTGCGCTTGCGAACAATGCCGCGCGGATGTGCGTGCATTTGCTTTAAACTGCTTGCCGCCGAGATATGTGGTATCAACGGGCGGAGGTATATTTGTACGTGTAAATGCGCTCACCTGCCAGTCTCAGGCGGATATTGCAACAGCCATCATGAAGGGCATTCGAGTCGTTATGGCCAATCCGCGCCACGCGCGAAATGAGGCGGTTAACTAAACAAAAACGAAAGCGGCTGTGTGCAGCCGCTTTTTTTGTGTCATTTGGGATATTGTGATGTATTGGCTTAGAGCGTGGGGCCTACTTTTTTTAGCGCGGCGAAGCGCGGCAGGCCATCTTCCAAAACGCATTCCGGCTCACCCTGGATAAGCGGCAGGGCATAGTCGATAAAGTCTTGTGTAACCTGATTGCCCGCTTCGTTGATCCAGGAAAGCGGAACTTTCTTTTCGGTGTTGGCGACATCCGCAAGATCCATCAGCTTGATGTTACATATATATTCGCCATTCGCGCCTTTGCCGCGTTCAAACCCAACCATTTTATCCGTGACACCCTGTATGGCGTATTCCACGGCGGCTTTGCCGGCAGAAAACGATTCGTCGATGTCTGTGCGGGACGCGCAGTGCGCGGCGCATCTTTGCAGAAGGGAAAACTCAATGCCGCGTACTTTTGCGCCGGTGTGCTCTTTTATGATACTCGCAAGCGTGGCAGCGAGGCCGCCCAGCTGCTTATGGCCAAATGCGTCTGTGGCAGCGTTTGCCGCGCCGTATTCCGCAATTAAGGTGCCGCTGGCGTCGTGTATGCCTTCGGAAACGGCGACAATGCATTTGCCCTTGGCCTTGTAGATGGAGGTAACGTCGGCAATAAAGCGTGCCATGTCGAAATCGCGTTCGGGAAGATAAATCAGATCCGGACCTTGCCCTTTTGCGGAGGCAAGCGCAGCTGCTGCGGTGAGCCAGCCGGCATGGCGGCCCATGATTTCAAGTACGCAAACCATACCAATGTCGTATACGCGGGCGTCGTGGTATAATTCCATGCAACTGGTGGCGATGTATTTGGCGGCGGAAGAATAGCCGGGGCAATGGTCTGTGCCAAACAGGTCGTTGTCAATGGTTTTAGGAACGCCCATGATGCGGCAGGCGTAACCGGCCTGCTGCATGTATTTGGAGATTTTGTTGCAAGTGTCCATAGAGTCGTTGCCGCCGTTATAGAAGAAATAGCGTACATCGTATTTTTTGAATATCTCGAGTATGCGCTTATAGTCTGTATCGTCTGCGGAAGGGTCTTTCAGCTTATAGCGGCAGGAGCCCAATGCGGAAGACGGCGTTTGCAGCAACAGCCGGAGTTCGCTCTCGTCTTCTTTGCGCATGTTGTATAAATTGTCGTCCAATACGCCGCGGATGCCGTGCGCGGCGCCATAAACGTTTGTGATGGACGCGCTATGCAAGGCGGTGTGGATGACGCCATACGCACTGGCATTGATGACGGATGTTGGGCCGCCGGATTGTCCGATGATGCAGGCGCCTTTTAGTTCGTTTGCCATGGAAATACCTCCAAAATTTATTCTGATGCCATTTATTTAAGCCGATAGAATATTTTGCCGTTTTTCTGCATACGGAGAACAAAAGCAGACTGTAACGCGAAAACTAACAAACTGTTATAACCAAAACCCATAATAGTATATCATAGCTTGTATAAAAAAGTGTAGTTGTTTGGCTATAAATTTGAGAAAGAGAAGGATGTTTTCCCATAAGAAAGTGCGACAAAAGGGTTGTTTAGCGGCTGCTTTTGAATATTGATGTTGCTATTTTGACGCATCAATGCCAAAATAGACTGGTATATTGTGGGCAGGCCAATTGCGGCATCGACTAAAAAGCTTATACAGAGGGATCGATGTTTGGGTATGTGATGCCTTTCAAAAGCGAATTAAAGGTTTGTGAATGGGGGCAATACCAAGCATGGTACTGTGGCTTGTGTAAGGTACTTAAAAAGGAGTACGGCCATATTCCACGGCTGGCGTTGGATTATGACTGCACATTTTTAGCCATGTTATTGGCGGCACTGGGTGGCGAAAACGGAAAGCCCTGCGAACTGCAGCGATGCGGATACAAGCCCTTTCGCAAACCCATGCCGGTTGCGCCGCAGAATAAAGCGTTGACGTTTGCCGCGGATATCAATGTTTTGCTCTATTACCACAAACTGGCGGATGATTGGCGGGATGAGCGCAATGTATGGGCATGGATGGCCAAGCTGGCCATGCAGACTGCGGCAAAAAGGGCAGCGCAGCGGCAGCCGGAAGCTGCGGAAGCGATTGCGGCCGGCATAGGGTTGCTTTCACAGTATGAAAGCCAAAAGGAACGCGAGATTGATGTGGTTGCGGATGCGTTTGCGGGAATGCTCCAGAAGGTGGTTTGCTCCTTTGCGGGCTTAAAGGATGCTGAAAAGCAAGCGTTGGCCTGGCTGGGATATCATTTGGGGCGCTGGATTTATCTTGCCGATGCGTGGGAAGACCGCGCAAAAGATGAAAAGGCAAACCTGTATAACCCGTTTGTATTAAACGGAATGGATGCTGAGCGGGCGTCATTCCTTTTATACGCTTCTCTCTTTGAAATGGAAAAGGCGTATAATCTGTTAACTCTCTCTTGCAATCGCGGCGTATTGGATAATATAATTTATCAGGGTTGCAGACAACGCTCTAAGCAGCTTTTGGAAGGAAAGAATGGATGAATCCTTATAAGGTACTGGGCGTAAGCGAAGATGCCACACAAGAGGAAATCCGTGCCGCCTATCGAGATCTGGTAAAAAAGTACCATCCCGATAAATACACGGACAATCCCCTTAAAGAGCTCGCAAACGAAAAGCTCAAAGAAATTAATGAAGCTTACGAAACGCTTTCCAAAAAAGGCAACAGCGCAAACAGCGGCGCTCGCCAAAATCAAGGGGGGGCATATTCGGGCTCCGGCAGCGCGTATTCCGGGCCTGCCGCTGCCGAATTTGCGCGCGCGCGCAATTTTATTAACCAAAATAATTTGCAGGCGGCTAAACAAGTGCTGGACGGCATACAAGTGCGAAATGCTGAATGGTACTATTTGTACGGTATCATTTATCTGCGCCAGGGCTGGTACGATAAAGCGCGCGAATACCTTTCGCGCGCCTACGAACAAGAACCTGGCAATGCAGAATACCGCAATGCTTACGCTGCCATGAATAATGCGGGCAATCCCTTTAACAAAACATATTCTTCTTCAGGCCGTTCGGGCTATGATGAGGGCTGTTCTATATGCGATATATGCAGCACGCTGATGTGTGCGGAGTGTTGCTGCAACGCTATGGGCGGCAGGTTGTGCTGCTGATGAATAAGCGATTGTCTGTGTCCAAGCGCGTCACTTTAGGCGGCATGGTTACCGCTGTTGCCGTGCTATGCCTATATGCCGCGTCGGTGTTGCCCGCGGGCGTACTGGTGTGCTATTTTTTCGCGGCTATGACATCGGTTGTGCTTACTATAGAAAATGCATACGGCATTGCTTTGGTGAGTTATGCCGCTACGAGCGCTTTGGCCTTTTTTATTTTGCCGGACAAAACGCCGGCGTATATTTATACGTTGCTGTTGGGGCATTACGCGATATTTCGTTCCGCATTACATGCGCATGTGCACGGAAAAGTTTTGCGCGTCCTTGCTAAAGTTTTGTATTGCGATTTTTTCCTTGGCGTTGGCGTTTTCCTTGCGTTTCGTTTGCTTGCGGAGTTTCCTTTTACGATGCCGGAATGGCTGCCCATTTGGGCGGCTCTAATTTTGCTGGAAGCGGGAATCGTTGTGTTTGATATCTTGTTTGGCGCGGGCGTCATCCTATATGAGACGCATATTCGTCGGTTGTTGGTTCCGCGCCGGTAAGAATACCGCCCTTGTGTTTCTATCCGCGCAACAGTAGAGATGTTTGGGGTTGTCTGTAATAAAATATGGAATATTATTCAAAAGACTCAATCAATTGGGTCTTTTATTTTTTCTGCGAAAATCCAACAAAATGCGCAAATATTTGTTATGGCTGGGCATGCTAAAACGTAGCATAAGGAATGAATGTTGAATGAGTTGGAGGCCATACGTGTGCGCAAGCTGAAAGAGCAAGACGGTAAAGTTGTTCGTAAGGATAAAAAGGCAAGGCGCAGGCGGATAAAGCGCGTTCTATTGGGCCTCACGCTGATGGGCCTGTCATTTACCCTTTTTTTAGCAGTTTATGTACTGCGATTGGATGCATGGCATGCGTTCGATGATAGCTTGATTTTGGAAGCGCCACGTTCTCTATTGCTGTATGATGCACAT
Source organism: Eubacteriales bacterium (assembly GCA_031549625.1). Taxonomy (GTDB): domain Bacteria; phylum Bacillota; class Clostridia; order Christensenellales; family CAG-138; genus JAISXK01. Next base: position 9,396 of record JAVBPK010000124.1, read on the forward strand.
GGGGAATTCGTAAGCTGCTTGGCGGGTGCGGAAACCCGCATACCGATCTCGCTGGGGAAGATACCCACTTATGTGCAGCGGGCATTTATTTCGGCGGAGGATGCTCGTTTTTATGACCATATGGGCGTGGATATAAAGCGCATATTTGGAGCGGCGTGGGAGGATGTCAAAGCGGGCGCGTATGTACAGGGGGCATCTACCATCAGCCAGCAGCTAATCAAGCTGAGTCACCTCAGCAACGAAAAAGTGATGACGCGCAAAATGGAAGAGGCCGTGTTGGCCTATCAGATGGAGCAGCGATACAGCAAGGATGAAATCCTTGAAATGTATCTGAACTATGTTTATTTTGGCGGCGGTTTTTACGGCGTGGAAGCGGCGGCGCAAGGATATTTTGGCAGATCTGCAAGCGAATTGACATTGGCGCAGGGGGCTATGCTGGCGGGTATATTAAAATCGCCCTCTCGATATGCGCCGCATTTACATATGGATAACAGCTTAAAACGTCGGAACCTGGTATTGGGCCTCATGCGGGATTACGGATACATTGACGCGGAAACCTGCGAAGAGGCGCGCAGGGAAGAGGTGGTGCTGACAAACGATCTCAAGAAAAACAGGCGCGGATACTATGTAGATTTAGCGCTGGAGCAAGCGTGTGAGGTATTGAACGTGTCGATGGATGAACTGCTCAATGGCGGCTACAGGCTGCATACAGCTATGGATGTGAATCTGCAGCAGCATTGCGAAGAGATTATGAAAGACGGTGAGCTTTTTCCGGAGCAGGCGCAAAATGCGGAGGCGGCGCTTGTGGTGGTGGATGTCACAACGGGTGGCGTAGCTGCGCTCATGGGTGGACGCGAGAGCACGACAGCTTTGGCCTTCAACCGTGCTACCCGCATTCGCCGCCAACCGGGCTCCGTTATCAAGCCGATTATCGCATATGCGCCTGCGCTGGAGGAGGCCGGCTATACGACGGTGAGCATGATTTTGGATCAGCCTACTGATTTTGGCGGATACACGCCAAGCAATTTTGGCAGTAAATATAAAGGCTGGGTGACTATGCGCGAAGCGGCGGCGCAATCGCTGAATGTCCCAGCTGTAAAAGTGCTGGAAAACATCGGCGTAGAAGCGGGCAAAGAGTTTGCGCAGCAGCTGGGCATAGAATTTGATGAGAAGGACACCAGCTTAACATTGGCGCTTGGAGGATTCACTTACGGCGTATCGCCTTACCAAATCGCGGGCGCGTATGCGGCTTTTGCCGCGGGTGGCGAGTATTCAACGCCTACGCTGGTTTTACATATTGAAAACACGAAAGGGGAAACGCTCTATATGTATGAGCCTGAGAAAAAACGCGTGATGAGCGAGGCAAACGCATATATACTGACGGATATGCTGAAAAGCGCTATTCAAGGGGGAACGGGGCGCAGACTGAATGAGGTGGGCATCGAATTGGCTGGCAAAACGGGAACGACTGGAGATAGCGAAGGGAATAGGGATGCGTGGATGGCTGCGTATAATCCGGAATATGCCGCGGCTGTTTGGATGGGATACGACGATGCTTCGGATGGCAATGCGTTACCTGCTGAGGCTACAGGCGGCAGCTTTCCGGCGTTGATATTGAAAAGCGTATTTACTATGTTGTATGAAGAAAAAAGCGCGCCAGTATTTGCAAAGCCGGATAATATCGTGGAAATCAAACTGGACAAATATACGCTTGATAGCGACCATATGGCCGTTCTGGCCAATGCGCTTACGCCTGCCGCTTCGGTCACGCGGGAAGTGTTTGTGGCGGGAACGGAGCCTGTTCTTACCAGCGAATATTGGGTGGTGCCTACGCCGCCAATGTTTTTCAGCGTGCGGATTGGAGAAAACAGCCTGCCGGAGGTTTGGTTTAAGCCTAATCAGAGTTTTATCTTGTATCGGTTGTATCGTGAGGATTCGAGAGGGAATGCCACTATGCTCAACGAGTGGCTGGGCGGAGTGGAAGATATTCGTTATGCCGATCTTGCCGCGATGCCGGGGGAGAGCTATGCCTATTATGTAATTCCGGCGCATCCGCAATTGAAGATAGGAGGGCAACAGCTGCTGGGACCGGCTACCCGGAAGCAAACGCTGCGTGTACCGAGCAATCCGTTTCTCTCTACAGTTATTCTGTATGCCGGGTAAAAAAATGCGGCTTTGATCCCGTAAATTTCGAAAACTTGACGCACAAATAATTTTTAGTATATTATATAGTATACAAACACATGAAAGAGAGGGCGCAGTTGCTTTTAACATTGCTTTTAGCAACTGTAGTTTCTTGTTTATGAAAGAACACGTCAATGTCGATCTTAGCCAAATAGCAAGTGAGCTGCAACCCAGGTCGATGGCCGCCAGAGATTGGGTGTTTCAAGTATTGCGGGCTGCTATCGTGCGCGGCATATTGCCGGGCGGCGTTCCGCTTAGGCAGGACGAAATCTCTTTGGCGCTCAATGTTAGCCATATTCCCGTGCGGGAAGCTTTTCGCCAGCTGGAAGCGCAAGGATTGGTGCGCATATACCCAAACAGAGGCGCAGTGGTTACCAAACTTACAATTGAAGAAATGGAAGATATCATGAACGTGCGGGCCATACTCGAGGTAGGCGCACTACGCACGGCTATCCCCTTGATGACGGACGCAACCATCGAAACGGCCCGCGCCGTGCTTGAAGAATCTTTGTCTGTGAGTGAGGAAAATAAGCTGGAAGATCTGAATGCCTGCTTCCATTTCACGCTATATGAACCTGCGCAAAACCAAGTTTTGTTTCGCATGATCGACCAGATGCATGCGAATGTAGACCGCTATATTCGCAAGTATTATACCGAATCTATTTACTACGAGGAATCAAAAAGGCAGCATGCCAAGCTGCTGGAAGCATGCACGGCGCGGGACGAAGCGCTCGCCTGCCAATTATTGCTTGAGCATATCTTAGATACCAGAGCCCTTTTAGAGATGCCAAAAGAAATGGAAATTTCGGTTTTTTAGGACGCAAATCTCGGCTTGAGCCCACCAAAAATAATAATAGCAATCAATGCTTTTCCCTCAAGAGACAGGCTGCAATGAGGCCTGTTTTGGCTCTTTACCCGGCTACTATGCTGGGCCCCACGATTGTTTGCCCCGCGTAGGCGCGGTATGTTGTGCGATCTAGGGTCGTTTTCTTGACCACCTGCCCATTTTTATAGTATGTAGCATAGGATTCCCAAACCGAGCCGGATTTACGTTGGACGTACACCTTGGAATATCCAGGTTTTTTGGAATAATCTACGACATATTGCATGGGGCCCGGCGGCGAAATGGAAGAAACGCGGGTGCTCGTGAGCTGAATTTCATCGAATGTATCGGGGAATGGTTCGCCATATAATTCAAAGTATACTTCCATATTTTCTTCATCGACATAGGAGAATAAATATACGGGCGATTTTGTGGTGTTTTGCCATTTGAAGTCGATATGCCCGCTGTCTATGGTGGCGTCCAACCCGCCATCGACATACGAAAGACGGCCGGAATGACCCTGGCGGTATACAATGCCCATATCCGCTTTCAGCACGCAATTATATAACGTGGAGGAAACCTGGCACACCCCACCGCCGGCCTGATCTTCCGTGCGGCCCTGCACAATGGCGGGCGCCGGTTTCCAGCCGGAACCATAGGTACGGTAGCCCAACGTGTCGTTTGTGGAAAAAACTTCACCCGGCTGCAAGACGGTGCCGTTGATAAGCCCAACAGCCTTTTTGATGTTGAATACGCGTGAGGCCCTGTTATATGGCGATTTTTTAAAGGAGGTTTTCGCGGTGGCGCGCAAAACAAAATTGTTTTGTATATCTTCCATGCGTACCTTTGCAGGTGTTATTTGTATGGGAATTTCGATATCTTTGTATTCTTTTGTTTGCGCCATGTTCCAAAGCGCATCAACCAGCGTGGATTGATCCGTTTTTATGCCATCCTGATGGGGGATAAAGGCAAATCTTTCTTCCGGCGTTGTGGTTGCGGCGGCATTGACATATTCGGCGGATTTCTTTTCCTCAACGGTTGCGGAGCTGTTATCGATTAAAAGCTGAAATTCGGCGTCCCTTGCGGGAGTATCGATTTGCGTGGCCAGGCCGGCCACAAAGTCGGTGATGGCGCTTTTATTTGCGGTGTATTGGGTTGTAAATTGGCGAGGGTTTGCTTGCAGATCTGCCGAAGCCGCCTGTAATTCTTTTAGCGTACCGGAACGGCACAGGCCATATGCTTCGGACAGAATAGCCTCCGTATCAAAAGCCATATCGAAGGCGGCAGAAGTGACGGGATACTTCGTTTGATCATGTGTCAAAACGAACGCGATGCTATTCAAGCTCTTTTCGTTTTCGGCTTCTACCAGAGCTTTTGCTTCTTCATACTGCAACCCGCCTACGGGGATACCGTTGATAATGACGCCGTCACAAAAATAGATGGATTGAATGATTTCCTGGCGCAGCGCTTCATCTCTGTGCATCTTTTTCGAAATGAGCAGTGCGCTGACTGCGCCAATCAAAGCCAGACACAATAAAGACAAGAACAATACAACATATTTCTTTTTGCTCTTTGGTTTTTTATCCGAATTGGTTGTTGCCATGTCGTTTTTTGTTGCCTGGTCAAATTCCATCGCTGCGCCTCCAAAGCATACTTATATATATCCTTTCCCGTAAAACATTATAGAGGCGCGTCCAAATAATGTAAAGGCGCCAATAAAAATAGTTTGCGTTCCATTTGGCAATCTATTTGGCAAAAATGGGCAAAATATTGACGGCTGCCCATTGGGGGCGATACAATGAACACATGCATTTGCTGGGAGGGAAACCATTATGCGCCAAGGTTTCATAAAAGTTTGTGCGGCAACGCCGGAAATACGCGTGGCAGACTGCGGGTATAACGAAACGCAGATCACGGCCGCTATTTCTGATGCGCACGCTCAATCCGTCAAATTGCTCGTGTTTCCAGAGCTATGCCTCACAGGCTGTACATGTGGCGATCTTTTTTTGCAGGGCACGCTATTAGCGGCGGCTGAAGCCACATTGGGCAAGCTGCTTGCACATAGCTGGCAAATGGATATGCTCGTTGCGGTTGGCCTTCCTGTGCTGCAAAACGGCGCCCTCTACAATTGCGCGGCCATCATGCATAAAGGCGTTTTGCTGGGTGTGGTGCCTAAAACCTGCCTCTTTAATCTGAATGGGTGCGAAGAAAGCAGATGGTTTTCAACGCCTGCCGCACCTCGAAAGAGTGAAGTGCAATTATGCGGCCAAACAGCGCCTTTTGGCACGGCGCAGCTTTTTTATTGCGCGAATATGCCGGGCGTTGTTATTGGCGTGGAAATTGGCTCAGACTTGCAGGGCATTGAGCCCCCTTCCAACAGGCACGCAGCGGCTGGATGTACGGTGTTACTTAATCTTTCCGCCGATAGAGAAACAGCGGGACGGGCAGTGCGCAGGCGAATGCTTATACGCGCCCAAAGCGCACGCTTACATTGCGCATACCTGAGCGCGGAGGCGGGTGCCGGGGAATCAAGCACGGACTTTGTGTTTGGCGGGCACAGCATGATTGCGGAAGACGGCGAGATAATAGCGGAAAACCAACCCTTTTCTAAAGCAACCTCGATTTGTACAGAGCTCGATTGCGGCAAACTGGCCTTTTTGCGCCTGGCTCAGGCGAGCGCAGCGCAGAATGACGCGCGAAGCGACTATTCACGACACGCGTTTGCATTAGAATTGAACGATACGGCGCTTTCCAGACATATTTCTAAACTGCCTTTTGTGCCGGAAGGTATAAAGGAACAGGATGCGTATTTAGAAACGGCGCTTCAGATACAAGCGGCGGGTTTGGCGGCGCGCATGCGCGGCGCAGGCATTCAAGCGGCTGTAATAGGCGTTTCCGGCGGCCTGGACTCCACTGTAGCTTTGCTCGTGGCGGAAAGGGCGATGCGCGAACTGGGCCACGCACAAGGCGATATTTTGGCCATAACGATGCCTTGCTTTGGCACGACGAGCCGTACGCGGAACAATGCGCAGCGTTTATGCGATTGTTTGGCTATCCCGTGCAAAACGGTGGATATTACGGATTCTGTGCGCCAACATTTCAAAGATATAGGCCAAAGTGAAGAAACGCGTGACGCTGCGTATGAGAACGCGCAGGCGCGTGAGCGCACACAGGTGCTTATGGATATAGCAAACCAGACAAAAGGCCTGGTTGTGGGTACCGGCGATTTATCCGAGCTGGCCCTTGGCTGGGCTACTTATAATGGCGACCATATGTCCATGTATGCCGTGAATGCCTCCGTGCCGAAAACCATGCTCCGCGCAATGGTACGTCATATTGCGGACACAGCACCCGACAAAGCATTGCGCGCGGTGCTGCAAGATATACTCGCCACACCGGTTAGCCCAGAACTTTTGCCCGGCTTGGAAGAAAATATTGCGCAAGAGACAGAAGCTATTGTGGGGCCTTATGAACTGCATGATTTCTTTTTATATCGCTTGTTTTGCTGTGGCGACGGGCCGGAAAAGATATTGCGCGTCGCGGCGCACGCGTTTCATGGCTGCTATGATGAGGCGACGATTTCGCATTGGCTGCACGTGTTCGTAAAGCGCTTTTTTAGCCAGCAATTTAAACGATCCTGCATGCCGGATGGCCCGCAAGTAAGCTTGGTATCACTTTCACCGCGTGGCGGCTGGCGTATGCCGAGCGATGCTTCAGCCGCGTTGTGGCTGCGCTCGGAATAACGCTTTTAAGCGAATTCTGCGCTTCAGAAAAAATAAAAAGGATTTCATTAAGATATGGTGTATCTATATATACATCATATTTTTGCTTTCCGGTTGCGCGTTTGTTTTACGCGCTTCACATTCCGCTTTTTGGATTGACGGCTAATCTTGATGATGGTAGGAGCATAAAATGGATTATACAAGCGAGTTTCGCAAATATACAGAAGAATGGGAACGGGAAAAATTATCTCCATACGCGGCTTTGTCCTGCAAAACAAGGGGGCGTGAACGGCCCATATCCGCCTGTGATATACGTACGGAATTCCAACGCGACAGGGATCGTATCATACACTGTAAATCCTTTCGCAGGCTCAAACACAAAACACAAGTGTTTTTATCGCCGCAGGGCGATCATTACCGCACGCGACTAACCCATACTTTGGAAGTTTCACAGATTGCCCGCACAATCGCACGCGCTTTGCGCCTAAATGAGGATTTAACGGAAGCCATTGCCATGGGGCATGATCTTGGACATACCCCTTTTGGGCATGCGGGCGAACAAGTGTTGGATGAACTGGTTCCCGGCGGCTTTGCGCACAATGAACAAAGCTTGCGCATAGTGGAAAAATTAGAAAACGGTTTAGGATTAAATCTGACTTTTGAAGTGCGGGACGGCATTTTGCATCATAAAAAGTCCGGCACGCCTGCTACGCTGGAGGGATGCGTCGTCAGTCTTTCGGATCGTATTGCGTATATCAATCACGATATCGACGATTCTATTCGCGCGCAAGTATTGTCAACCGACCAGCTTCCGCGTGATAGCGTGGAAGCTTTGGGTTTTTCGCATGGTGAACGCATCAATGCGCTCATTTGGGATGTGATAAAGAACAGCTATCAGCAACCGCATATAAAACTGTCTGCCGAGGTTGACGCGGCCTTTGACAGTCTGCGCAATTTTATGTTTGAGCATGTGTATTTAAATTCGTTTGCAAAACGTGAGGAAAAAAAGGCTATGCATGTTGTGCGGGCGTTGTACACGTATTATGTGGATCATATCGATGCACTGACTGACGAATTTCGCGCGAATATTGAAGCGGACGGCAAAGAACGTGTTGTGGCGGATTGGATCGCCTGCATGACAGACCGTTATGCGATTAACATGTATGAAAAACTGTTTGTGCCGAAAGAATGGATGTAAATATGTTTTTCAGCCTTTTTGCCGGAACGCCTCTATTGTGCGTCTTTTGAGCGTCTTTTCAAGGCCCGGCTGCTGCCGGGCATGAAGAATGGATTATATTATACAAAAAAAGAGGAATGCCGCGATAGATGGCGAATTGATAGGAGCGACCCGCTGATTGAAGGCGCTGGCGGAACGTATTGCG
>JAVBPK010000003.1:0-12704 GCA_031549625.1 Eubacteriales bacterium
GATAACCTTCTTCTCGCATTTTAAGTACCGTTGGCAGTATCGCCTGCCCATAATGCTTTCCCATATGAAAACCTCCTATCGCTTTTCTCTTACGATAGGAGGCCTTTTTCTTTTTGTCCACTTTATTGGGTTCAGTTCAAAGGGTTGGCCTCTTCTTTTTGGGCTGGGGACGATAGGGCTCCTGTCCCCTTGGCGGAGGTTTGGATGGAGGCAGAGCCTCTATAAAACCTGACTTAGCCGAACAAGGATAGGGGCTGGAAAAAATAAATTGTCGTAAAATGTTGTTTGTCACCAAACTCAATGGAGGTATGCTAGACTTACAATAAAATGCTGATTTATGAGCAAATAGTAAAATTATCAAAAAGTATCAAAAATTGGTAGTATTTTTACTGTATCATGGTATGATACAGGTATCAAAGAGAGAGTTGAGAAGAGCAGTAATGTAGCAAAGCAGGGAGACACATGGACATAGCGTGGATAATATTAAAAATCGTTGTGAATCTGGTTGAGAGTTCTCTGTTGGTTTATCTGTTCTGCCATCAATTAAAATCGATCACGCCAAGCCGTGTACGAGAGGGCGCATGTGTTGTTTTTGTAGCCTTATGCGTCAATTCTTTTTTGGGCCATTCGTATAGTATGCAAACAATCACATACATGCTTGCTGGTCTTATATTTTTGTTCTATTCCTTTAAAAGCAGCTTCACGCGAAAAACGCTCTGGTGCCTGTTTCCGGTCTGCATTAATACATTTTCCAAAATCATAGTCTTCTTTATTTTTGCGTTTTCAGGCATTCAGGTATCTGGGGAGGCCCCTTCAGGCATGGTGCGCATTTCTGCACAATTGTTTTATTGTCTGCTGCTCTGTCTGTTTTATTTTACGGCTGCAAACGCGAAAGTAAATGATGAAGAACGTGTCTTCCACCCGACAGGACTAAAAATCTATATTATTGTGTTGATTATTCTGGCAGCAATTTCTATACAAGCGCTGTACGAGCTGGGAAGTAAGCTGAGTGAGGCATCGGGCGGCCAATGGGAATTCAACGCCACTTTTATAAGCTTGGTCGTGGTGTTGTTTATCATCAGCTTTATTATGCTGTTTGCAAGGCTGGGGACATTACAGAAAAAGCATGTAGATACCCTCATGGAAACCAACCGAATGGAAATGCAGCTCGCCCATATGAAAGAGGCGGAGATTTCGTTCGATATGCTGCGCGTGCAAGACCACGAATTAAAAGGGCATTTGGATATAATGGCGAACTTGCTGGAAAACAAGCGGTACGAGGATCTGGCGTGGTACTTTGCGGAATATAAAGAAAAACAGCAGGAAACACCATTTCTGGCGTATACGGGCAATCCCACACTAAACGCTTGCCTTACGGTCAAGGGCAACCGGGCAAAAAAACTCGGAATCGCGTTTTCATATTATTATGATGTCGCGCATGAAATTCCGATGAGCGCAACGGATTTATGCTCATTGGTTGGCAATATGTTGGACAACGCCATTGATGCCTGCCAACTTCTCCAGCAAGGCGCTTACATTACCCTCACGATAGAAGAGCGCGGGTGGATGGTAGTAATTTCTGTGGAAAACAGCGCATCGAATGTGCATGCGATGCAGGAGGGTACCTCCACAAAGGGACAAGGGCATGGATTGGGCTTAAAGATCATTCGTAAATTGCTTTCAAAGGCGAATGGCGTGTTAATCATGGATCCACAAGGAGAAAAAGTCGTTATAACAGCGATGTTGCCCTTGGCCGCGGAGCAAATAAAAGAAAAGAAAGCGATTATGGAGCAGCAAAAAAAACAAAATAATAAGGTGAAAGACGGGAATGGCGCGGAAATAAAAGCGGAAGAAGGAAATGGATCGCTGACGAAAGCGGAAGGACAAGCGCATACAGCCGATTTGCTCGCCTATGGCGCAAATAGGACGATCGCGCAATAAAACATAGTGGATCAAGAAAGCAAAAATCAAGAGGCGGCCCCAAGGGCATACGCCGCAATGCTTTATAAAACGCCGATACAAACGCCGCAATACTTTACGAAAAAGCGCATTGCAAAAAGGGGATTCTTGTGTTAAAATACCTCGTGTACTTGCTGAATGGGCAAAATGGCTTTGCGGCAAATCAGCAGGCGCAGCAAATATTGCCGGAGTGATGGAATGGCAGACGTGCCGCACTCAAAATGCGGTGTCCTTCGGACGTGTCGGTTCGAGTCCGACCTCCGGCACCAAAATATGTGGATGAACTAGATGTCCACCCCGCAAACCCGCTCTATGAGCGGGTTTGTATTTTTATTGTGAATGTCCATTCGAAGTATGTCGGAAGCATTCCCGCATGGCGTTTTACTTTGTTGCGTCCATGATAAACATCGAAGCGTCCCGGTTCATAAAGAGGCGCTTTCCGTGATAGAACGTTTCGGATTTCGTGTCCGTAAACCCAATCTTTATCAGGATATCAGCCAATGCGCGCTGGTCGAATCCGTTGTGTACGTCGTCGGAGACTATCGTCACGGTCTTATCGAAATCAACGATCAGCAGGTGTCCTCCCGCGTTCAGCACGGTATGCAGGCGAAACAGGATGGTTTCGATATCCTTGATGTGAATAAGCGTGTTTACTACGAGGATATAGTCCGAGCGGATGTCCGCCGGAAGATCAATCTCGAAATCGAAGCACCGCGCCCCCGCGTTTGGCGCGGTGGCCTCCGCGATCTTGCGTTCCACTTGTTCAACCATATTGGCCGACGCGTCGATAAACAGTACGGAGCGGAAATCCCCGAGCAATTGAAGGCCTACAAGTCCGGTGCCACAGCCATAATCGATAGCATCTTTATTAGCGCTGCCGGTCATGCGGGCGCGAATGGCGTCCGCAATGATCCTTGCCATTTCAATGCGTTCGGGGGTATCGTACCGGCCGGCAATGGAATCAAACTTATCGATGTTTCCCATATCAACCTCGCTCAAATATATCGGCTGACGCTTTTCATGTATCGCGTATATGCCTAGTGGTACAGTCGAAACCGCCTTATACAGGCGATATTACCATATTTTAATGCAAAAAGCGACTGTCACGGGGCCGGCCGGCCAGCCTTTTTTTGTTGGCCGGGCGGTGGGCAAATGGCAAAAGCCCGTTTGACGGGATAAAGCCAGGACAGTATAATGGTAAAGTATGCAAAGGGAACAAACGCCATTCGCATACATATGGAGCGGGCGGCGGCCTCTTGTGGTAAGGGCCATACCATCACAAAGCAAAGCAGGGAGAAAAATTGGTTTCCATACTTATGGCCACGTTTAACGGTGAAGCGTATGTGGCGGAGCAAATCGAATCATTGCTTGCCCAAACCATTGTTGCAGACGCGATCTATATATGCGACGATGGCTCTACCGACGGCACGTTTTCCATATTGGAACAATACGCTCGGCAATATCCGGCGCGCATATTTCTGACTAAAACAAACGAAAACATGGGTGCCGCAATAAACTTTATGCATATGATGATCGAGCACAAGGACGCATATATCATGCTATGCGATCAGGACGATATCTGGCTGAAAGATAAAACGGAGCGAACGCTGGCGCGCATGCGCGAAATGGAGCGTGAGTACGGAGAAACAGCGCCGTTGCTGGTGCATACCGACCTGTGCGTGGTAAACGAACAAAACGAAGAAATTGCGGCGTCATTCTGGCGGGCTATGAATGCGGATTGCAAAAAAACAGCGCTCCATCAGCTGCTCATCCAAAACTGCCTCACCGGCTGTACAGCTATGTACAACAGGGCGCTGGCGGAGCTGATCGATGAAATTCCCGCGGGCATGGTCATGCATGACTGGTGGCTGGTGCTTGTGGCGGGCGCGTTTGGGCATATCGGGCATGTGCAGGCGGCCACCATCCGCTACAGGCAGCATCGGCATAACGTAATTGGCGCAAAGGATGTGCGGACGCTGGCGTACAAGCTCAATCGCCTATTGCACGCAGATGAGGTCAGGCGCGCTATTCATGGCACATACCCACAGGCGGCTGATTTGCTTGCGATATACGGGGGCCGGCTTTTACCGGAGCAAAGGCAATTGCTGCAAAGCTACACCGAAATTCCCGGGCTAAGCAAATGGGCAAAATGGAAGCGCGTGCGTGAATTGCGGGCGTACAAAAATGGGTTTGCCAGAAATGTGGCGTATTTCTTGTTTATATAAGGAGAATCTTTCATGAAAGGCATCATATTGGCCGGCGGGTCAGGTACAAGGCTGTATCCGCTCACGCTTGTTACTTCCAAGCAGTTATTGCCTGTATACAACAAGCCTATGATCTATTATCCGCTATCCACATTAATGTTGGCGGGAATTCAGGATATACTGATTATTTCCACGCCCCACGATTTGCCGGATTTTAAGCGCCTTATGGGAGATGGCTCGCGCTATGGCATTCATCTGACATATGCGGAGCAGCCTTCGCCGGACGGGCTGGCCCAGGCCTTCCTGATAGGCGAAGAATTTATAAATGGCGAAGAGTGCGCCATGGTGCTCGGCGATAATATCTTCTACGGAAGCGGCTTGACGAAGCATTTGCGCGCGGCGAGCCAAAAAAGAGAAGGGGCGACGGTATTCGGCTATTATGTAGAAGATCCGGAACGCTTCGGCATCGTTGAATTTGATAAGACAGGCAAGGCGGTTTCACTCGAAGAAAAGCCAAAGCAGCCACGCTCCAATTATGCGGTAACCGGGCTTTATTTTTACGATAATCATGTATGCGAATACGCGAAAACGCTCAAGCCGTCCAAACGCGGCGAGTTGGAAATAACAGATTTAAATAGGTTGTATCTGGAACAAAATAAGCTGGAAGTGATTACGCTGGGCCGCGGATATGCTTGGCTGGATACAGGCACGGTAGATTCCCTGATAGAGGCGGCGGAATTTGTAAAAGTAATTGAAAGCAGGCAGGGCATCAGCATTGCGGCCATAGAAGAAATTGCGTATAATAACGGCTGGATCGACATCAACATGCTCAAGGCGGCGGCGGAAGTATACGGGAAATCCGCTTATGGCAATCATCTTAAAAATGTAGCGGCAGGGAAAATACTGTATTAAGCGGCTGCGCTGCGGCGGAAGCGTGCGTGTGGAAGCCGGAAAGGTAAATCAAAAGATGAGCATGAGAGAACGAAAACTGCGCCAATGGATCACGATAAGCTTATTGCTTATCGGCGCGGTCGCATATATATTGTTCATAAACAAAAATTTTTTCATGGATCAGAGCGGGCGTGCTCGTGAGATAGCGCGCAACGATATTCAGTTTGTAAATTGGCGTGTAGATTCCCTCGGATATGTCTCCGAACAAGATCCGCAAATGCTGCTGTATAATGTTTCCGGCTACGTCGATCGCCTTGAATTGCAGATAGATACGGAAGTTGAGCTTTCACCCAAAATATACTTCACAACAAGCCTAAATCAGGATTTTTCTGAAGAAAACGGGTTTGTGCCGGAATATACGTATAGCGATGGCGTATTGCAACTCACTGTACAGCGGGATGTACAGCGTTTGCGCATTGATCTGATAGAACAGGCGGGCATGCGCATGCGCTTTGCCGGGGCGAGATATTTCGCGTCGTCCTTTGCGTTGGAGCCGGTAAATCTGCTTTGCTTTCTCGTGTTGCTGGGCATGCTGCTGTTGCCGGTGTATTTCCCGATGCAAACATTTCGCAACATTGGTATATACCTGCGCGGGCTAAAGCGGTATGGGTACCTGCTGGAAACGCTTGTGCGGCGTGATTTGGTCGTCAAGTACCGCCGGTCGTTGTTAGGGGTCGTGTGGAGTGTGCTGCAGCCGTTGCTGATGATGATCGTTATCACGGTCGTATTCCAGCGGTTGTTCCGTTTTCGGGTGGCAAACTTTCCCGTGTATTATCTTACGGGCGTGCTGCTGTTCAATTTCAATTCCGAGGCCACTACAGGGGCAATGACGTCCGTAGTATCTTCAGCACCGCTCATTCGGAAAGTATACATTCCCAAATACATATTCCCGCTGGAAAAATGTTTGTTTGCGTTTGTAAATATGCTCTTGTCACTGGTTGCTGTATTTATCATGCTGGTAGTGCTGGGGGTTCAGCCGACCTGGAGCATGCTGCTGTTTTTCGTGCCGCTCCTATACGTATTTGTGTTTTCGATCGGAATCGGCCTCATCTTGGCCTCACACAACGTATTTTTGCGTGATATCACGCATTTGTATTCCGTATTCGTGACAGCGTGGATGTATCTGACGCCGATCATCTATCCGATAGAGATTTTGCCGCCGGCAGTGTTGGCGGTGGTAAGGCTGAATCCCATGTATCATTACGTTGCGTATTTTCGTTCGGTCATGCTATATGGTACGGTGCCGGGTTGGTCGGAAAACGCTGTCTGCATTGTGTTTTCATTGCTGTTTCTCGGAATGGGGCTGCTGTTTTTCAAAAAGCGTCAGGACCAGTTTGTCTTATATCTATAAACAAAGGCGGAAAGAAAGTTGGAATACGCGATTACTGCGGAAAATGTCAGCATGCATTTTGTCATACGGCAAGAGCGGATAGAAAACCTCAAGGAGCATGTCATTCGGCGGCTGAAAGGGAAAACGCTGCAGGGGGAAGACTTTGTGGCCTTGCAGGATGTCTCGCTGCAAATAGAAAAAGGCGATGTATTCGGCATAGTGGGGCTCAACGGCTCCGGGAAAAGCACATTGCTGAAAATAATCTCAGGCATTCTCAAACCAACGCAAGGGCATGTGGAAAAGCAAGGGAATATTGCGCCGCTTATTGAGCTTGGCGCTGGGTTTGACATGGAGCTTACCGCGCGCGAAAATATCTATTTAAACGGCGCGGTATTAGGCTACACCAAAAAAAGCATTGAAGAAAAATTTGAGCAAATCGTGGAATTTTCCGAAATGCAGGAATTCATCGATGTGCCGCTAAAGAATTATTCTTCCGGTATGGTAGCGCGCATTGCTTTTTCCATAGCCACGATAACCGATCCGGATATTCTGATTGTCGATGAAATATTGGGCGTGGGTGATTTCCGCTTTCAGGAAAAATGTGAGGCGCGCATACAAGCCATGATGCAAGGCGGCACAACCGTGTTGTTTGTTTCGCATTCTATCAATCAGGTAACGCGGATATGCAAGCACGCCATGTGGCTGGAAAGAGGGAAGGTGCGCATGATTGGCGATGTGGGGGATGTCTGCGCCGCTTATCAAGGGCTGTAAAGGTGTTGGCGGGTAAAATTCAAACAAACGCGAGGTCGATATGAAACGAGGAAACGTACAAGCAAATGGTCTTAAAGATGCGGGGACGCGTTTGGCTGAGGTGGAGTGTGCTGTGAAAAACGGCATGCCGCCAGCGCAAAGCCTGGCGGCCAAGGCGTTTCGCGAATTAAAGCGGACGGGTGTAAAAAGCCTGTTTTTCAAAGCACGGGCGTATGTAAGGGGCCGAATGATGAAAGCAAACCACATCAAATTCCCCACGGCGGAAGAATTGCAGCGTCAGGCGTCCGTCATTTTCGCCAAAGATATTTGCTTCAGCGTGATTGTCCCCCTATACAACACGCCCATTCCGTTTTTGCGGGAATTGATTGAATCGGTACAGAAACAAACCTACAAAAACTGGGAATTGTGTTTGGCGGATGGCAGCGACCCGGCGTATAGAAAGGTGGCCGAGTGTTGCAACCAATATGCGCGCGCAGATGCGCGCGTGAAATATCACCGGATTTCTGAAAATCACGGCATCGCGGAGAATACAAACGAAGGGCTCAGAATGGCCACAGGGGATTATTTTGCATTGTTGGACCATGACGACTTGCTGCATCCATCGGCATTGTTTGAGGCAATGACGGTCATTTCGCAAAGCGGCGCGGATTATATCTACACGGATGAAGCGTTATTTGAAAAAAAACCGGGCCGGCCTAGAATAATCCATTACAAATCAGACTTTGGCATAGATACATTGCGCGCGTACAATTACATCTGCCATCTTTCCATATTCAGCCGCGCTTTACAAGAAAAAGCAGGCTTTTATCGCAAAGAATGCGACGGCAGTCAGGATTATGACATGGCGTTGCGTTTGGCGGAAAAAGCGCAAAATATCGTGCATATTCCCAAAGTTCTTTATTTTTGGCGTGCGCATGCCACATCCGTAGCGGGTGGCCTTGGAGCAAAGCCGTATACCATTGGCGCGGCGCATAAGGCGTTGGAGGATCACTTGCTTCGCATGGGGCTGAAGGCGAGTCTGCGCGATGGCCTGGCGCCCAGCACATACCACATCGAGTATGCCATAGAAGGGAATCCGCTGGTATCGATCCTCATTCCGAATAAAGACGAGGCAAGCATGCTCAAGGATTGCGTGGCCTCTATACATGCGCGCAGCACATATACGAATTATGAAATCATAATCATAGAAAACAACAGCGAAACAGAAGAAATTCATGCCTGCTATCAGGAATTGCAAAAAGACGCAAGGGTGCGTGTTATATATTGGGAAGGCGAATTCAATTACGCTTCCATCAATAATTTTGGCGTAAAGCAGGCAAAAGGGGAATATTTGCTGTTTCTCAATAACGATATTACAGTGATAACACCGGATTGGATACAGGAATTGCTGATGTTTGTGCAGCGGTCGGATGTGGGCGCCGCGGGGGCAAAACTATATTATCCGGACGGTTCTATACAACACGCGGGTGTGATCGTCGGGATAGGCGGGTACGCCGGGCATGCGTTCAAACGGGGACGCCCCGAAGAGCTGGGATCCGGATATATGTGCCGCTTGGATATTACGCAAAACTTAAGTGCGGTCACAGGCGCTTGCTTGATGGTGCGCAAAGCCGTGTTCGATGCGATAAGCGGATTCGACAGCCTCTATAAAGTGGCGGCGAACGATGTGGATATCTGCCTGCGCATTCGCCGTGCCGGCTATTTGGTCGTTTTTACGCCCTTTGCGGAATTATATCATTACGAGTCAAAAACCAGAGGATATGAAGACACGCCGGAAAAGCAGGCTCGCTTAGAAAAAGAGCTTTCGGCTTTTCGAGCGCGTTGGAAAGATGTGCTGGAGCAAGGCGATCCCTATTATAATCCCAATCTAACGCTGGATCATGAAGATCTCTCGTATAAGCAAATAAAGATGAGAAATTTCATCCGGCTCTTCCGTCCGAAACAATGGACGAAAAACGGCATTGTCTTTGCGGCGCTTATATTTTCGGGCAACTTTTTTACCTGGCCCTTACTTTTAAGAACATTGGAGGGCGTTGCGGTTTTTTGCGCAATATCTAGCGCCGTCTATATACTAAACGATATCGTCGATAGAAAAAAAGACGCGGAGCATCCGTCAAAATGCCGCAGGCCGATAGCCAGCGGGGCGATTTCCGTACCGGTGGCTGCCGCTATTTCCGGCGGGCTGTTTCTCTTCGGGTTCGCGGCCGCGTGGATGTTAAACTTATATTTTGCGCTGGTTATATTGGCTTATGTAGTGATAAACGTATTCTACACATTTCATCTAAAAAATATCCCTATTTTGGATATCATGTGCATTGCGGCCGGGTTTGTGTTACGCGCGCTTTCCGGCAGCTTTTTAATTCAAGTCGGCATATCCCCGTGGCTGATCGTTTGCACAATGCTCTTGTCGCTTTTTCTCGCCATTCAAAAGCGCAGAAGCGAATTCTTGCGCATGAAAGAGCTGGGCAAAGAGGGTAGGGCGGTGCTTCGCTATTATACGGCGGACTTATTGCGCGACATGTGCTCGGTGATCGATTCCGCTACAATCATGGCCTACTGCCTGTATACGATCAATCAAGAACGGGCAATTCCCATGATGTTCACCATTCCCTTTGTCATATATGGCTTGTTCAGGTATCAGCTGATCGTCCATACAATGGACCTGGCCGAAACGCCGGAGATGGCCTTGCTGAAAGATCGGCCGCTCCTGATCGATATCCTGTTGTGGGGCGCGACATGTATGGGCATCATCTATTTTTTATAAGGAATACAGGAAGAGAACATGGATAAAAAAGCAAAGATCATTATCACAGGAGCTTCTGGCTTGCTGGGGCAAAACACGGCATTGCTTCTAAAAGAAAAGGGCTATCACAATATTGTTGCGATCGATAAACACGCAGGCAACATGGAAATCCTTAAAAGGTTGAACCCCGACATAGAGGCGGTTGAAGCGGACCTTGCGGAACCGGGGAGCTGGCAAACGCATTTTAAAGGCGGCGCGGTGCTTTTGCAGCTGCATGCGCAGGTGACAAGCCTGCATCTGGAAGAATTTGAGCGAAACAATATAACCGCAACGAAGAACGTGCTTGCCGCGGCAAAGGAATATGGCATCCCATATGTCGTGCATATCAGCTCCACGGTGGTGGTGTCGGTTGCGGACGACTATTATACAAATACAAAAAAAGCGCAGGATGTTGTGGTTGCGGAGAGCGGCATCAAGCACTGCGTTTTGCGTCCCGCCTTGATGTTTGGCTGGTTCGATAAAAAGCACCTTGGGTGGCTTTCGCGCTTCATGGGCAAAACGCCCGTTTTTCCTGTGCCGGGCAAAGGGGAATATTTGCGCCAGCCGCTGTATGCGCGGGATATGGCCCGCGTCGTAGTTGCCGCCATGGAACAGCAGCCGGACGGCGCCGCGTACAACATCGTAGGCAGGGAAGATATTTATTATGGCGACATCATTCGCAAAATTAAAAAAGCAAAAGGATATAAGACGCTCATATTGAATATTCCGTATGGCTTGTTTGATTTCCTTTTAAAAGCGTACGCTGTATTTTTTAAGAACCCGCCATTTACTTCGCAACAATTGGCCGCGTTGACAGCGGGCGATTATTTTGAAAGCGACCCGTGGTGGGATATTTTCGGCGTAGAAAGTACGCCGTTTGAAACGGCTCTGGCAGAAACATTCAATCATGGCGAATATGCGGATATCGTATTAAAGCCTTAATGGAGGACGGCATGGCAAAAAGAGTGGCGGTTATCGGAGGCGGCCCCATGGGGCTTACCTGCGCGTATGATTTATTAAAAAAAGGATGCGAAGTCGATGTCTATGAGCAGGATGCCGCGCTTGGCGGTATGTCGGCGCATTTTGATTTTGGCGGATTGGATATTGAAAAATACTATCATTTCGTTTGCGGGCCGGATTATCCTTTGTTCGATCTGATGAAGGAACTGGGCATATTCGAAACGTTAAAATGGACAGACACGAAGATGGGGCTGTATTACGAAGGGGGCTTGTATAAATGGGGCGGCCCGTTTGAGCTGCTCGCTTTCCCGAAGGCCAACATCCTCGAAAAGGCACGCTACGGTCTGCATGTGTTCTTTGCGAGCAAAATGAAAAACTGGAATAAATTGGACGAAGTGACGGCTATAGACTGGATAAAAAAATGGGAAGGCGAAAAAGGCTATCGCAAATTTTGGGACAGTTTGTTCCACCTCAAGTTTTACGAAAGAAAGCCCACGATTGCGGCGCCATGGCTATGGTCGCGTTTGGTGCGCGTTGCGAAGTCCAGAAAAAGCATTTTTCAGGAGCGCATGGGGTATATCGCGGGCGGATCCCGCGTGTTTGTGGATAAGATTGCGGAGGTCATTCAAGCAAAAGGGGGCAATATTTATCGCGCGGCGCCCGTAGAAAAAATACTCTTCGAAGCGGAGCGCGTGCGGGGCGTCGTTGTTGGCGGGCAAGAGAAGGCGTATGACGCGGTGGTCTCCACCATTCCCGTGCAATATCTCGCGGAGATGGCGCAGAGTCTGCCGGAAGAAGATAAGGCGTTGCTGCAAAAGCTTGATAACGTGGGCGTTGTATGCGTTATTACGAAATTAAGGCAGGCGCTAACCACTAATTTTTGGCTGAATATAACGGACACGCGCATGGATATTCCGGGAATGATCGAGATATCCAACCTCAATACGGAGCTGAAAGAGCATATTCTTTACATTCCGTTTTATCTGCATAAGGACAATCCCAAATACAAAGAACCGGATGACGTGTTCATTAAAAAAACCAAAGAGTATCTATGCATGGTTAATCCGGCTATGACGGCGGATCAGCTGGAAGATATCCGTGTATTTCGTTACGAATACGCGCAGCCGGTGGCCACGACACATTTTCTTACAAAGCTGCCGCCCATGGCTTCAGCGGCGCGCAAAGGTTTTTTTATGGCGGATACCGCATATTGCTATCCGGAAGACCGATCCATAACAGAAAGTATACGCATAGCGTATCAGTTGGCGGAGAACGTATGGAATCAAAACTAAAACCAAAACTGCGGGACTATTGCACAAAAGAGTTCATCAAATTCATCGGGTTCAACAGTTTGGGCGCAATGGTAAATTTTGGATCGCGTATTGCGTTTAACCTGTTTGCGAACTATGCGGTTTCGGTGGTACTTGCTTATTTCATGGGAATGGCAACAGCATTCTTTTTAGATAAAGCGTTTGTCTTCAAGCAGGCGGCGAATAAAACGTCCAGGCAGATGGTCGGCTTTGCGATTATCAATGTGTTATCGTTGGGGCAAACGCTTTTATTCAGCTGGTTGTTTCGCAGCGTGGTATTTCCGGGGATTGGGTTTGCGTTCTACCCGGACGCGGTGGCGCATCTAATCGGCATCATCATCCCGGTTTTTACAAGCTTTTTAGGGCACAAATATTTTTCGTTTGGGGTACAGGAATAAATGTGGCATAATGTATATGATTTTGATGGAACCATATAC
>JAVBPK010000019.1:0-3299 GCA_031549625.1 Eubacteriales bacterium
CATTCCCATGCCCACATGTGGGCATGACAAGCCGTCGAAAAACCTGTTTTTCGACGGACTGCGAAAAGGGCCTTACGGCCCTTTTCGCGGTTTCTACATAATATTATAGATGTTATGGCGTTCAGCCCTTTGCTTTTTCGCTAACGCGCGCTTTTTTCACAACTACCGTCATGAGCGCTGCCGCCAGCACAAACACGAACCCGAGCCAGCTTGCCGCGTCGCCCGTTTTTGGCGGATTGACGATCGTCCCATCCGGTACCTGCACATAGGGCGTCCAGGGCTTGACAGTCACGCTCTCCTTCACGTCGATGTCGTTCGCGATCTTCTGAAAATCGGACGGCCGCATGATGTTTCCCTTGTTGTATGCCGTGAAGCCGAAGTCGTATTCAAATACCGTTTCATAGATACGCATGAGGCTGTTGTATTCCCGGCTGCCGCTTGCTATCATCGGCGAACCCGTGGTGCTTGTGTTCCAGAATACCAGTTGACGCAGGCTCGGTTCCGCTTCCACGCGATACGCGTTGCCGCCGCTCATCATGATAAGCCCCTTTGTTTTGCCATTTGCGCCTACTTCAATTTCAAACAGGAATTTGTCCGCAGACGGCGCCGCGCCTGTAGCCGGCGACCAGTCGAATTGATCCATGATGCGGAAGTTTCCGTTTTGCAGCTGTAAGATCGTGTAATCCTTGCCAAGATTCAGCACGGCGCTTGTCGGCGTTTGCGTCGAAGGATAATTCTGCACGGCTGCCGCGACATCGGCGCCCTTCGCCCACTGCGCGTCCCGGCTCAGGCCGATGCTTAGCGTCGCCTCTTCAGCAAGCACTTTGCCAAACACGAGGAAACGATACGTCTTTGTGCCGTTTGTTACCGGAATATAGCCCGAACCGCCCAAATCCGTTATCGGATGGCTCAGCTCATCATCGTCTTCCAATGTAAACGCATTTGTAAACGCTACGCCCCCGGACACGGTGGGCACCGTGTGATTCAGCGCGTAACTGCCGCTGGAACCGCCCCAGTTATCCGTTACCTTTAGCGTAACATTCTTGCCGGTGAGCTTCAACGCGCGATACCCTTCGCCATAAACGTCGCCGCCGGAAGGCACCGTCACCGAACCAACCGCCGCCACTATTTCATTTGTGGCATACCCACGGTCCGTCGCCGGTTTTGTAATCATACCGGAAAGAAAATCTCCGCCTGTGTAATCTACCAGATAGATGTCCAACGCCACCAGGGATTTGCCCGTCCCTGCAGGCACGTTGCCCGTGTATGCGAGCGCCGGCGCGGCAAGGCCCAAAACCATCGCCATCGCCAATAAAATCGTCAACCATTTCTTCATTCGTTGTTACCCCTTTCAAGAGTCGCTTTTCTGCAATGCAGCAAACGTTTTTTGCATGCATCAAGCATAGCATCGCGTATGTGCGACGTCAATAAGTTACAACGAATGTGTTACGGTTTGTTAATATTTTTGTAGCATTAAAATCCAGATTTGCTTTATTCTCTCAATTTTTTCGCCTGTTTTACTGGTTTTTTCATTTTATAGAAATTCCTGTGCCGTTTTTTTATGATTTGGACCACTCTCAATGTTACAATTTATTACGATTTTGTTCATGATTCGTTCAACGCTTTACAAGCTTTCTCCAGTTTTCTCAACTCCGTCCAAATTGCCGCGCCATGCGAGCCAGCCGCTTCGCCGTCGCGGCCGTTTCCACTCCCGGCAACATCCGCCATTGCCAGTTTTCAAACAATGTGCCCGGCGTATTCATGCGCGTATTCAGACCCAACGCGTCCTGCATCTGGCAAACAAACAAATCCGCCACAGAGCTCATGCCGCCGCGGATCATCCCCCAATGCAAGCCTTCACGCGCGTTTAATCCCAAGTATTCTACGGCTTTTGCCACCGTTTCCGGATCCGCGCCATGCAAAAAGGCGGCGGCTGTTTCATTGTCATGCGTGCCCGTATAGCAAACGCAATTGCGTTCATGCCTGTGCGGCAAATGCGAGCTTTCCTCCCATGGACTGAAAGCGAATTGCAGCACTTTCATGCCTGGCAAGCCCGAATCGCGCAGCAAGTCATATACATCCGAGGAAAGCATGCCTAAATCTTCAGCTATAATCGGCAATGCGGGAAATTGCGCCTGTATCGCGCTGATAAAATCCAGCCCGGGCCCATTCAGCCACTCTCCGTGCATGGCTGTTTGCGCGCCATACGGCACGCGCCAGTAGCTTGAAAAACCTCGAAAATGGTCGATCCGCAACATATCGAATAAACGCGCCGCGGACGCGATGCGCCGCATCCACCACCCATAGCCTTGCTCCCTATGCGCCTCCCAATTGTACAGCGGATTGCCCCAAAGCTGGCCCGTTTTTGAAAAATAGTCCGGCGGAACGCCCGCCACAAACGACGGCAGCCGTTCCTCATCCAGCTGGAACAGTTCCGGCGCGGCCCAAACATCGGCGGAATCCAGCGGCACATAAATGGGCAGGTCGCCAATGATCCGCACGCCGTTTTCGCGGCAATACGCATGCAGGCGCTGCCACTGGCAAAAAAACAAATATTGCAAAAAGACATGCATCCGTACTTCTTCCCACAATAAATCCTCGTAATACCGCAGCGCTTCCGGTTCGCGCA
The DNA here is from genome assembly GCA_031549625.1 of Eubacteriales bacterium. Taxonomy (GTDB): domain Bacteria; phylum Bacillota; class Clostridia; order Christensenellales; family CAG-138; genus JAISXK01. The sequence continues at coordinate 2,630 of JAVBPK010000019.1, forward strand.
TGCGAATGGCACGGTCTTCCCATTCCACCCAGGGCCGCCCGCCAAAATGCGACTTCAGAGCCATAAACAGGGCGTAGTCGCGCAGCCAATGCTCGTTTTCTTCATAGAAAGCGCGGATGGCTTCAGCCTCCCTTTCGTGACCAAGACAAAACGCCTCACGCAGCACGGCCCGCCTGTGCGCGAATATCGCGCCAAAATCCACAGCGGACGCATCCTCTCCAAACGGAAGCGCATCGACCTGTTCGCGCCGCAGCACGCCGCGCTCTATGAGGTCATCCAGGTCGATGAAATACGGGTTACCCGCATGGCTGGAAAAGGATTGATACGGCGAATCGCCATACCCCGTCGGCCCCAGAGGGAGCACCTGCCAATACCGCTGGCCCGCTTGCTTTAAAAAATCCACAAACGCGAATGCCGCTTTGCCCAGGCTGCCTATGCCATATGGCGATGGTAACGACGAAATATGCATCAGTATGCCGCTGCTGCGCTGCATGTCTTTTTTCCTTTCAATCCGTTTTCTATCACACAGCATACCAAACAGATGGCACGGCGTAAATAATAATTCCAAAAAGGCGCTCCGCAATATGCAAAGCAGAAATCGGCGCAAAGGCACCAAAAATAAGAAAAAGTCCGGGTACAATTAGCCATTAAGGACACCCAAACGACAAGA
>JAVBPK010000018.1:0-14611 GCA_031549625.1 Eubacteriales bacterium
GCTTGGAAGAAAGTAAAAAACTTCTTATCGCCACGGACTTGCTTATCTGCCAAATTGCCGCGGCGGTGGGCTTTCAAAATGAAAAGCATTTTATGAAGGCCTTTAAACAAAGCTGCGGTGTTTCCCCCAGCGCTTATCGAAGAAACCATCGTCCCGAATCATAACTAAGATTCGACGCCTTGTTGCGACGGCCGCAGCAACTTGCGTGAAACCTCCTGAACGGCATTTCGTTTTCCGCCATTCAGGAGGTTCTTCGACGCGCTACGCCCTTGCATTTAATCCCTTACAAACAGGATCTTGACTGCCTTGCTCTTGCCCTTGCCGCGCATCGCATTGATGGCATCTACATATTCTTCCGGCTTGAACCGGTGTGATATCAGCAAGCCGTTGTCGACCTGATTATGCGCCACCATGTCGATCGCGATATCGAACTCGTTTCTATGCCCCGACCATGCGTAGCTGTTTGCGGGTAGAATGCTGATTTCGCGCTTGAACATCGTATTTAGATCGACCATATGCTCGCCATCAAACGCGCCCATCATAATGACTTTGCCTTTTCTGGCAGCGCATTTGACGGCCATGTTCATCGAATTCGCGGACCCGCCTACACATTCATAAATCTGGTCGGCACCCTTCCCATCCGTAAGCTTTAACACGTCCCCCACAACCGTTTCGTCAGCGTACATAACGATATCCGACGCGCCGCTCTTTTTTGCGATTTCCGCTTGGAAGGGATACTTGCAAATCGCAATTATGTTTGCCATACCATGCGCTTTCAGCACTTGCACAAGGCTTAAGCCTATTACGCCACACCCCATTACGGCGCAAATATCTCCGAGTTTTGGCTGGCCAATCATAACCGCATGGACGTTTACAGACACGATATCCAGCAACGCCGCGTGTTCCATAGATACATTCCCGGGTAACCGATGGAGCTTATCCTTGTGAATTAAGGAAAACTCGCCATACCCGCCATGAATCATGGTCATGTATGGCAGCCCGACCGTCGATCTTTCTTCGCACACATGGATATCCCCCACATTGCAGTACCCACACGACTTGCCAAACGATGCGCAGGAATGGATGGATTCTGCCGCAACGCGTTCGCCGGGCTTATAGCCTGTTTCCGGCCCGGCTTCCACCACTATAGAGGCAGTTTCGTGACCAAAAACCGCCGGCAGATTCTTTTCCGGAAACCGTCCTTCCCGCGCTCCCGAAAAGAAATGCATGTCCGACCCGCAAATACCGCAAATGATGTTTCTAACCAACACCCAGTCCTTTTTTAATTTGGGAACTGGAAAATCGCCGTACGAAAGCCCGTCAAAAAAAGGTTTCCCGTTCCACATTACCGCTTTCATCGTTTTCTGCTCCATGCCGTTGTCTCCCCTTCCTTTTTCGCAATTATCGCAACTGTATATGTATGTAAAATGTTTAATATTTCCGACGAACAGTCTGTTTCCTCACAATGTGTACTATAAAGTATGCTGCATAAAAAATCAATTCATTCCGCTTTCACCACAGCGCGGCATTTGGAAATACCGATGCAACAGCAGCGCCGCCGGGATAACCTCCTCGGCGGCGCCTTTTGTGCTTCTAATATATCGCGCCGCTTGCGCTTACTCCACTATTTCGAGCGGTGCTTTTGAGCGAGCCAGTTTGTTTGCCAGCAATGTTATGGCAAACGCTACTCCCAGCGCAATCAGCATGGAAATGGCAAATCCCCATGGACTATTGGAGAGGAACGGCGCCGAAAGCGAAGGCACATAAGCGGAACCCTCCACATGGAAGATGCCCACAAACGCGCCGGATACCGCGCCAGCAAACAACGCCCCAAAGAACACCAGCTTATCCGAGAACATGAAGGGGTACGCCGCCTCTACAAACGTGCCGAACACGGTCTTGATGAGGAAGCCCGGAAGCGCGATGGATCTGTCGGAAGCTTTACGCGGCAATACGATATTCGCAAGCGTGATGCCCGCGGATACCATGACTAGGCCTGTCATATCGATAGCGCCGAGGAAGCTCATGCCCTTCTGGCTCATTTCCAACATAACGATAGGCAGTATGGCCGCGTGATATACGCCGCCAATGATGGCAGGCCAAATAAGGACTCCCGCGATAACGCCTGCCAGTATTGGCGAAAAATCAATGGCGCTCTGTATGATGGACGCGATGCCGTTGCCTACCCACAGCGCGGCCGGCGCTATCAGGAAATAGACGACGAGGCCCGCTACCAAGCCAGAAACACCGCCAGATACGATATTCGCCGTGGTGGCCGGGAAACGCAGCCGCAGAGACAGCTTGATGAAGTAGAACGCGAGAATGCCCGCGAGAATACCGCCAATGAGGCCGCCGATAAGCCCGCCATCCTTTGAGAGAAGCCCGGCCACAACGCCCGCGACGACGCCGACATCATCCAGCCCCGAAACCTGACGCGCCGCGATAGCCGCTATAACCACAGTGATACCGCCAATGAGTATATTGAATATTTCTTCCAGGGAACTGAGGCCGGGTATCTTCGAAATAGCCAATATAAGCGCCATAGCGATGAAGCCCGGCAGCGAAGCCATCATGATTCCACGGAAGCTGATGCGTTTCCAGATATCGTTATCCAATGATTGCCCGCCTTTGACTGTGCCTATCACCGGAGAATACTTAATCTTAAAATACTTGCTCAACGCGGTAAGCGCGGCAATGGCGCGCGTACGGTTTGTTGTGCCCGTAGTGCCGCTGGCCGCAATTACATTGCCGCCCATGGACTGTATGGTAGCCATAGAGGTGCCGCCGGTGCCAACGATGGGTATCTTTTTACGGGCCGCCGCTTCTATGGAGAGTTTATTTATTTCTTTGGGATCCGCGCTCATAACGACTATGGCGTCGATGGCATCCGCATCAATTTTTGCCGCCAGTTCCGCATCTGCTTCCAGCGCGAGCTTATTGATCTCGCTCAGCGGCAACTGCTCGCTGAAGTTTAGTGCGCCGTTTTCCCAGCCATACAGCGTCGCGTTTGTGTCTTTTGTAAGCGAATCCATTGAGGTAGTCGCCCCGATAAACTCAACCGCACCGATATCCACACCGGCTGAATCGCATTGCAGTTTGATTTCATCGAGCAACTTGACCGGGTCTTTGCCGCCATGGTTAAACAGATTTCCCCCACTGGAACCAAGAACAGCTATTTTTTTCATAGTTTTCCCCCAAATCCATCGTATTTTTTTGTAATAAAATAGAATAAAAATTCAATGCTTTATAAGTTTATCATAGTAAAGCATAACTCGCAAGACTATTTTCTCCGGCGCATCAGAAGCTTTTAAAAGGGCAGTCACGCCTGCCGCTTTGTGCTACCCAGTGGGCGCTTTTTATAGTTGAAACCTAACAATGATCGCGACCGGCGTTTTGCGCTACCGGGCGCACGATTAATTCTTCCACCTTTATCCGCGGATTTTGATACCGCCTTCTGGTTTGCGTTTGAGTGCCGTAATCGATCGCCTTTACGGGGCACCAGCTTATGCAAGCCATACAGTGCTCGCAATGATGAAGCCACTCCGGCCTTTCGTTGCCCTGCCTGCTGGAGTCTCTTACAATATGTATGTTTGATACCGGGCACAAACGCTGGCAAAGTCCGCAACCTGTACAGGAGCAGCCTGCCGTAAACGCACTGTCGAGCGCCTCTACGTTTTTATATAGCGTGTTCGCGGTAATCGGGATCGCCTTTACGGATACTGCCCCGGCAGCGATTTCAGACGCATATGTTTGCAGCCGCTTATCGGCTTTATCCAAAGTTTTATTCATTTTGCCGGGATCTGCCGGATTATAAATAGCTATATAATTGCCCTTCATATTCAATCCACGCCCATAACTCAAGTCACGCGCCTTTTCCTTCAGCACGGACCGCAGCTCCACGATGCTGCCCGTCTTTGCTCCCCCGCCTGTCACCACAGCAAACGTGTATGTATCCGGCAGGATGTTTAGCTCCTTCACAAACGCGCGCACCGCACGGGGCAGGTTGCCAAAATAGGAAGGAAAAACAAAGCCCACCTTGCCGCCGCCTGCCGGTTGCGTATTGTTATCGTTTGACATGCGCACAAGCGAGGTATCCCCTAAAGCGGCCGCAAGTTGCTTTGCCGCATACAGAGAATTGCCCGTGCCGGAAAACCAAAATATTGTGTTCATTCTCTACCTCCAAACCATTCCGCATTCCAATACAAGCGAAGCCTTTACAATTGTTTGCTTGCCATGACAAAACCGCCCAATGTTTGAAGCTTTCAGGGCGGTTCTATTCTATGGGCCAGATTGATAAAGATGCTACTCAACTTTGCGGCATATACCTTACTCCAACAACTGCCGTGCTTAATTGTCGCCGCCGAAGAGATTGCCAATGCCGATATTCCCGAGTACACTCCCTTCTTCTCGCCTGCCGCCGGACCTCGAGGCGGAAACGATGCGATCCGCAAGCCGGGAAAACGGAAGCGACTGCAGCCACACGGAGCCTGGCCCGGTAAGCGTGGCCAGCGCAAGCCCCTCCCCGCCAAACAGCGCCGTTTTTACATTGCCCGCAAACTTGATGTCGTAGTTTACCGTTTGCGTGAGCGCGACCAGACAGCCTGTATCCAGCAGGAGCGTTTCGCCCGGTGCCAGCTCTTTCTTGATGATCGTTCCGCCCGCATGCATAAAGGCCAGCCCGTCACCCACAAGCTTTTGCATGATAAATCCCTCGCCGCCAAACAAGCCGACGCCGATCTTCTTTTGAAACGCGATGCCGATAGCGATGCCCTTTGCAGCACAAAGAAAGGAATCTTTCTGGCAAATGAGTGTACCGCCCACATCCATCAAATCGAACGGGATAACCTTGCCGGGATACGGCGCGGCAAACGCAATATGCTTTTTTTCACGGCCGTTATTTGTAAAGGTAGTCATAAACAGGCTCTCGCCGGTTATTGCCCGTTTCCCCGCGGACATCAGCTTCCCCATCATGCCCGTCGGTTGATTCGCAGATCCGTCACCGAATACCGTGTCCATCTGGATTTCAGAATCCATATACATCATAGCTCCCGCTTCAGCCACAATCGTCTCCCTAGGATCGAGCATGATTTCAACGAATTGCAAATCATCACCGTATACCGAGAATTCGACTTCATCCGCGCGTTTCATCCCCGGCGGCGGCGCGCTTGCGTTTCCAGCCCCCACCGTGGCTCCTCCGCACGGCTGCCCGCACGAGGGGCAAAATTTCGTTCCTTCCGCATTGTTTGCTCCGCAATTTACACAAAATGGCATAATATGATCCTCCTGTTCGATTCTGTTTACCCGCTTTTTTTGCCGCCTCTTACAGCTCGGCCGACGATTGCGCCAGCAATTTCGCATCTATCCACGCGTTGCCAACTGTTTCTTCATGCGTTGCAGCTTTACATTGAAATATACGGTTCTAGAGAAATTCATGCCAATAGGATTTGTCACGCCGCATTGCCGGCCTTTGAATAACACGCCATTCCTATCATCAGGCAAGACCCCGCATTTTTGCGGAAATAGCTTACGAAAAATTGCTTTTATGCAACTATACACTGTGATTATATAACAGCATTTACCAATAATATACTATGCATTTGTATAGTTTCCCCCAAATGGCCGTTTCCTGCATGATAGGGCTGGAAAGGTTTTGGATTGCCATCTATTTTCCGTTGCCGGGCTTATTGATCACGGAAAAACGGGATGATATTTGTCGGCGTGCGGCCTTCCAGGAAATCCACCAAGCCGCGCGCCGCCATCCAGCCCATCGCTGCGCGGCATTCCACCGTTCCCGAAGCGACATGCGGCATCAGCACGGTGTTTGGCAACTTCGTAAGCGGATTGTCGGCACCAATCGGCTCCTTTTCGAATACATCCAGGCCCGCGCCATATATCTCTCCATTTTGCAGCGCCTCAATCAGCGCGGACTCATCCACCACAGGGCCGCGGGAAGCATTAATGAATATGGTGTTTTTGTTCATGAGCGCAAACTCGCGTTTGCCTATCATGTGGTACGTTTGATCGTTTTGCGGAACCATAACCACTACATAATCCGATTCTTGCAGCAACGCATCCATGGGTTTGTATTGCACGCCGTATTTTGCTTCGGCCTCCCATTTTCGATTGCGATTGTAGTAGCTCACCTGCATATCGAACCCGCCGATGACCTTGCGGGCAAGCGTTTCGCCGATGCCGCCCATGCCGATGATCCCCAGCTTTTTGTTGCTGAGCTCGCACCCAAACAGTAGATGGAACGGCGTCCCTTTCCATTTTCCTTGCCGTACCAAAGCATCCAGTTCGCACATCCTGCGCCCAACGCCAAACATCAGCGCCACAATTAAGTCCGCCACCGTAGAATTGAGCACGTCCGGCGTATGCAGACCAATCACGCCATGCTTTTTCATTTCTGGAAGATCAAAAGGATCATACCCTACCGATGCCGTGCTGACAACACGCAGTTTTGGCGCCGCTTCCAACAGTTCTTTGTTTATTCGATATCCCATGCTAATCAGGCCTTCCGCGTCCCCTATTTGCTCAACCAGCTCGTTGTTGTGCAGCTTGCGCTCCGGCCTAAACAGCTCCACATGTTCGCGGAGAAATGCTTGTACTTCCTTTGATATAATATGGTCAGTTTCCGTGCAAAACACTTTTGGTTTGCGCATGGTTTCTCCTCTCCCTCATTTGCTTAGATGCCGCGCTATTCCTTGAAAGGCGTTCCAAAGGAACAAAATACTTACGCATAACTCCTTTTCAGGCATTCGGCACGCCCGTCCGTACCATATATGCTCCACCTTTTCATCCCGGAACCTCGCGGTATTCCTATTATATCATGCGCGCTTCATAGCTCACCGCGAAAGCCGCTTATAGAGTATCCGCAACAATGCGATTCCTGCCGCTGTGCTTTGCCTCGTATAGCTTTCCGTCAGCAGCTTTGAAAAGATCCTTGGCGCTTTTGCCATGCTTGTATTGCACAAGGCCGAAACTTGCCGTTGTGGCCTTTTCATTTTCTTTCGCTTCCTTTTCCAGGTCAAACCGGATTGTTTCCACCATATTGAACGCTTCCTGTGAGGTGATGTTTTTCATCACCAGCACAAACTCTTCGCCGCCAATGCGCGCGAAGATCATGTTGGCTGAGAGCCGTTTACGCACAATTTCACTTAGCCGTACAAGCATTTCATCCCCTGCATCATGCCCAAAATGGTCATTGATTTTTTTAAAGTGGTCTAAGTCTATGAAGCACAAGTACAAAGGAAAGGGAGAACGGCCTTGCTCATTGATTGCATCCTCAATTTTTTTATCGATAGACAGCCTGTTATACGCTCCCGTCAAGGAGTCCTTTTCCGCGATATCTATCAACTGAGAATTGGCAATAACCAGTTGCGCCGTCCGCTCTTCTACAATGCTCTCAAGGTCATCATTCAAAAGAGAAAGCGCGTTATATCCTTTGTTAAAGCTTTGCTGGCGCATGATCAAATGGAAGAAAAACGAGATTATGTACAAATAGCCTATGATCTTAAAAGAAGCCAAGTGTGGGCCCAGCTGCCAAAGATCCATGCAAACTACAGTCTGAATATAAATATTGTGCATGATTATGGCTATAAGCCCAATAGAAACCTTTCTTTTCGCATACAAGATCATTTTAATAATAAGCAATAAGTTGGCGATCAGAAAGCCGATCATCACCAGATAGTACCAATCGCTTTGCATAATCATAGGAAAAGCCGCAAGAGAAGCGAATAGCGTTATAGTGGCAATAACAATACCGTTACTAAATCTTTTTGAAAGCATGTCTTTTCCGCCAATGGTTTCAATGATAAAGAACATGCCGAAGAGGCACCCGCTCAGTAGGATTACAATCTGTATCCAGCCTATTGTCGGCATGATGAGCAGCGGTTTCATGGGCGTCAACTGCAACAATTGAATGATTTTATCGATTCCCAGCATCACTCTAATCGCAATTAGCGTATCGAACATGCAAAGCAGCGTATGAAATCTGTTCGATGGCCGGATTGCCATAAAGACAAGCCCGCTGATCAAAAACATCATAATGAGTCCGATACTAAACACAACCTCCGTATGCTCCCCAATGGAATGATCCTCTAACAATTGGGACGATCCAAATATCGGACTTTCATGGAAAAATGCAGATTCACCTTTTTCATTTTTTACTGATATGATAAGCTCCAAATCGGTAAAACCATCACTAAGCGTAAACGGATAAATCCTGTCAGTATATAGCAGTGGAATCGGCATTGATCCATTTTTTCGAGCCTGGCCCTCACTAAGTCCTACCGGATTCTTGTTTGCAAAAATATTGACCGCGGCGCCGGTATGCGGAAAGAAAAAGGCAGCTTCTCGTAGCTGGCCGGATGTTTTTATTGTGAGCCGGTATGTGCCAGATGCGTTTGCGTCGATAAAAGTGGCATATGGTATATGCACATGCGTCTTTTTCATCTCTCGGAGCTCGTCGATATCGCTCGATTCGGTACAATATATGTTTGGGTAAAATTCCCACGTCCCCTCCATCGAGCATAGAACCTCATTTACATTTGTACTCCTGATTGTTAATACGCCATTTTGCGCTTGTTGGATATGATACGGAATAGCGGAATTGGTAAACGTCAGAAGTAGCAAGGTAAACACGATGATTATCAGTATCAGCGCTATGGCGGAAAAGCGCAAAACGCTGTGCATCCTCGTCATAGATTGGTTTTCTTTTGTTCTTAATCCCAGATACGTTCTCGCGCCGGTCCAAACGGACTTATTGATAAACTCGGAAATATCAGGATTGGGCGTTTCGGCCTGCTTTTTCCGCAGGCTGGTTATGCGAAATCCGTTTTTTAGCACCGCACGGCTAATGAGCGAAGTCTTTATAGCGCCAACCGGACACCCATAGACACAATTCATGCACAACTCGCATTTATTTAGAAAACGCGGCTTTTCGCCTACCATTTCGATATTTTTTGATTCGCAATGCATGCTGCACCATCCACAGCGATTGCACGCGTTTTTTATTTTAAATAAGCGGCCCAATTGCCCGGCCATGACCAACTCCAATTGGCCTAAGAAGGTAATAACCCAATCGGTGAGCTTCGGCACCAGCTCACGCCGGGCACCATGCAAAACCTCGTCTACGACGCGGCCTGCCCTTTGGGGATACTCATGCAGAAGCCTAATAGCTAGCGGTTCCGGCGTGTTCACAATAAAGTTGGAGGGCATCATGAACATATCTTCATAAACGGTGAGATAGCCCCGTTTTGCCAGCTTCTTTTTACATATTGTCCTGCATGCGGTATTGGGGAACATTTCGCCGCCGCCGGAAACAGAGATGATCACAGCGGGTTTTTGATCCGCTATCGGCAGCTGATCTATCCAAGAATAAATCCGCTTCGGCGCATTGCACGCATGCACGGCATAAACCAGCACCACGAGCTCGTTCTGCGCAAAGTTTTCCGGCAAAGGATCTGTGCGCGTATTATGCAAATGCGCCAGCCAGCCTTTCTCATTCAGTGAGGAAACAAAAGCCTCCGCAACTAGCTTCGCGCCTCCCGTACCAGAATAATAAGCAACACAAGCACTTTTCGCCGTCAAGGTTTCCGTTTTCATCATCCTCCCACAAGGCAAAGCCTATTTTTCATGGCATACCTATTATAAAGCATAAACGCAGATATGAAAAAGCAACCATAATGTCCATATTTAAACGTATATTGTAATATCTTACATTTATTTTACCACAAAGACCACTATGAGTGGATATCGTCTTTTTTACTCAACAAGAATAGTGAAAAGGATTCCATGGAAGCGAGTAGCGTGCAACGCTTCCGTACGATGGGTAATCCCATACATGGACATCCACTTCAGTAAATTCTTGACACATTGGGTGTAGTTGTATAAAATAAATATACACTCTACTTTAACGTTAAAGTTAACGTTAACTATTCTTTTGCAGGGATCTGAATCAGGTATGAAAAAATCAAACGGTTTCACGATGAAGGATATTGCCCGGAAGATGAACGTCAGTGTGACAACCGTTTCAAAAGTTATCAATGGGCATACTGATATTTCTGAAAAGACCAAGCAGCATGTATTTGAAACCATTCGTGATATGGGCTATGTGCCAAACTTCATGGCTGCTAATCTGCGTAGAAGCAAAGGAAATATGGTGGCGCTCGTTCTTTCCGATATTTCCACGCCTTTTTTTTCAAAAGTGATCCGAGGTTATGAGCAGACTCTCTCAGCCGCAGGCTATCAAATCCTCATTTTTGGATCGTATGAAAACGCGGAAAAGGAGTATCAGTTTATCAAGCAAGTTTCGTCTCTGCATGTGGCGGGGGTGATTCTTGACATTGCAAAGGACAGTGATAAAAGCATTGCGGCGCTTAAAGAAGCGGGCATACCCTATGTATTGTCCAACCGTTATCTCAAAAAGGATGAGGGACCAATCGTTGCCGCCAACAACGAAAGAGCCGGTTACTTAGCTGTTAAGCACCTGTTGGAACGAAAACCGAACGCTCCTGTTATCTGCATGAATGGGCCGGACAATATTTCGCCGACCATCGCGCGCCATCAGGGGTATTGCCAGGCGCTGGAAGAAGCGGGAGTCGCGTACTCAGAGAAATATGTGTTTAACGACTATTACGGGCTGAATGACGCTTACGGCGCCGGACTGGGTATCGGCAAACAGTTTCAGCCACCTTTTTCCGTTTTCTGCTCGACAGACCTGATAGCGATGGGCGTGATGAGGGGGTTGCGTGAATGCGGATTGTGTGTCCCACAGGACGTAGGCGTGATCGGCATTGATGACATAGAGATGGCCGCCTTTTTAACGCCGGCGCTTTCAACGGTTTCACTGCCTAAAGAGCTCATCGGATGTCTTAGCGCGCAAATTCTGATCGATTTGATGGAAGGGCGTGAAGTAAATGAACCGATTCGCTTCCCTGAACCTGAACTGATCGCCAGGGAAACAACATAACAGCTTCATTGATTGGATCTGGTCAATTCTTTCGAAAGATCATATTCTTAGTTTTTTGTAACAAAAAAAGTATTTGGGAGGGCTTAAACATGGCGCAAACTGTAAAGGCGGCAGTGCTTGTAGAACCTGGCAGGATTGAAATACGCGAATTCCCCATGCCAAAACTGGGCAACGGCGCGGCAATTGCGAAGATGGTGATGTCAGGCATCTGCGGCACCGACAAACATAGCTACAAAGGTGAAAGCGTGCAGAATAAGGGGACGAAGAATGAGATACAGGTCCCCTACCCGATTATCCAGGGACACGAGAACGTACTTGTCATCGAAGAAATTGACGAGCTTGGATCGCGCACACTGGATTACGACGGCAACATTCTAAAGCCGGGCGACCGTGTGACAATGTGCCCGGACGTCGTATGCGGTGAATGCTGGTATTGCAAGAATATGCCAACTTACCCTTGGTGCGAGAAGATGCTGTTTTCTTACGGAAACATGCGTTCTTGCAATGACGGCAATCATCTTTACGGAGGATTCTCAGAGTATATCTATATCGAACCGCACTCACGACTCTATAAAATACCGGATAGCCTGCCCGACAATATTGCGGTGCTGACCGAGGTCATTTGTGTCGCCTGGACTCTGGATAAGGCAAAAGAATTCAATTCGTTCTCGCTCGAAGGATTCAATTTCAATGACACAATCGTCGTGCAGGGCGTCGGGCCGCTCGGCCTTGCGCATATCATCAAGGCGCGCATGATGGGGGCGGGCAAGATCATTGCCACGGACATTTCTGATTATAAGTTGAACCTCGCCAAAGAATTTGGGGCCGACATCGTGCTCAATTCAAAAAAAACGACCGCTGAAGAGCGGATTGATATTGTCATGCAGCACACACGCGGCCGCGGCGCGGATTTGGCGATTGAGTGCGTCGGCCACCCGTCAGTCGTACCGGAAGGGCTGAAAATGCTGCGCAAGGCTGGCATGTACATCGAGCCCGGCAACTTTGTGGACACCGGCGACGTGCCTGTCAATATCCACGAAATCTGCGCGAAAAACCTGCGCATCATCGGCATGTGCAACCACGCGCACAATGCCTACCTCCCCTGCATGGAGATGATGGAGCGCTCGCTCAAGTGGTTCCCGTGGGATAAGTTTGTTTCCCACACATACCCGCTCGCAAGAACGGAAGAGGCGATCAGGAAGAGCATGACTGAGGAGAGTATGAAAGTCGTCATCACACCCAACAAGTAAACCGTTTTGACAGTTCATCTGAAACAGGAGGTACGATCTTGGAACAGGAAAATGTCATTTTGAGGTTTGAACATATCTCCAAGGTATTTCCGGGCGTCATCGCTCTGGACGATGTTTCCTTTGATGTACGCAAGGGTGAAGTGCATGTTCTCCTGGGTGAAAACGGTGCTGGCAAGTCGACGCTCATTAAAATCCTTACGGGCGTCTACAAGGCGGATGGCGGCAGGATCATGCTCAAAGGCAACGAGGTCCGACCGGAGAGCATTTTACAGTCCCGCCAGATGGGCATCGGTACCGTTTTTCAGGAAAACAGCCTTGTACCGCATTTATCCGTCGCGGAGAATGTCTTTCTTTCGCGTGAGATCAAGAACAAGATGAACCTGATCGACTGGAAGAGGATGTACCAAGAGTGTAGCCGGTGGATCAGAGAAATGGGGATTGAAATCGATCCGCGTGCGCTGGTTCGCGATCTCTCAGTCGCCGAGCAGCAGATCGTGGAAATCGTCAAGATCCTCTCGCAGGAACCCTCCATCATCATTTTGGATGAACCAACGTCCGCGCTTTCGGACAATGAAATCACAAACCTTTTCCGTATTGTCAATAAACTTAAAGCGGAAAAAGGAATTACCTTCATCTATATTTCACACAGGATGGAAGAAATCAAATACATCGGCGACCGCGCCACCGTTCTGCGTGACGGCAGGTTTGTCGGCGTACTGCCGGACCTGAACGAGGCAAAGCTTGACGACATCGTCACAATGATCGTCGGCAGAACGCTAAGCGAGAAGTTCCCCAAGCGAGAAGTTAGCATTGGAGAAACCTACTTCGAAGTGGAGGGCCTGACGGTTCCAAAGATGATTTACGACGTTTCCTTCAGCGTGTGCAAGGGCGAGGTTCTCGGGCTCGCCGGCCTCGTCGGATCCGGGCGTACATCTACAGCGAAAGCGATCATCGGGCTTCTGCCTAAAAAAGCGGGCGTTATCAGACTTGGTGGTGTTGCAGCGGACATCAATTCCCCGAGCAGCGCCATCAAGAGCGGCATCGGCTATCTGCCCGAAGACCGCAAGATGGAAGGACTACTCCTGACGAAGCCAGTGAAAGAAAACATATCGCTGCCGGTACTAAGAAAATTCAAGCGTTATGGCATGCTGAGCCGGGCGCTTGAGAACCGCGCGGCAAACGAGTACAAATCGTTGTTGTCGATTAAAACGCCTACAGTCGAACGTTTGACGAAGTTCCTGTCGGGCGGCAACCAGCAAAAAGTCGTCTTCGCTAAGTGGCTGTGCGCACAAACAAAGGTCTATATCTTTGACGAGCCGACGCGCGGCATCGATGTCGGGTCCAAGAGCGAAATCTACAAGATCATCAATAACTTGGCGGGAGAGGGCGCCGCAATCATCGTAATATCCTCTGAACTGCCTGAAATTCTGGGCGTATGCGATCGAATAGTCGTCATGTGTGAAGGCAGGGTCACAGGCGAATTGAATCGAAGAGACGCTACGCAGGAAGCGATTATGAAACTTGCGATCGGAGGCGTGCATTCGTGATGAAAAAGCAGGAAAAAAAGAATTCACCGACCTTTACTAACAAGCCTTGGTTTTCGGCGGTGCTGCCGTTGATCGTGCTCTTTGCGCTCATGTCCATCATCAAACCGGATACGTTTCTTACTTCATCGAACATCATGAATGTTCTGCGGCAAGCCGCAGTCTACGCAATTATGGCAGTTGGCATGACGTTTGCCATTATTACAAGCGGTATCGACCTTTCGCAGGGATCCGTCCTGGCGGTGGTAGCAATTGTAGTAGGCATGGTGCTTAAGTCAACAGAGAATATCTTTTTAGCCGTCGTCATCGGCCTCTCCGTCGGCGCGGCGGTCGGGCTACTGAACGGCGTGGTCATCGCATTTCTCGATGTGCCTCCGTTCATCATGACGCTGGGCTCAATGCGGGCCATGCGCGGCGTGGCGCTTCTCTTGACCAAAGGCACGCCGATCGACATCAAGCTTCCCGCATTCAGATATATGGGCGTTGAATCGTTTCTGGGGATCCCCATACCGGTCTATCTGTTTATCGCTGTGGCGCTTATCGCACAGTTTGTATTGACGAAAACCTCAACCGGCAGATACATCTTTGCGCTTGGGTCAAACGTAGAAGCGGCGAAGATTTCAGGCGTAAAGGTACGGCTGAACAGGATCAAGGCGTATGTCATTTCCGGAACTGCCGTGGCGATCGCATCCATTCTTTATATTTCCCGCTTGGGTTCCGCTCAGCCGATCGCAGGCGAGGGCTACGAATTGGAGGCAGTGGCTGCGGCCGTTATCGGCGGCACATCGATTATGGGCGGCGAGGGCAGCACGCTGGGCAGTGTCATCGGCGCCGTCGTCGTGGCG
>JAVBPK010000097.1:0-10874 GCA_031549625.1 Eubacteriales bacterium
AAAGTTGGTGACATTGCAGAGTGTGCAGGCATAAGAAACTCTTGCACACCATGCACAGTTTTTAAAAATGGAGCAGATATTGGAGCAAGCTTACGAAAGGGGTAAACTTAATATGCATACACGCTCATGTTTATGCACGCAGAATTGGAGCAAAACAAGCAAAATAGGAGCGGAAATTAGAGCTAAAAAGAAACAAGCGACCCCCGTCACCAAAGTGAAAAAGTCGCTTGTTTAAAGGGTTTCAGCCCATTTTGTTGGAGCTGATGAGCAGATTCGAACTGCCTACCTCCTCATTACCAATGAGGTGCTCTACCGACTGAGCTACATCAGCAAGCTTGCGAAAACGATCGTGTTTGCAACCGGAAGCGCGAAAACGGGCGCCAAGGTTTGCAGCAACGCTCATATTATAGCCAAAGAACACCTTGCTTGCAAGCTTTTTTTTGGCGGCGTAAAAGCGACGGCGAGTAAAGGCGCGCAACGCACTATAAAATAAAATGATAAGAAAACAGTACGAAAATAAAACAGAACATGATAAACTATAATATTAATAAGGAAATATGAACGGCATGATGGATGGGTAAATATATAAAGCGCTGCCTCATCGAAATAAGTTTTAAGACGAGGATGGCGAGGATTATGGGGAGAAAGGCCGGAAGGAATAACAATGGGGAAAGACATGGAAGGATACGCGCACAAACTAAGTGATGCGCTGGCGCGAATCACCAAAACACCGGCGCTGACATCCGGCATTTTGGAAGATGCCGCGCGAGTGATTGCACGCGAGGGCTGCGTGGCACTCAATACGGATAGGGTTGGCATATGGCGGATGCTGCATGGCACCAATTCCAAGGAATTAAAAAGCATAATCAGCTATAACAACATAACGGGTGTGCTGGCAGCGCAAGAGGATTTTCTGCTGGAAGACAGGCCGCAATATGTGCGTCTGCTTGCTTCGGAGAGGCTGATCGTCATCAACGACGCGCATACCACTTCCGTATTGCCAAACTTGACAGATACATATGGCCCGCAAATATGCTCGCTGCTGGATGCGCCTATTCGCGCAGGCGGGCAGCTGGTTGGCGTGGTTTGTATTGAGCAGGATACAAGCGAAGAATATCCGCACAGGCGCGATTGGAGCATCGAGGAGCAGAACTTTGCGTCTTCGTTGGCCGATTTTGTGGCGCTGGCTCTGGAAAGCGCCGAGCGAAGGTTGCTGATGCGCCGTATGGAGGCGTTGATGAGTAATTTACCGGGCATGGTTTACCAGTGTTTGAATGATCCGCCTGATTTTACATTTACGTTTGTCAGCGAGGGTTGCCAGCTGTTGACGGGATACACGCCGCAGGAATTGATGGGCAACAACGCGGTGAAGTTTTTTGATATGGTACATCCGGACGACCTTGGCCCTCTGGAAAAATTGAACGCGGAAACGCTGTCGATCGGCTTGCCGCTGGAGGCCACGTTCCGTATGGTGATGAAGGACGGCAGCGTGAAATGGATTTGGGAACGCAGCCGTGTTGTGGAGCGCCACCCGGACGGTGCGCCGCACATTCTCGAAGGTTTTTACACAGACATAACGGAGCAACGCCGTTTGGAAGCGGCAGAGCTTGCAAACAGGGCAAAATCAGAGTTTTTGGCGAATATGAGCCACGAGATTCGCACGCCCATGAATGCCATACTCGGTATGACGGAACTGGCGCTGCGCGATTTCCCGCAGCCCGCTGTGCGGGAGTACTTGGGGAATATCAAAGTGGCTGGGAAGTCGCTGCTGTCCATTATCAATGATATTTTGGATTTTTCCAAGATAGAGGCGGGCGCGTTTGAGGTGGTTTTCGAAGCGTATAATGTGCATTCTTTTGTAAACGACGTCGCCACCATGATCGATATGCGCATAGGGGAAAAGCCGCTTGATTTTATCATTGACGACGACCCGGATATGCCGCGCGAAATGATAGGTGATGTAACGCGGCTCAAACAAATCGCCATCAATCTGCTGACAAACGCGGTAAAATTTACGCATGCGGGCAGCATCGTGTTTTCCATCAGTGCAGAGCCGGTTGCAAAGGAACAGTATAAACTAAAAATGACTGTAAAGGATACGGGAATAGGCATTCGTAAAGAGGAATTGCCCTTGCTGTTTGAAAACTTTTCGCAGCTGGATACGCGCAAAAACCGCAGCGTGGAAGGAACGGGGTTGGGCCTTGCGATTTCTAAAAACCTGATCGAATTGATGGAAGGCGAAATACAGGTGGAAAGCGTATATGGGCAGGGATCGTGCTTCTCATGCTGGGTGATGCAGCGCGTAAAAAACAAAAGAGCGGTATCGCCGTTGGAGCTGACAAGCGGGCTTCGTGCCGCGGTTTGGTTTGACAACGAAGAGAAGGCAAAAATTATAGCGGAAAAGATTATAAAATTGGGCGTTCCGTGCGATAGGCTGAAAGGGGTAGAAAACGTGGCGAGCTATTCGCATGTTTTTTTTGGCGCGGGGCAAGCAGAGGCCATGCGGCAGGCCGATTGCCCGCAAACAGTATGCATCGCGGTTATGCGGGAAAGAGCGCATATGGGCGGAAAGTTGGAAGCGGTTTTGGACGATGCCACGAAGAAAACACGCTGGGTGACGGTGCGCGCGCCTTTGACCAGCTTGCTGACAGCGCGGCTGCTGGACGAAAAAACGGGCGGGCTGCTCACGGAAGAGGAAAAGCATAGGAACGCTGCTGCGCTGCGGTTGCATGGCGCGCGGCTGTTGGTGGTGGACGATAACGACATCAATTTGATGATTGCCGAAAATGTGCTGTTGTTTTACGGCGCGGAGGTGTATACTGCGGTATCCGGGGCGGAAGCGGTAGAAGCGGTGCAAAATATGGATTTTGATATGGTTTTTATGGACCATATGATGCCTGAAATCGATGGCGTGGACGCCACAAGGATGATACGGGCGCTTCCGGAGAAAAAGTATGCGAAACTGCCGATCGTTGCACTGACAGCGAATGTGGTGGGCGATGTGCGTGAGATGTTCATGGAAAACGGCATGAACGATTTTTTGTCCAAGCCTATGGAGGCGGAAGAGATCGAGCGCGCATTGCGCGAATGGCTTCCGAGCGAAAAATGGAGTTATGAAGAATAAAACAATGCCGAAAAAAGAAAGGCTGGCGCGCGTTTGCTTGCGTGCCAGCCTTTCGCAAGCGTTCTTTCGAGGGTTTTGCCCTTTTTCCCGGCGGCGGTAAAAAGAATGTCGGTATACGTATTCGGCGGTAATGTTGTTTACACTGCTTTGCGATTTGCGGTATAATAAATTGAATTCTTATGCGATTATGAGAGGTGCAAAGTTTGGCGCAGGCAAAGAAGAAACGCAATGCTGAGAAGCGGCGGACACACCGCGAGGTATGGGGTGTGGTATTAATTGCGCTTGGCGTGTTTTTGGGCTTTTGCCTGTATGCGGAAGCGACTGGAATAATAGGCGCTACGGTAACCGGATTGCTGTTTGGCTTGAGCGGTATATTTGCGTACGCGATGCCCGTGGTGCTTTGCGCAGGCGGCGTGATGTTTATCGTAAGTGCGGCGGACGCGCCGCAGGGCGGGCGCACGGCGCTTGTTCTTTTAGGGGCAGTGCTGATGGTAGCGCTGTTGCATGTATATACGCGGCCTGTGCTTGGCAATACGCCGCTGATCGGCTATGTGGAAGACGCGTACCTGCTGGGAGGGGCGCAAAGGCAGGGCGGGGGCGCGATAGGCGCGCTTGTGAGCTTCCCGCTGCTGGTTTTAACGGGGGAAGTAGGCGCGTATATTTTTCTAATCGCGGGATTGCTGATTATCGTGCTGCTGGTGACTAGGCTTTCGCTGCGCGATGCAGGGCAGCGTGTGGGCACGCAAATGAGGGCGGGTATAGAGCAGGCGGGCAACGCGATCAACGCGCGCAGGCAAAACCTGTATGTGGAAGACTTGGATGAAAAAATAGAAGCTCCGAAACCGCGCAGGCGTAAGGCTGTGGTTTGGGGGCGTTCGCGTGTGGAGGCGGCGCCGCAAAGGCAGCGCGCGCAAAGCAGGCCAAAAGAGAAGATTGCGCGGTATGACGACGACGATCTGTCGTTTTTACCGCTGGAGGGCCCCCTGGCAAAGAAAACGCAAGAGGAGGCGGCCGCCGTGACGGCGGGGCACAAAGAACCGCCTATCGTGTATTATGAAGACGGCGAAAGAGTGCAGCCTGTTGAAAGGCCAAACACATTGCGCACCATGAAACGCACGGCGGAACAACCGTCCGGCCCGCCGGAGCGGGTCGGTGTTGAATCTCCCCACCCCAAAGAATGGCGCGACGAAGAAGAGCCGGCGGCCGAGCAGCCGCACGCGCACAAGCCGTATGTACGGCCAAGCGTAGAATTGCTGAATCTGCCGCGCGTGAGCAGAGGCCGCAGCACGGAAACGCCTGCCGAGACCGGCAGGCTGCTGATCGAAACATTGGAGAGCTTTAATGTTTCGGCGCGCATCGTGAACATCAGCGTAGGGCCGGTGATTACCCGCTACGAGCTGGCGCCTGCGCCTGGCGTGCGCGTGAACAGGATAACGGCGCTTTCGGACGATATCGCGCTGGCGCTGGCGGCGCCGCGTGTACGCATAGAAGCGCCTATACCGGGCAAGGCGGCGGTGGGTATCGAGGTGCCAAACAAAGACACCGTAACGGTGGTACTGCGCGATATCGTGGACAGCCGTGAGTTTCAAACGGCCAAATCGCCGATTACGATGGCGCTGGGCAAGGATATAGCGGGCAAGGTAATCGTGGCGGATTTGGCAAAGATGCCGCATTTATTGATTGCCGGTGCGACCGGTTCGGGCAAAAGCGTATGCATCAACGACATCATCATATCGCTGGTGTATAAATGCTCGCCCGAAGAGTTGCAGCTGATATTGGTTGACCCCAAGGTGGTGGAACTTTCATCGTTTGGCTGCCTGCCGCATTTGAAAGTGCCCGTCGTGACAGACCCGAAGAAAGCGGCGAACGCGCTGGCCAGCGGTGTGCGCGAGATGGATCAGCGCTATAAGACGTTTGCGCAGATTGGCGCGCGTGATTTGGAGCGCTACAACGAATTGCAAAGCGAAAATAAGCTGCCGAAGCTCGTTATCATCATAGACGAGCTGGCGGATTTAATGATGGTATCGCCGGATACCGTGGAAGACAGCATTTGCCGTATCGCGCAGCTGGGGCGCGCGGCAGGCATTCACCTGATAGTGGCGACACAGCGGCCATCCGCGGATGTTATCACGGGCCTGATAAAAGCGAATGTGCCGTCGCGTATCGCGTTTGCGGTTTCGTCTGCCATAGACAGCCGCATTATCCTGGACACGGGTGGCGCGGAAAAGTTGCTTGGCAGGGGCGATATGCTATTCCATCCAAACGGTTCGGGTAAGCCTATGCGCGCGCAGGGTGCGTTTGTGGGCGACGACGAGGTGGAGCGCGTGATGCGCCACTTTAAAGAGCTGGCGCTTGCACCGGAATTTGACGAAAGCCTGATTGAAGCCATGGAAGAAGAACAGGCGGCAAGCGGCGCGCAGGGAAACGGCAAGCAGGAGGACGAATTGCTGGGCGAGGCGGTGCGCATCGTGCTGGACAGCGGCCAGGCCTCCATTTCCATGATACAGCGGCGGCTGCGCGTGGGGTATGCGCGGGCGGCAAGGCTGGTGGATATCATGGAACAGCGCGGATTTGTAAGCGGATTTGATGGCAGCAAACCACGGCGGCTGCTGATAACACGCAGCCAATATGAGCAGATTTTTGGCGGCGGAAGCGGGGGTGGCCCGGATGATGAACGGTAAAAGCCGCCATGTAGGCGCCGTTTCTTTGGGTTGCAGCAAAAACAGGGTAGACACGGAGCGTATGCTGGGCTTGCTGCAAGAGGCGGGATATGGCATCGTTTCTGACCCCGCGGAGGCGGAGATTATCGTTATCAACACCTGCGGCTTTATCGAGCCCGCGAAACAGGAGAGCATAGACGCCATACTGGAATACGCCCGCTATAAGGAAACGGCAAACTGTGAAACATTGGTTGTGACGGGGTGCCTTTCACAGCGATACAGGGAAGAACTGATGCAAGAACTGCCCGAAGTGGATATATTTCTGGGCGTGCGTGAATACGAACGCCTGCCGGGCTTGCTGGATAAAACGGAAAAGGAGGCGCGACTGGGCGCGCGCTTGCTGACAACGCCGCCGTATAGCGCGTATTTGCGCATTGCGGACGGTTGCTCCAACCGTTGCGCGTACTGCGCGATACCGCTGATACGCGGGCCGCTTGTGAGTGTGCCCATGGAAGATTTGATCCGTGAGGCGCAAACGCTCGTGGGGAGCGGCGTGACGGAGCTGACATTGATCGCGCAGGATACGTCCGGCTACGGGCGGGAGCTGTACGGCAGGCCCATGCTGTTGCCGCTGATGAAAGAGATCGTCCGCATTCCGGAGCTGCATTGGCTGCGTCTGCTCTATACGTATCCGGACACGGTGACGCCGGAATTGATCGGCTTTATGCGGGAAAATGAAAAGATATGCAATTATTTGGATATGCCGCTGCAGCATACGCATGATGCGGTGCTGGCGCGCATGAACAGGCGGGGTGACCGCGCGCATATCGAAAGGGTATTGCAGTATATCCGGGAACAAGCGCCTGGATTCATATTGCGCACGACGATGATGGTTGGTTTTCCGGGGGAAACGGAAGAAGAATTTCAGAGCATGCTTGCGTTTTTGCGTGAATACCCGTTTGACAGGCTGGGCGCGTTTGCTTTTTCGCCGGAGGAAGATACGAAAGCGGCGGAATTGCCGGATCAGGTGCCGGAAGAAGTGAAAGCGCAAAGGCTGGACGCGCTGATGAGCCAGCAAAAAGCGCTTTCGAAGGCTCGGGGCGAGAAAAGGATAGGAAGCACGGCGGAAGTACTGCTGACGGGCTTCAGTGGAAAATGGACGGTGGGGCGAAGTTACGCGGAAGCGCCGGAAGTGGACGGGCGCGTGCTGCTGCCGCGCGCGGGTCATCATAAACCCGGCGAATATGTGTTTGCAAAAATCACCTGCGCGGCGGAATACGATGTATATGGAGAAGAATTGCTGTGAATTTGCCAAATAAGCTGACATTGTTGCGAATCTGCCTCGTGCCACTGTGTGTGGCATGCTTCTACCTGCCCGCGCCCTATGGACGCCTATGCGCGGCGGTTGTGTTTCTGCTGGCGTATATGACGGATATTTGCGACGGATATATCGCGCGGAAGCAGAACATTGTCACCAACTTTGGTAAGCTGATGGATCCGATTGCCGATAAGCTGCTCACCGGCAGTGCGTTTATCATGCTGGCGGCAAAAGGATGGATATCCCCCATTGCGACCATCATCGTGATCGCGCGGGAATTTTTGATAAGCGGCATACGCCTGGTGGCGGTAAACGGCGGCAAGGTGATAGCGGCAAGCTGGCTGGGAAAAATAAAAACGGTGATGCAGTGCGCGGCTGTAGTGGCGGCGCTGATATGGCCGTATGTGGGTGGGGAAGGCGCACATTTGCTGGCGAATATTCTGCTGTGGGCGAGCGTGGTATTTACAATATGGTCCGGCGCGGATTATATTTTAAAAAACAAAGGAACAATATCTTATAAATAAATAATCGAGGTAACGGCATGATTGCGGAAATTCTCAGTGTTGGGACGGAATTGCTGATGGGCCAGGTGGTAAACACGGACGCCCAGTTTATGGCGCAGCGGCTGGCGCCCCTTGGCGTGAACGTTTACCATCAAGTGACGGTAGGAGACAACCCCGCGCGGCTGAAAGAGGCCATATTGACGGCGCTTGCGCGGGCGGATATCGTTATACTTTCCGGCGGGCTGGGACCTACGGCCGATGATTTGACAAAAAAAGTGGTGGCGGATGCGTTTTCGCTGGCTATCGTGCGCGATGCGGAAGCGGAAAAGACGTTGCGCGCGCGTTTTTATGCCATGGGCAGAGAGATGACGCCAAACAACCTGCAGCAAGCCGATTTTCCGGAAGGAAGCCTGCTTTTGCCAAATCCGAATGGCACGGCGCAGGGCTGCATCGTGCAGGCGGGAGAAAAAACCGCCATTTTGTTGCCGGGGCCGCCGCGTGAGTTGTTTCCCATGTTTAAAGATCATGTGGTGCCCTATTTGGAAGAACGAAGCGGGTTTAAACTGTATTCACGCGAATTGCGCATATTTGGCAAAGGGGAATCGAGCGTGGAATACGAACTGCGCGATATTATGGAAAGCCAGACGAACCCGACAATCGCTCCATACGCGCAGACGGGCGAAGTAACGCTGCGCATAACGGCGCAATGCCAATCCGAAGAAGAGGGCGCCGCGTTGTGCGAACCGGTAATAGAGGAGATCAAAAGCAGGCTGGGCGATGTCGTGTATTCTACGGACGGTGTGAAGCTGCCGGGCATTTGCGCAAAATTGATGGAAGAAAAGGATCTGCTGTTTGCGGTGGCGGAAAGCTGCACAGGCGGGCTGTTGAGCTCCGCATTTATCGATATACCGGGCAGCTCGGAGTTTTTCATGGAAGGCGCGATTGTGTATTCGGACGCGGCAAAGATGCGGCGGCTGAACGTGTCGTCCATGACATTGCGCACGTTTGGCGCGGTGAGCGAGCAATGCGCCAAAGAGATGGCCGAGGGCATGCGAAAGACGGCATGCGTCGATGTGGCGCTGGCAACGACGGGTATCGCGGGGCCGGGAGGCGCAAAGGCGGATAAACCGGTGGGCCTGGTTTACGTGGCGATGGCGGACGGAAAAGATACGATCATAAAGAAGCTGAATCTGACCGGAGACCGTGCCCGGATACGGGAGCTGACTGTGCTGCACGCTACGGATATGTTGCGGCGCAGGCTGCTGGACTTGCCGGAAATGGAGTAGGAACGGCGTTTTGCCGCATGCATAAGCACAATGGTATCGGCGTAAATGAGCGGCCGTGGCAGGAGCCACGGCCGCTTTAGGCCGTCGAAAAACCTGTCGGGATTACGGCATTTTACCTCTCGCCCTCCGGGCTCGCGGGCGGCAAAATGCCCAAGGTGTGGGCTGCGGACGCACATGTCGTCCTTGCCCACGGATTGAAAGCTTTTTCTTGCGAACCTAAATCTGAAGCGGCCGTGACAGGAGCCACGGCCGCTTGGTGATTCTGTTATTTGAGCCGGAGCGAAAGGCTAGCCCAGCTTCACATACTTGGCGCTCACATAGGCGGCTTTGCCTTCATGCTCTACCTTCCAGTAGGAGCCTTCGCGCGCAAGCAGCTTGAGGGCGCTGCCTGAATCGAGGCGCACCAGCCTGTATTTGGAGCTGGAGCTCCTTTGCGTGCTGAGATAGGTGCGGGAAGAGAGCTTGCCGGTGAGAGCGGTTGGCAAAGTGACGTTGATATAGTTTGCGTTGATGTAGCCTTCGCCTGTGCCAAAGGTCACGAGCGCATATGTGGCGGTGGGGGTGAAAGATTTAAACTGTATGGCAGTGGATTTTGCGAAACTGCCGAGTTTTTTGCCCTTGGAGGAGGCGGTGGCGTATACGGTGCATTTGGAGGTGGTGGTGGCGTTGCCGGAAGAGGAAGGGCTGCCGATGGTAAGTTTGGATTCTGCAAAACCGTCCAGGAATACAAACCGCACGGTATAGGTGCCGGGATCGAGTGCTTTGAGGTAACGTTCGGGGAAGGTGACTTCTATGCCGGCATCGGTGGCCTTGAGGGAGTATTGCGTTTTGGTGAGCGCCATGTTGGCGACGCTGACTTGCAGGAAGGAAGCGTAGGAACCGGTTGCCACGAAAGCAAGGGAACCGCTGCCGCTGTAAGTGGCATTTTGGGGCGTAGAATAGTATTCTTTTGCTTGCAGGAGCACACCGCTTACGAGCAAAGTAATATCTTCCTTGATGCCGGTGATTTTATAATGGTTGCCGGTGCGTGTGATGGTGGCCTTGCTGCCGTCCGGCAGCTTGATTTCGAATGGGGAAGAGAACATGCCGTCCTTGAGCGCGACGTCAAATTCCAGCGTGCCGCCATAAAACACATACGTGGGCATTGTTTTGTCCTGGGAGCTGATATTTGTAAAGTTGAGAGCGGAATACCCGCCGGTGAGATTGACGGCGATACCGGGAACACCCGGGTCGACTCTACCGCCGGAGGTGGGGGCGCTCCAGGTTTGGTTATCGGAAGAAAATTCCACGGTGAATGCATAGGGGCGGGAATCGCCCAGCGTAAGGCTTTGGGAAATTTCCCATGCGGAGCCGGAGGTGCCAGTGAACACTTCGGCCTTGCCGGAGTTGGGTGTTGCGATTATGCGGTAATAATCCGCGCCGGGCTGGGTTTCGAATTCGATGTATACCTGCTTGTTGCCAAGGGCTTGTACGGAAACGGATGCGGGCGCGTTGGGCGTTTTTGCCGCAAGCGCCGGAAAAAGCGGCGTGAGAAGCAGCGCGAGTGCGAGCAAAGTTATGAGAAAATGTTGTTTGCGTGTACGTGTCATGGGGGGCTCCTTTCTGAACTAGCGTGCATGATCGCGCCGCGGCTGCGACGCGAAGGGCAGAGAGGGAAAATATGCTACATAATTTAGTATAAAATAGGAATAAGGGATTGTCCAGCGCACACAGAAAGTTCTGATGGGCTTGCGAAAGAAACGACAAAAGAAGATAAAAGGCGGGAACAAAAACAAAAGGCCGCAAAGCGGCCCTCAGGCTGTCAAAAAAGGCTCGCAAGGGAGGATTGGAGGCAGAGCCTCCATAAAACCTGACTCAAATAAAACAATTGGGCTGGGAGAACGTTGTTGGGCCGCCCCAACCCCCCCCAAACGGCAAAAAACCCATGGAAAACCCATACCAAGACCTCAAAGTGGCAATAGAGACACAAGAAACAAAGCTGTA
>JAVBPK010000140.1:0-4796 GCA_031549625.1 Eubacteriales bacterium
AAGCAGCTACAATATGCCGGCACAAAAACGTCTTGCCAGCTTAGGAATTCTCGCAAATCCAATGCACCTTGCAACGTATGCACCAGAACGAGCGTGCCGCATATATCCGCATGCAGTGCTTCCACAAGCATGTCGTTCGTATACGCTTGGCTGCCTTCTTTTGACACGGCTCGTGTAACATTATATAAAAAATTGCGAAAAAATGCATCATAAAATTTATTATGCAACGCTGGAAGCGCGTTCTCTGCCGCAAACACATCTTCACGTCGTATAGCCCGCATATGCAGATCCGGCCGCGTTACGCCTTGAAATGTGTTAATATGCATAGCATACAAGAGATCGTACGGGCAATCGCCCGCCCGCGACAGCTCTTCTTCCATGGCACCCCGCCCAAACCCGACCATACGCAAGCGCGTTTTCCCCTGCGTTACTGTGCCTTGTAAATGCGTACCCTCACTGCCCATGCGCGCGATATTCGTAAGGCCAATGCCTTTTGCGCGATATACCGGACGCGGATTGCCCTCGCCGTATGGCTCCAGCGCCTCTAATAAGGCGATGGCCGTGCGAGAAAGCTCGCTTAAATCCGCTTCTTCCTCATATCGCATCGCGGGGATAAAAACAGCGGCCGGTATGGCTTCAGCTAAATATTTTTGAAAATCCGTTTCAAACGCTTTGAAATTCTCCAGCGGCATCGTTATGCCCGCCGCCTGCGCATGACCGCCGTATTTTGTAAAATGCTTTTCAAACGGCTGCAAACACGCAAATAGATTTACACCTGCGATGCTGCGGCATGAACCCACCAACACATCGCCCTCCTGATGAAATAGCAGTGTCGGTCGATAATAGGCTTCACATAGTTTCGCCGCAACGATGCCGATAACGCCTGCATTCCATTCCGGGGAATACAGCAATATCGCACGCATGCGCGCGGTATCCTTGCCAGCCAGCATGTTCTTTGCGCTGCGCAAGATGCTTCTCTCAATTTTTTGGCGTTCCTCATTCGCGTCGTTTAGTTCCAGCGCAAGCTTTCGCGCCTCCGCCGTATCGTCTGTAGTCAATAATCGCAACGCCCGGCTTGCTTCCCCCATTCGGCCCGCTGCATTTAATCTTGGCGCCAGCTGGAAGGCAACCGTTTCGCTTGTGACCGCATGTGAGGCGGAACCACTTACCATTTTTAGCTCGGAAAGCCCCGCATTTGCATCCATTTTTTGCATGCCCATTGCCACAATCGCTCGATTTTCATCCAATAGCTCCACGATATCTGCCACTGTAGCCACCGCCGCCAAAGGCAAATATGTCTGCATGGCTTCTTTGCCGCCCAGCGCCTGAATAAGCTTTAACACCACGCCTGCCCCGCATAGATGCTTGTACGGATACGCGCTGTCCTTCCGATGCGCGTTGACTACCGCCACGCAAACCGGCAGGATCTCAGGACATTGATGATGATCGGTAACAACGACATCCATGCCAAGCGTGCTGCACAGCGCAACCTCTTCCACAGCCGCTATGCCGTTATCTACGGTGATAATCAACCGCTTGCCACGCGCATGCAATGCTTGTATGGCGGCAACATGCATGCCATACCCTTCTTCGTGCCGTGATGGGATATACGCTTCCACTTCCGCTCCAACAGACCGCAAATACAGCAGCAGCATAGCGGAACCGCACACGCCATCCGCGTCATAGTCGCCATATACGCAAACCGGCTCTTTTGCAGTAATGGCGGCTTTTATACGCGCTACCGCTTCCCGCATATCCGGCAACAAAAACGGATCATATAACTGCTCTAACGACGGGTGCAAAAAATTTTCCACTTCTTCGCGCGCGCATATTCCCCTGCGGAAAAGAGCTGAGGCAAGCAGCTTCGAAATTTTATTTTCTTCCGCCATGCGCATGAGCAGCGCATCGTCCGGCTGTGCTTGGAACGGAATGTATCTCAGCATTTTGTTCCTTTTCGCAGATAATTGATATGTTCTTTTTGACTTTTCCTGCCGTTTGTATATAGAAATGCCGCCGCCCATTTGCATACGCACTTTGCAATGCACAACGAGCAGCGGCAATTTGTATTTCTTTACGCGCGGCGTTTTTTCTTTTTACCGTTCCCCAAACGCGCCATATACCATTTTGCCCATACCGGGCCAGCAAGGAACACCGAAGAATAGGTGCCCGCTAACAAGCCAATGATGATGGGCAACGCAAATTCTTTGATGCTTTCCACACCCAAAATATACACCATGGTGATGGTAAGCAATGTGGTGATGGACGTATTGATGGAACGCGTGAGTGTTGCCTGAATGCTTTTATCCACAATCTCTTCGCAATGTTTGTCCGCGTGGACATCGTGTTTTCTGGTTTCGCGAATGCGGTCGAACACGACGATTGTGTTGTTGATGGAATACCCCACGATCGTCAGAATGGCGGCGATAAACGGGCTGTTTATCGGTATTCGCAAAATACAGGTAATCGCCATCATGATCCCCACGTCGTGCAGCAGCGCCAGAACGGCCACAACACCGGAGAGCAATTCAAAACGAACCCAAATGTATGCCAATATAAGCACGCCTGCGATGAGTATGGAGAAGATTGCGTTGCGAACCAAACCCGCGCTGGCAACGCCATCTACACGATCGACCGTTTTGATTTCGGCTTGCGGGTATTTTTCTTTTATTGTTTCCAGCACCGCTATACGGAGTGCGCTTTCCGCTGCATCGTCGTTCAGGCTCTTCATGCGAATATCGACCATGGTTTGCGTGGTAGCGCTTAAGCCGGTACGTACCGCCTGCGCGTCAGAAACGCCATTTTGTACAAGCGCCTGCTCGACTACATCCATATCAAAAGCGTCATGCAGTTCGATGGTGACAAGCGTACCGCCCGTAAAATCGACGCCCATGTTCATCCCGCCGGTAAAAAGGCCCACTATGACACTCACTGCCAAGATTGCGGCGGAAACGAGCAACATACGTTTATAATTACTTGTAAATTTCATTTTCGCTTCCCCCTTCCTAGCGGTTTTCTTCTGTTTGCACGCCTTTTAGCGGGCAAAACCAAGCTTTGTTTTTAAAGTGGAACCCCAAGAGCAGGTACATCAATGCCCTTGTCAACAATACCGACGTAAAGAAGCTGAGGATGATACCGATCAACAATGTGATCGCGAAGCCTTTAATCGTGCCTGTGCCAAAGAATAACAACACGAGCGCCGCAATGACCGTGGTGATGTTGGAGTCCATAATGGCAGAGAACGCACGCTGGAAGCCTGTCCGCACAGAGGTGCGCACCGATTTGCCGCTTCGGATCTCTTCACGCATACGCTCAAATATGATGACGTTTGCGTCGACCGCCATGCCAATGGATAATATGATGCCCGCGATGCCGGGCAGCGTGAGCTGCACGCCCGGAATGGTGGCCAGGCAAAACAGCATGACAATCATATAAATCGTGAGCGCTAAATCCGCTACGAGGCCCGGTACGCGATAATAGATAACCATAAAGAGATACACAAGTACCAAGCCGATAATGCCCGCGAGAATACCGCGATCCAACGCTTCTACACCCAGTGTCGCGCTAACGGAACGCACTTCGATTTCTTCCATTTCGATAGGCAGCGCGCCGCTCTTGATTTGGTTTGCCAGCTGCTGCGCGGATTCGGCGGTAAATGAACCTTCGATATATGCTTTGCCATCCGGAATGACGGTGTTTACGACCGGATCGGAAATGACAGTGCCGTCCAGGCAAATGCTGATGGGCTTGCCCTGGAATTCTGCCGTTGCTTTTGCAAACGTGGCAGCGGCCACGCTGTTTAGCGAGAACGAAACGATGTACTTCTTATCCTCGCTGTCGTAGGAGGGAACAACCGTTTCCATGTCCGCGCCCGTAAACAACACGTTGTTGTTTGGGTCTTTAAACTCGATCAATGCCGGTTTTACAAGATACTGCGTGATCACCGCAGGATCTTCCACCATATTGGTTTCATTGATAGGGATTTCGATGCGAATACGTCCTGTGCCCTGCTTGACTACGGTGGCTTCGGAATAGCCTTCCGCATCCAAACGAACACGCATAGAGGCAATAACACTTTCTATGTTTTCGCTTAAAGCCGGATCGCTGAGATCCTTTGCTTCGTATACAACTGAAACACCGCCAGTTAAGTCAAGCCCGCGCTGAATTTGTTCATGCAGCGGTTTAAATTCGTAAATGCCCCATGCGGCACCGGCCACTACAAAGTAGCCAACACCGAATGTAAGCAATACGACGGCAAATAATGCCACGATTTTGCGTACACTCACTACGCTTTCCTCCTTCGTAATTGCAACGTACCTATTATGGCACAGCTTCCTACATGATGCAAGAATAAACTCTTTTCGTGTTCTTTACGCATTTTTCGCCAGTTTTTCCGACATTGCCAACCCCAGCGCGCATTCTACGCGCTTTCTTTCGAACAGGCAAGTCATCTCTTCCGGTTGTGAAAGGTCTTTGTTGAACTTCCACGCGTTTGCAGCACATCCCCCGCTGCAAAAATATTTTGCCCAACACGCCGCGCAGGCCGGCTTTGTTTCTATATTGCTGCCGGCCAGCTGCCCGCGAAGCGTTTGGTTTGTTATGCCTTCCGACAGATTGCCCAGCAAAAATTCCTTTTCGCCTACAAACTGATGACAAGGATAGATATCGCCCTCCGGTGTGACCGCCACATATTCGCTGCCCGCGCCGCAGCCTTTGATACGCTTTTTCAAGCAAGGGCCGTCCTCAAGATCGATCATAAAGTGAAAAAAATTGATCCAGTTGCCTTCCTTTTCACTTTC
>JAVBPK010000060.1:0-23084 GCA_031549625.1 Eubacteriales bacterium
ATGCTCGGCAAAGAGCTGGACGAAATCATAGCAAAATGCATCGACGGCATGCGCTCCGCCGCCGCCGATATCGGGCTGCTGGGCGAAGCGCCGCCGGCCTCCGTATGACGGCGGCATTGGCATAGCGGCAGGCTACATAAAAGCGGAGATTGCACAATCTCCGCTCAGGCCGTCGAAAAACGCTGTTTTTCGACGGGATTACGGCATTTTACCTCTCCCCCTCCGGGCTCGCGGGCGGCAAAATGCCCAAGGTGTGGGCTGCGGACGCACATGTCGTCCTTGCCCACGGATTGAAAGCTTTTTCTTGCGAACCTTTTTTGACAGTCTGAGCGGAGATTGCACAATCTCCGCTTTTTTTAATCCGCACAGCCCGCTTCTGGAACCAAACCGGAAAGGGCGGGACGCTTTACGCGCGCGGCGCGAAGGCAAATGCCGCGTGAATCTTTGTGGAAAAGCGGCCGGACGGGAATAAATAATCTACATCTGCGACCGCAAATATGCTATAATGTAAAATGAAAAGGAGGTATACAGTTATGGGCAATTTAACAGCCACGCTGATTTGCCTGGGTATCGGTCTGTTGCTTTTCATTGTGGAGATGTTTACGCCCGGAATGGGTGTGGCAGGCATTCTGGGCGCTATCGCGCTGTTTGCGGCAATCATGCTTCAGATCGGCAACCCCATAGGCATATTGTTCATGATAGCGCTGGTTCTGTTTTTGATTGCGGTTGCCGTACTGATATTTTTCCGGCTGGCGCTCAAAGGCAAGTTCGACCGCACAAAAATTGTGCTCAGCGAACAGATTCAGGGCGAATCCACCAACCTTGGCGATAGAGACATGCAAGAAAAAGTTGGCAACATCGGCATCGCCGCAACCGCTTTGCGCCCCGCCGGCAAGGCCGATTTTGAAAGCGGCGCGCTGGATGTCGCCACAGGCGGCGAATTCCTGCCCGCAGGCACAAAAGTGCGCATCGAGCGCATAGACGGCCTGCGTATTTTGGTGCGTGCGCTCACAGCGGAGGAATAGCGCATGCCGTTTTGCAAAACCTGCGGCACCTATTTCCCCAAATCGCTTGGCGTTTGCCCCACATGCAACGCCCACGAAGTTTTGCATACCCAAGACGAGCCGCCCGCGCTGGCGCCGGAAGAACAAAAAAAATTTCTACTGCGCCGCTGGCTGAGCATCTGCGTGCTGGTTCCCGGGCTGATCGGCTTTATCTACCTCATATACTACATCATGTTTCAATTGAAATCATAATCGCGTATTATTTTTGAAAGGAGCCCCACATGGACATTCTGCAAATTATCTTTCCCATCATCATCATCGTCGTCATCATCATCGCATTGTCGATATTCTTCAGCTTCATTCCTCTTCGCCTATGGATTTCGGCGCTGGCTTCAGGCGTAAAGGTGCGCATCACGCACCTCATCGGTATGCGCATCCGTAAAGTTGTTCCTGCCCGCATCGTGAATCCCATGATAAAGACAACAAAAGCCGGCCTGCGCCTGCCCATCAACAGCCTGGAGGCTCACTACTTGGCGGGCGGCAACGTGGACAGGGTGGTGAATGCCCTCATCGCGGCGCAACGCGCCGGTATCCCCCTCGATTTCGAACGCGCGTCCGCCATCGATTTGGCCGGCCGTGATGTGCTGCAAGCCGTACAGATGAGCGTTAACCCCAAAGTAATCGAAACGCCGGTTATCGCGGCTATCGCGAAAGACGGCATCGAATTGCGCGCGAAAGCGCGTGTTACCGTGCGCGCAAATATCGACCGCTTAGTCGGCGGCGCGGGCGAAGAAACCATCATCGCGCGTATCGGCGAAGGTATCGTCACCACGGTCGGCTCTTCCCGCGCGCACTCCGAAGTGCTTGAAAACCCGGATAACATCTCCAAAACTGTGCTGAACAAAGGACTTGACGCCGGCACGGCCTTCGAAATACTATCCATCGATATCGCGGACGTTGACGTCGGCCGAAACATCGGCGCGCAGCTGCAGATCGACCAGGCCGAGGCGGATAAACGCATCGCGCAGGCAAAGGCGGAAGAACGCCGCGCCATGGCCGTGGCGCAAGAGCAGGAGAATCGCGCCGAAGTGCAGGGCATGCGCGCCAGGGTTATCGAAGCTGAAGCAGAAGTGCCGCGCGCTATGGCGGCCGCACTGCGCGAGGGCAAGCTGGGCGTGCTCGACTACTACAACATGCAAAACGTTATTTCCGACACCCAGATGCGCACCGCCATTTCCCGCGGCGCGGAGCCGGAGAAAAAGGGCGAGTAGCGCTGAGGCAAACGCAAAGCCATACAAGCGGCCGCCGGAGAGGATGCAATTCCCCTTCGGCGGCACGCCGGCGAGGCAAGCAACACGCATAGCACAGACATAACCGCCGCGGCTTGAGGAGTAGGCAATGGAAGGTTTTATTATTTTTGTGGTCATCATGTTTATTTTCAACATGATCACAAAACAAGCAAAGAAAAAAGAACAGCAACAAAAAGAGGCGCGCCGCGCGGAGCAACAGGCGCGCGCAAGCGCAGCCGCGCCACAGCAGCCATCCGTGTACGCCCGGCCAGACGACCCGCGTTTCCCTTCTATGCCGCACACGCAGACGGGCGCAGCGCCTTCCGCGCAGAGCATGGCGCGCGCCACGCAGCACGAACAGGCCCAGCGCGAGCGAATGCAGCACGAGCAGGCCCAGCGCGAACAAATGCATCGCGAGCAGGCCCAGCATGCGCGGCAACAGCGCCCGCCCACGCAGCGGGCACAGCAGGTCAACCGCACCGTCATGACGAGCCAGCTGCAGGAAATAAGCGAAACAAAACACCATACGCTGGACGCCAGCTATATTTCCGGCCACGCGCATACGGAAAGCAGCATGGGCGGCAGCGCCGCAGAGTGCCCGCCGACGCCCGAATATGGCGGATTGCAGCAAAGAGGTTCGGCAGCCCCCTTGCCGGGCATTCCATCCGGCTTTGAACTGGGCCGCCTGATCGATGAGCGAAACGAATTGGCGCGCGGCGTATTGCTGGCCGAGGTGCTGGGCAAGCCAAAAGCATTGCGCCGGCGATAAGCCTAATAAAACCGCGACGGGGAGCATGCTCTTCCCCGCGTATCCCGTACAGATGAAAAAACAAATTCGCGGCAAAACAACGCTGCTTATCGAGCGGCAAGCGCTTTTGCGGCGATGTGTTGGGGGTCGGCATTGAACAAACTAGAGAAGCGGCTGGATGCGGTATTTTTGGTGTTGCTGTTAGGCGTATACGGGTACTGGGCGCTCACCACCGCCCGCAGCGCCGATGTAACAGGCCTAAACGGATTAACGATCGCCTCGGCGCTCATCAGCATGCTTGTTTGCCTGCTGTTTGGGCTGCTGGGTGTCGCGGCGATTGGCGCGACATTGAGCAGCTGGCGCGGACAAATAGAGATTAGCATCAAGGACGAAATGGGCCGCCGCAGCCGTTTTGGCGGGCACCGGCACGACATCATTACCATGGCGTTTGCCGTGCTGATCGTGCGCCTGCTGGTGTTTGCTGTGGCGTATATCTTATACACGCGCCAGGCGGGCAGTTACCAGGGCGGCATGTTTGACACGCTGCATATCTGGCTCAAGGGCGATGCGCCCCACTATTTAGGCATTGCGGAAAATTGGTACACCACGCAGGGCGACCCGCGCTTCCACATCGTGTTTTTCCCTCTGTATCCCATTTGTGTGCGGCTTCTCAATTTACTTCTGCATAATGCATTTGCGGCGGGTATATTCACCTCGCTGCTGTTTACCGTTGGTGCCGGCGTGCTGTTGTACGAGCTGGCGCTGATGGATATGGACCGGGGCGCGGCAAAACGGGCTGTCCGCTTCCAAATGCTGCTGCCCGCCGCCTTTTTCCTCAGCGCACCCATGAGTGACGGCTTGTTTTTGTTTCTCAGCCTGGCCTGCATGCTGTTCGCGCGTAAAAAACGCTATGCCTTGGCTTGCCTTGTGGGATTTTTGGCTTCATTCACGCGCGTTCTGGGTGTCGTGCTGTTAGCGCCTGTGGCCGTGGAGCTGTTTGGCGAACTCACACGCAACCGGATGCAGGGCAAAAGCGTCAAAAAGTTTTTGGCCCTAAACCTGCCCTGCCTACTCCTGATACCCATGGGGCTGGCGCTGTATGTATACGTCAATTATCAGGTAACGGGCAATGCTTTCACGTTTTTAACTTATCAGAGCGAGCACTGGAATCAAAACATGGGGCTGATATTCAATACCGCCTCCTACCAGACAAACTATTTCTTAAACACCATCGCAATAGACAGGCCCGCCGCCTTAGGGCTGTGGCTGCCCAATTTATTGTATCTTATCGGCGCGCCTGTATGTGTATTGCTGGCCCAGCGCCCGCGCAAAGTTGTCCCGCCAGTGCGGCATAAGAAGGAAGACCGCAACATCGTTGCGCCTGTGGCGCAAATGCGCGAACCGCTTCGCCAGACCTATACCTTCCGCGCCAGCTATACAGTGTATTTTCTTGCCTACTATTTTGTCGGCATGGGCGCCACATGGCTGCTCTCCGCGCCCAGATACCTGACATGCTGCTTCGCGTTGCCGCTGGCTTTGGCCGCGCGCGAGCGCCCGCGCTGGGTAACCGTGATGCTGTATTTTGTGCTGGCCGCCATGCAAATCGCTTACCTTGGCGCTTACGTCAGCGGCTGGCCGGTGTATTAGCGCGCTAAGAAGGGACTGATATGCTGCGGGCATTGCCACGCCAGGTTCTTTCCCTTCACACAGACAACAATATACGAGCCCTCCGCACGAAGGGTGGAAGGGGCTCTTTTTCATGAAGCAGCAAAGGAGAACGCATGCATACTGCTGAACAAAAGCGAATACTGTGGCGATTATTCACCGCCTTTTTCCGCATAGGCCTTTTCACGTTTGGCGGTGGGTATAGTATGCTGCCCATGCTGCAGCGCGAAGTAGTGGAAAAAAACGGATGGTCGACAGAGACCGAGCTGCTGGACTATTTCGCCATCGGCCAATGCCTGCCTGGGATTATCGCCGTAAACACCGCCACCTTGATCGGCCATAAACAAAAGGGCGCGCCGGGCGGGATTGCCGCGGCGCTGGGCGTGGTTTTCCCTTCGCTGCTCATCATAACCATCATAGCCGCCGTGCTGGAAAATTTCGCGCATATCCCGGCCGTGCAGCACGCGTTTGCGGGCATTCGCGTGGCGGTGGCCGCCCTGATTACCGCCACCGTCATCCGCTTGTTCAAAACCACCGTGCTCACAAAGGCCGAAAACGGCAGGCAGCCCTTTAACGCGGTTTTACGCCAAAGCTGGCTGCAACTGCTGCTGTGCGCGCTGGCGTTTGTGGCTGTAGCTGTGCTGGGGCTTTCGCCCATTTACGTGGTACTGGGCGCGGTGGCCGTGGGGCTGCTTTGCCTGCGACGGAGGGCAAAATGACAAACATACTGCCACTGTGCTGGGAATTTTTGAAGATTGGCCTGTTCGCGGTGGGCGGCGGCATGGCGGCCATCCCGTTTTTGAAGGAACTTTCCGGAAAACATCCGCAATGGTTTAGCCTGATGGAGCTTGCGGACATGATTGCCGTCAGCGAATCGACGCCGGGTCCCATCGGCATCAACATGGCCACCTACACCGGCTTTAAGGTAGCCGGCGTATTGGGCGGCGTTTTTGCCACCTTTGCGCTTGTATTGCCCTCGCTGGTGATCGTGCTGCTGTTGGCGCGCGCTCTGGATAGATACCGCCTCAACAGCGGCGTGGAAGCCGCCTTTGCGGCGCTTCGCCCGGCCGTCGCCGGTTTGATAGCTGCGGCAGGCTTGGCCGTGCTGCAATTATCCGTTTGGCTTGGGGGGGCTTTTCAGTGGAAAGCGGGCATATTGTTTTGTATCGTGCTTGCTTGCACCCAGTGGAAACGATTGAAAAATACGCATCCCGTTGTGTTCATCGCCGCGTCGGCTGTAATCGGAATCGTATTTGCGTTTTAGAGCATAGAGATTGAAAAGTGAGAAAAGCGAGGAGCACAGTGGAAACCGAACGCAAAAACGGCGAAGACCGCCGCGCGCATATGCTAAACGACCGGATCAGCAAGCTGATCCCCAAAATAGCGGTGCCCTCCATCTGCAGCATGCTGGTGGGCGCGCTATACAATATGGCGGATAC
Source organism: Eubacteriales bacterium (assembly GCA_031549625.1). Taxonomy (GTDB): domain Bacteria; phylum Bacillota; class Clostridia; order Christensenellales; family CAG-138; genus JAISXK01. The sequence continues at coordinate 6,146 of JAVBPK010000060.1, forward strand.
GTTCTTTGTAGGGCAACTGGGCACGAGCGCTTCAGGCGCCGTTGGCATTGTGCTGCCCATCATGAACCTTTTACAGGCATTATCCTTTATATTTGCGCACGGCGTCAGCAGTTATGTTTCGCGCCTTCTGGGCGGCGGCGACACGCGCAATGCCTCGCGCGCGATAAGCACCGCAATATGCACATCCATGATTTTGGGTGTAGTGTATGGCGTTGTGGGCATCATCTGGCTGCAGCCGCTTTTGCGCGTGTTTGGCGCAACGGAAACAATATTGCCATACGCGGGCGATTATGCCATCTACATCTACATCGCGTCGCCCATGTTCGCGGCCAGTTATGTCATGAATAACGCTTTGCGCGCGGAGGGCAGCGTGCTGGCTTCGTTTGTCGGCATGGTATCCGGCGCGGTGCTGAACATCATACTGGATCCGATTTTCATATTCACATTCAAGATGGGTACCGGCGGCGCGGGCTGCGCCACGATGATCGGCCAGGCCGTGTCCTTTCTGGTACTGTTATCTTTCTATGTACGCAAATCAACCAAAAAGCACAGCGCGCTCACATTGTCCCTGCGCCTGTTCACGCCAAAGTGGGCCATGTATAAAGAGCTGGTGCGCGTAGGATTCTCATCCTTCGTACGCATGGGCCTTGGCAGCCTTTCCGCCATCGTGCTGAATACCATGGCAGCGCCATACGGAGACGCCGCGATAGCCGCGTTTTCCATCGTTACGCGCATACTCATGCTGTCAAACAACGCGCTTATCGGGTATGGCCAGGCGTACCAGCCGATTTCGGGCTTTAATTACGGGGCGGGAAAATTTGACCGCGTGCGCGAAGCTTATTGGTTTACGTTCAAATCCGCGCTTGTGTTTGTAGTAGGCTGCGCCGCCCTGCTAATCGCCTTTGCGCCCGGGCTGATCGGCATGTTCCGCAACGACCCCGACGTCATTGCTATAGGCGCACGAACTTTGCGATGGCAGTCCGCCGCTCTGCCCCTCGCCTGCTTCACCATGGTGTCGTCCATGATGTTCCAATCCACAGGCGGCGCCGGTTCCGCGTTTATCACCGCGCTGGCAAGGCAAGGGCTATGCTTTATCCCTCTCGCTCTGCTGTTGCCGCGGTTTTTTGGGCTTGGCGGCTTGATCGTCGCGCAGGCGGCCGCGGACGTGCTGACACTCATTATAACAGCGCCGCTCGTATACAAGGCCATACGCGCGCTGCATAAAAAGGAAGCGGATAAGCCGTTGGCGGCGCAACCGGCCTGACCGCGTCTGTTTTGGAAGATTTAGCGCTCCACAGCGCCCTTATCCTTCATGCAGCACGGGGGCGGGCTTCCGCATTAGCTCGCTCATGAGAATAGCGCCGACGATGCAAAGCGCGCCGAGCGCAAAGCGAAGCGTAAACGGCTCATGCAAAAACCAGATGCCAAACAAGCAGCCGAACGGCGCTTCCGTGCTCATAAGCAACGAAGCGCCGGCGGCCGGCGCGTAACGCAAGCCGATGTTTTGCAAGTACAACGCGAGCACAGTACTGGCCAGTCCGAGATACAGCAACGAGGGCAGCACCTGCGCGCTCAGCACCGTAGCAAGCGTTGGCGCAGGCTCAAACAGCAGCGCGCCAAACAAGGCGCAGGCGGCCATCACGACGAACTGTATGGAAGTGAGCGCGAACACATCCGCACCCTTTCTCGTATAAAAGCTGATGCAAACGATGTGCAACGCGTATAGTACGCTGCACGCCAGCGTCCACATATCGCCCGCATGCAAAGAAAAATTCGCATCAAGCGCGATAATGCCCACGCCTGTTAGGCAGAGCACGGCTGCCAATATGACCTTCAGGCCCGGATATTTGCGGGTCATCGCCCATACAAAAAGCGGAACGAGCACCACGTATGCCGCGGTAACAAACGCGTTGTTGCCTGCCGTAGTGGATTGCAAACCGACCGTTTGTGTATAATAGGCCGCGTAAATAAACAGGCCGCCGATCAGACCCGCATGTACCGTGTAGCGGTTTGCGCGCACGAGCCGCTTGCAGCAAAGCAACGCAGAAACAACTGCCGCCAGCGAAAAGCGCAGGGCAAGCAGCCAATTGACGGGGAGTGAATCCAGCGAGGTTTTCATGATTACAAAGCCGCTTCCCCATATAATGCCGCAGAGAAGCAGAGCGCCTTCGGCTAAAAGCGCGTGTTTGCGTTCGACTTGCAAGAGTGCGTATCCTTTCGTATATAAAACTTAAAAGTTCGTGTTCTGGCCATATCGGGCATTCGGCTAATAAAGCTCAGCGTATTCGCCCTTTCGGCTTATTACGCCCGTGCGCCCCTCGCGCGATACGACAGCATAATCCATGAAAAATGCCGCCGCTTCGTCATATTGGCAGGGGATAACCAGCTCGCCCGTAAGATCGATATACCCCCACAGGCCGGACTCGTCCTTTACCGGGGCGCGGCTTTGCGAGAACGGCGCGGCGTCCTGAAACCGAGGCTGTATCATCATGGTTCCACTTTGGTTGATAAACCCCCACAGGCCGTTTTGTTTAACAGGCGCGTACCCTTCGGAAAACGGTTTCGCGCCTTCAAATTTACCAGAAAACGCGCGCTTGCGCTGTGTGTTGTAATAGTCGTATACGCCATTTTGATTGACAACAACAAAACCTCCGCTGTATTGTTCACCCTTCTCACGGCCCCAGGACGTGAGCTTTTGGCCGACCTTATCGATGGTGTACCATTTGCCGTTTTGTTCTACAAATGCCATATCGTCCGCGAAATCGTATGCCGCATCAAACGAGGCGGAAATAGCGGCGTCGCCATCCGGATCGATATACCCGAACGTGGACGCGGGACGCACTGCCGCCCGCCCGCAATGAAAATCACCGGCCTCCCGGTAGGAACACGCGATGACAAGCTTGCCGCTGCTGTCGATATAGCCCCACTTTCCATTTTGCTCGACGGCGGCCAGGCCCTCTGAATAGGGGCGCACATTGCTCCACGTGGGCGGAACCGCCCACTCGCCTTCCCGCGTAATGAGGCCGTAACGCAGCGCGCCGTTGCTATCTACCGCGGCAAAAGCGTATAGTGAACCGGTGAATTCAAGCGCACGCAGATAAAGCGGCTGGAGTATCGTTTGCCCCTTTGCGTTTTTATAGCCCCACAGCCCGCCCGATTCATACGGGAACAACCGCCCCGCGGACGATGGCGGCGGCGTTGGCGTCGGTGTAACGCGCAATTCCAGCGTGTCGGCGGAGTTCGGATCCACAGGCGCGGCCGTCGGCGTGGGCGTAGGCGGCGCTTCAAGCAATACCGCCGCGCCGCCTCCCTTGTAAAGCAGCACGAATAAAAGCACGCCAAACGTGCAGACGATGATCGTTATTCCATACATAAACAGCATGGGTATGCGTCTTGGCGGCCTGCGCATGTCGTGCCTCCTTTCGAATTAGTATACAACATGGAGCATGCATACGCAAATATCGGGAAAATGCGCAAAATACCGCGTGTTTTCCCGCTTGTGCGCTACGCACGCGTCCCGGCTTAGGGGAACAGGAGTAATGCGAACCCGGTTTATTCTTGTTACCCTACGGATTACGTAAGCCGGACGCGCCAAAATGACATCTGGCGGGCTGGCTCCCCTTCCCTGTTTTCTGAACCCCCAAGCTCACATTTTGTGCATGCATACATAGAATGAAAGTAAAAAGAAAGATAGGAGGAAAACGTATGCAGGCAGGCAACGACCAAGCCGGGCCAACCGGCGGCAAATCGATTTGCATATACCATAAAACACGGCTTGCATATGGAGTGTTCTGCTTTAGAAGACCGGCGGTTGCGAACGTGGGAAACCCACTGCCGTTTACCGGCGCGAATGGAGAAATAAGCAACATTTGTTTTTTACCGGGCAAAGGAGCGGTCACCATACAGGATGCGGGCGCGTATAGCATCGGCTATACTTTACAAGCGCCGGCGGGCAAGGGCAAAGCGGCAATCGCAATCAACGGAGTCCCCCTCCTCGAAAGCGAGACCAACGTGGGTTTGCATACGGAGTGGAACGGCGCCATGACCTTGCAGCATAACGACGAAATCTCCCTCATAAACACCGGGGGGGATTGGTCGGCAAAAAAGGGTGAAATTCGCCTGTTTCAGCTATATTCCGCCAACTAAAAAGCCGCAGGCTTCATCCTGAAAATCCATATAAAAACGAAAGCCCCCTGCTTTTTTAAACAGGGGGCTTTGGCTTGATTTTTATGGGAAACCGGGCCTGTGAGGATGCGGCATGTTGACATAATAAAGCTGACCGCCGTGTAAAAAACCTCCACCTGAGCCAAACAGGTCTACTTCAAAAACAAAGGCGCGAACAACAGCGCAACGATGCTCATGAGCTTGATGAGAATATTTAGCGATGGGCCTGCCGTATCCTTCAGCGGATCGCCAACCGTGTCGCCGATAATCGCGGCAGCATGCTCGGGCGTGTTCTTGCTTGTCTCTTCTATCAGCTTTTTCGCGTTGTCCCACGCGCCGCCGCTGTTCGACATCTGTATGGCGAGCAGCACGCCGCAAACCGTAGCGCCTATCAGCAAACCCGCCAGGGCCGTAGCGCCCAGCAGCAAGCCCACCAGAACGGGACAAACCACGGCAAGCAGGCCGGGAATTATCATTTGTTTCAGCGCCGATGCGGTGGAAATATCCACGCAGCGGGCATAATCGGGCGTGCCGGTTCCTGTAAGCAAGCCGGGAATTTCTGAAAATTGACGGCGCACTTCAAGTATCATATCGCCCGCAGAGCGGCTTACCGCCTCTATCGCCATGGCGGAAAACAAGTACGCCAGCATGGCGCCGATGAACACCCCGCCTATTACGAACGGATCCAGCAGGTTGATGGCGCTAAGCTGTATGGACGCCGCGTACGAAGAGAGCAGCGCGAGCGCGGTAAGCGCGGCTGAGCCTATCGAAAACCCTTTGCCTATAGCAGCTGTAGTGTTGCCGATGGAGTCAAGTTTATCCGTGATTTCACGAACGGCGGGAGGCATGTTTGCCATGGCGGCTATACCGCCCGCGTTATCCGCAATGGGGCCATACGCGTCCACGGCGATAACAGCGCCCACCGTGGCCAGCATGCCTACAGCGGCAAGCGCAACCCCGAAAAGGCCCGCAGTGGTAAACGAAATGATAACGGCCGCGGCAATGATGAGCACCGGGAACGCGGTGGAGCGCATGCCAACGGCGAGGCCCGCGAGTATGTTTGTGGCGGCGCCGGTTTCGCTCTGTTTGGCTATGGCCTTCACATGTTTATAGGCGCTGGATGTATAGTATTCCGTAATCATGCCTGTAACAGCGCCTGCGAGTATGCCGGAGAGGATGGCCAAAAACTTATTTAGTGTTTGGAATATCGATTTTTCCAATATAAACGCGCCCACCAGCAACAGCGCCATGCTGACATACGTACCCAGCATGATGGCGCGCTGCGAGTTTTTCATTTTAACAAGCTTCACAAACAGCACGCCGATAATGGACGCGATTACCCCCAGGCTTGCAAGCGCAAGCACAAACAGCACCCCATTTGCGGTAAACGCCAACGCGCCAAGGATGCAAGCCGAAACGATGGAACCAACATAGCTTTCAAACAAATCCGCGCCCATGCCCGCCACGTCGCCTACGTTGTCGCCCACGTTGTCGGCGATAACAGCAGGGTTGCGCGGGTCGTCTTCGGGGATACCGGCTTCCACTTTGCCCACAAGATCCGCGCCCACGTCAGCCGCTTTCGTGTAGATACCGCCACCAACGCGCGCAAACAACGCGACGGAGCTGGCTCCAAGCGAGAAGCCCGTCAATATGGAAACATCCTGAAAAACGATGTAACAAACAGAAATGCCCAGCAGACCGAGACCGACCACACACATGCCCATCACCGCGCCGCCGGTGAACGCCACACCCAATGCGGCGTGCTCGCCTTTGAGGGCGGCGTGCGCTGTGCGGCAGTTGGCGGACGTTGCGCTGCGCATGCCCAAATACCCGGCCAGCACCGAAAGCAACGCTCCAAACAAAAAGCTCACGGCTATCCGCACGCCCATACCGGGAAGCACGAGCAGCAACGCAAACAACGCCGCCGCGAATATGGCTATCACCTTATATTCCCGGCGCAAAAAGGCCATAGCCCCGGTTTGCACATAGCCGGACAGCTCTTTCAGGCGGTCGCTGCCTGCCTCTTTTTTGCTGTTTGAACGGTAAAACAGCAATGCCACCAAAATTGCCGCCGCCGCCGCGGCCAGATAGAGTACGTTCATACGAAATGCCTCCTTGATAATAAATTGTATAAAGAAACAAAGGGTTAGATGCCTAAAAAAATGGCAGCCAATCCAATTTCTCGATTATTATGTGTTTGCTCGGGTGTTCTTTGCGAGTTATCGCCGCGAAAAACGATCCGCAGCGCATGTCTGGATGTGTATCAATCCCGTATCGCCCGTGGCGCACATTACTATAATTGCAAAACATACCCTGTCTGTCAACCAGTTATAGTGATTATATCCAATATTAATACTATAATATTTTATTATATCTAGGCAGGTGCGCAAACGTGTGCTAAAATTCTATTATCTATGTATGACTCTTATTATTACAAAGTATAGCCTGTTTTCATATATGCTATCCCTTTAAGCCTTGGCCCCATGCCGTCATACCGATGCCTGGTACAAAACGGCAACGGGTGAAGCAGCGCGCCTTAACCGTTTACGCGCAAAGCGGCGCACAGATAGGAGAAACCATGCCAACTTACCGGGAAAGCCGCCTCACCTGCGAAAAATGCGGCCATACGTTTGACATTGCCATCTGGGCGGCCATAGACGCATACCAAAGTGAACAGCGTGCGGAACTTTTAAGCGGCAGCATATTCCTGCACGCTTGCCCTGCATGTGCCCACAGAAACCGCTTGGAATACACGCTGGTATATACGGACACGGAACGCAAAAAGAAAATATTGCTGGACGCACAAGAAGGCCGCGCCGAATTGTTTGAGCTCGGCATGGTGGAAGAATCGCGCAGCGGATATGATTTGCGCCTGGTAAGCACTGTCGAAGCATGCGCTGAAAAAATCCGCGTATTTGAGGCCGGCCTCAACGACAAAGCCCTTGAGCTTTGGAAAGTCGTTTGCCTGGCCCGCACCCAGCGCGCCTACGCCGGGCGCGGCATAACGGAACTGCGCTATTTGCCGCAGGAAAGCGCCAAATATATCTACCTGGAGGCCCTCCGCAGCAAAAGCGCGGAGAAACGAACCATAGCCACCCTAGCCTTCCCGCGCGCGGAATATGAACAATTTTTACAGACGCTGTTGCCCCATATACACAAAAAAGATAAGCATGGCCGTTATGTACGCATCGATTCCACCTGGGCTAACGCGCAGGAAGGGCGCGCGCTCAGCATAAAAGCGGGGGGCCTTTCGCAGAGCGAACCGCGCGAAAACGCAAGGTTCCAATCTAAGGAACGCGGCGCCGGCTATTGCCCGCAATGCGGGTACGCCCTGCGCGAAAAAAGCCGATTTTGCTCGCAATGCGGCCATGCCTTATTCGCAAAAGCCACGCATTCGGCGGAAGAAACGCTGGAGCAGGAAGTGGAGGAAACGCGGCTTTTGCTGAACAAGCTGGAAATATACGTCCGCGAAGGCAAGCTGACACAGGCGGAACTGCGCCACCTTAAATCCACATTGGGTATGGACTGATAGATATATCGCAAAAGCAACTGCGCAGCCGGTAAAAGCTGCGCAGTTTTACTTTCCGCCAAAAGAACGCGCCTTTGCCCCACGCGCCGTCTTACGCTTTCTCCAAAAGCCAATCCGCAGGGCAAACCTGCGCGCCTCCAGCTTCTTCGCTCACATCCCGCAACACCATAAGCGGCGCGTAATTGGTGATGCGCTTGAGCTGCGGCTCCTCCGTCGCCATAATTACGCCCATGCCGCAAACGGAAACGGAAAACTCCTGCATCATATCGTGCAGCGCCTTTGCAGTACCGCCGCCTTTCATGAAGTCGTCGATCAGCAAAGCGGACTGGCCCGCCTTCAAGCTGCGGCGCGGCAGGCTCATGGTTTGAATGCTTTTGCTGGACGCGCTCATGTAATTTAAGGTAACCACGGAACCTTCCGCGATGCGCTGGCCGCGCCGCGCCGTAACCAACGGCTTGCCAAGCGCGTGCGAAACCATAAGCGCAATGGGCACACCCATGGATTCCACCGTAACCACCACATCGGGTTGCTGGCGGTAAAAATACTTGGCAAACAGCTCACCCATGCGCGCAAGCAGCCGCGCATCGGAAAAAAGATCAACCGTGTACAAAAAGCCACCCGGAAGTATGCGTTCCGGCGAGGCGAGTTTGGCGCAAAGCGACTGTATAAAATCCAGATCGGATGCGCCGGAATTAAACGGGTAAAAACGCACGCCACCCGCAGCGCCGTTTACGCTCTCGATGATGCCAAGGCCGTAATGCTGCAAAACGGTGCGCACCGTGGTGATGTCCTCACTAAGCGTAGATTTTGCGCAGCCAAACCATTCTACAAATTCCCGCAATGTGAAAAGACGGCCCGGCTCACGGCACAATGCGCGCGTAATGGCGGCGACGCGCTCGCTGCGTTTTAATTTTTCCATTTGGTATTCTCCTTATGATGAACGGACAAGACTGATACGCATAGATAAATAAAAAAAGCCACTGTTTACTTGTTGAGTATACAAAAAACACGCACAATAAGCAAGGCTTTTTTTGATAACGTTCGTGTATATGGCCAGATTGGTATAACCTAGGCTTTTTTATCCGGATTTTTCCGATACAATACGAGCTTGCGGCCAATGCACTGTATGACCTCCGCGCGGAGCGGCTGCTTGAGCGCGTCCGCCGCTTCGCGCGCGGAAACCGGCGCTGTTTCCAGCACCGTAACCTTAATGAGCTCCCGCGCCTGCAAGGCAAGCGAAAGCTGTTCCGTCATTTCTTCCGTAATGCCGCCTTTGCCTATTTGAAAGATGGGGCTCAGCGCGTTTGCCTGCGCGCGCAGCTCGGCCCGTTGTTTGCTCGTTAGTTCCATAAGATTAGAACATCCTTTCGTTATATACGCTGATAGCGCCCGGTAAATTGCCTCAGGAGAACGGTGTGGGGCGTCGTTCATCGTCCTAAAGAATGAAGTCAAATTCCCAGTCGCCCATCAGCACGGTATCGCCGTCGGTTGCGCCCGCGGCGACCAGCGCGTCCACAATGCCGGACTTTTTAAGCAAAAGCTGAAAGCGGCGCATGGATGTTTCGTCGTAGGGGTCTGTGGTATCGAGTATGCGCTGCGCCTCGCCGCCGGAGACTGTGAACACGCCATCCTGCTCATGCTCCACGGTAAAGCCATCCTCATACATGGGTTTGAGCACAAACTCTTCTTCCTCGAAATCCTGCGCGGGCGGCACGGTGGCAAGCAGGCGCACGGTGGCGCGCAGCAAATCGTCCAGCCCCTTATGCGCGGCGGCGGAAACGGCGATAACCTCTACGCCGTCCAATGCCTCTTCCAGGGCGTGCAAACCGTCCTCCGCGCCCGTGATATCCATTTTGTTTGCAACAACGATTTGCGGCAGGGATGCCAGCTTTGGGCTGTAGGCGGTGAGCTCGGCGTTGATCGTGGCGCAGTCGGCGACAGGATCTCGGCCTTCGCAGCCGCTTGCGTCCACCACATGCAGCAGCATGCGCGTGCGCTCAATATGCCGTAGAAAGTCATGGCCAAGCCCCGCGCCGGCCGCCGCGCCCTCGATGAGCCCCGGAATATCCGCCAGCACAAATGTATGCGCATGGTATTGTACAACGCCGAGGTTTGGCGTCAATGTGGTAAAGTGATAGTTTGCTATTTTGGGCTTGGCGGCGGTCAGAACGGAAAGCAGCGTAGATTTGCCCACATTCGGCAGCCCGATCAGCCCCACGTCCGCGATCGTTTTTAGCTCCAGCTCCACTTCGCGCGCAAACGTCTTTTGGCCGGATTGCGCAAACCGGGGCGATTGCCGCGTCGGGGTTTTAAAGCGCGCGTTACCCTTGCCGCCGCGTCCGCCGCGCAAAAGCACCCGCTCCTTGCCTGTGCGGTTCATATCCGCGATAACCGCGCCTGTTTCGATATCGCGCACCACCGTGCCAAGCGGCACTTTGATGATAAGCGGCGCGCCGTCGCGCCCGGAAGCCAGCTCCGGCTTTCCGTCCTCGCCGCGTTCGGCGGTAAAATGGCGTTTAAATTTAAAATCAATCAGCGTGGTCATACCGGCTTCGGCCACGAGCAGCACATCGCCGCCCTTGCCGCCGTCACCGCCGGAAGGGCCGCCGCGAGCCACATATTTCTCGCGGTGGAAGGCCGAACAGCCGTTGCCACCGTCGCCGGATTTGATTGTGATACGCGCTTTGTCGATAAATTGCATAATTTTTATTGATTCTTTCTATGGTATTCGCAAATGTCCCGCACACAGCAACTCGCGCATTGCGGGCTGCGCGCGCCGCAAACCCTGCGCCCGTGGAATATCAGCCAATGGTGCGCGTCGCCCCAATCCGCCTCAGGAATAGCTTGCATCAAATGCTGTTCCGTATGCAGCGGGTCTTTCGCTGCCGCCAGGCCGATGCGGTTTGCCACGCGAAACACATGCGTGTCCACAGCAATGGCCGGAATATGAAACGCGTTGCTCACGACCACATTGGCCGTTTTGCGGCCAACACCGGGCAGCCGCATGAGCGCGTCACGGTCTTGCGGCACCTCGCCGCCGTACTGCTCCAGCAGCAGCTTGCTGGTTTTGATGATATTGCGGCCCTTTGTCTGGTACAAACCGCAGCTTTGTATGTAGGGGAATAGCTCCGCTTCCGTAAGCGCCGCGATGCCAGCAGCCGTATTGTATGTTTGGAAGAGCACCGCGGTGCATTTATTTACCTGCTTGTCCGTCGATTGGGCGCTCAGCATAGTCGCCACCAGCAGCTCAAACGGCGTAGAAAACATAAGCTCCGGCTTTGGCGAAGGATAAGCCGCGCCTAAAAGGGCAAGTACCCGGTTTGTTTCGCTTTTGTTCAACATCGGTTGCTTTGTTCCTTCATCGGCTTATTTGATCTTGCCGCCATGCTTCTCTTCCAGTATGCGCGCCATGGACAGCGCGTAAGCCTGTAAAGCGCCTTCGTCCGGTCCTTCCAGCATGATGCGAATCAGCGGCTCGGTGCCCGAGCAGCGCACCAGCACCCGGCCATTATCGCCCAGTTCCCCTTCCACTTCGCGTATGCGCGCGGCCAACGCCTCGTCGGCGATACCCGCCTTCTTGTTTGCTTCCGGCAGCTGCACGTTTAAAAGCACTTGCGGAAAAACGGGAATATCCCCCGCCAGCAGCGACAGCCGCTTGCCGCTTGCCTGCAGCACGTTTAAAAGCTGAATGGCTGTCAGCATGCCATCTCCCGTGCTGTGGTGGTCGGAAAATATGATATGGCCGGATTGTTCGCCGCCTAGGTTATATCCTCCCGTTACCATGCGTTCCAGCACATACCTGTCGCCCACCGCCGTTTCTTCGACGTGGATTCCCTCTTCCGCCATGCGTTTTTTCAGCCCTATATTGCTCATCACCGTGATGACGAGCGTATTTTTATTCAGCGTGCCGCGCGCCATCATATCGAGCGCGCAAATGCCCAGCACGCGGTCGCCATCCACGATGCGGCCATGTTCGTCGGCAGCGATCAGCCTGTCGGCGTCGCCGTCAAACGCGAGCCCAACATCCGCGCCAAGGTCGACGACGAGCTGCTGCAGCCGCTCTGGATGCGTTGAGCCGCATTGGTCGTTGATGTTGCAGCCGTCCGGCTCATCTGAAAAGCTGAGCACCGTTGCGCCCAGCTCCATGAAAACATCCCGCGCGATGCGCGAAGAAGCGCCGTTTGCGCAATCCAGCACCAGCTTCAGCCCGTCCAGACGCACCTTTGCCGTTCCAATTAAAAATTCACGGTATTCATCCTGCGCGCGGCGCATGCGGATGATCCGGCCAACATTTGAACCGACCGGCCGCGGAAGCGGTTCGCCGGATTCCAGCAGCGCTTCGATTTTGTCTTCCAGCGCGTCAGAAAGCTTGTTGCCAGTTCTGTCAAAAAACTTGATGCCGTTGTATTCCATCGGATTGTGCGACGCGGATATCATGACGGCGGCATCCGCCTCGCAAAGCCGCACAAGATACGATACGGCGGGCGTGGGTAAAACGCCCATCTGCACAACATCCCCGCCAACAGAGCAAATGCCCGCCGAAAGCGCGTTCATAAGCATTTTCCCGGAAATGCGCGTATCCATGCCTATCAGTATACGCGGCGAGTGCACTTCACTCGTCAGCACATATGCGCCCGCCGCGCCTAATTTCATCGCCAGCTCACAGCTAAGCGTTTCGTTGGCAATGCCCCGAACGCCGTCCGTGCCAAATAGTTTTCCCATACTTATACCTCGGTTCCATAAACTCTAAGCGCGTCAACTATATATATCGCTGATTCGCGCATAATATACAAAATGCTTTTGGAGTGGCGCGATGTATATCGCCGCCTGTTCTTTATTCCTTATCCTTCGCTCAACAGCTCCAGCGCCTGCGTAGCGGCGATGGCGCCGTCGGCAACGGCGGTCACTACCTGGCGCAGCGGTGTTTCCCGTACGTCCCCCGCGGCAAACACGCCATTTATGGCGGTGCGCATGCGCGGATCCGTGATGATTTGGCCACCGGCGGACAAGGGCAGCTTCCCCGCGACGAGCGCTGTGCGCGGATCAACTCCCACGGCAACAAAGAGCGCCGCCGCACCGCGCGCAGTTTCTTCCGCGGTTTGTGTGTGGCGCAGCGTGAGCCCGCTCAGCACGTCGTCCCCGTGCAAGGCTGTGACGGTTTGATTCCAGCAAAGCTCGATCTTTGGTTCCGCGAACACGGCTTTTTGCAGCGCGGCGCTGCCGCGCAATTTATCGCGGCGGTGTATGAGCAGCACCTTGCTTGCAAAGCGGGCCAGGTACAGGGCATCAGCAAGCGCGGTATCGCCGCCGCCAACTACGGCGACTTCACGGTTTCTAAAGAATGCGCCGTCGCAGGTAGCGCAATAGGAAACGCCCTTTCCTTCCAGCTCGCTTTCACGCGGCACGCCCAGTTTGCGCGGAGTTGCGCCCATGCATAGTATCACAGCGCGGGCCTCTTGGCAATCGCGGCTTGTAAATACACGCTTGACGGGCCCGTCCAGTTCCAGCTTTTCCACCGGCCCATATTGCGTTTTCAGGCCGAAGCGCAGGGCCTGCTGTTCTATGCGCGCGCCAAGCTCCGCGCCCGGTATGCCCTCGGCAAAGCCGGGATAGTTATCGATCTGCACGGTATTGGCGGCCTGTCCGCCCACAAAAATTTCTTCAAACAGCACGGTTTCCGCGCCACCGCGGGCCGCGTACAGCCCCGCGGCCAGTCCAGCGGGTCCGCCGCCGATGATGGCAATATCTATCATAATTGACCTCCTCGTAACAGCCGGATGGTTTCGGCGGGATTTTGCGCCGAAAACACCGTATTGCCCGCCACAAGCACGGTAGCGCCCGCATCTGCGCAAAGGCGGGCGGTTTCCAGCGTTATCCCTCCATCCACCTCGATATCAAATGAAAGCCCCTTGCGCCGCGCCATGTCGGCCAGCGCCTGAATTTTCGCGGGGATATGCGGCAAAAAGCGCTGCCCCCCAAAGCCGGGGTTCACGCTCATGAGCAGCACCATGTCGCAGTATTCAAGCGAATATTCCAGCGTGGAAAGCGATGTAGCGGGATTGACCACAAGGCCCGCTTTCTTTTTTGCGTCGCGAATGCGCTGTAATTGGCGCTGGATATGCGTTTCCGCCTCCACGTGGAACGTGATGATATCCGCACCCGCGTCGATAAACGGGCCGATCCAATCGGCGGGTTTTGTCACCATCAGATGCACGTCCAGCTCCAGCGCCGTTATGCCGCGCACGGCCTGACACATCAACGGCCCAAACGTAATATTTGGCACAAAGTGCCCGTCCATCACGTCGAAATGAATCAAATCCGCCTGCGCGTCCTGCAACATCCGCACGGCATCGCCCATAAAGGCGAAATTGGCCGATAATATGGAAGGCGCGATCCTAATCATATTGGTGCTTCCTCATTTCTTCAAATTGGGTGCAAAGGGCGACATAACGCTGGTAACGGCCCTCAGCTATTTTATGTTGGCCGAGTAATTCCTTTACGGCACAATCAGGCTCGCTGCGATGCGAACAGGCTGGAAACCGGCAGCGCTCCGGCGCATCGCCGAATTCGCGGTAAGCTGCGTTAAGCGTATCCTGCGAAAAACCCGGCAGCTCCAGCAGCGAAAAGCCGGGCGTGTCAAGCACTGCGCCGCCACGGTATGGCCAAAGTTCCGCATGGCGCGTGGTGTGCTTGCCGCGATCCGTGCGGCGGGCAAGGCCGCCAACAGGCAAATGCAGCAACGGCAGCAGCCCGTTTAAAAGGGAGCTTTTGCCGACCGCGCTTTGCCCGGCAAAACAGCTGATCTTTCCGGCCAGCGCATCGGAAAGCGCCTGCATGCCGGTGGCGGTATGCGCCGAAACCCGCAGCGTCCGAAAATGCGCACTGTATTCCTGCATAAAAGCGGCGGCAGCCTCTTCGGCCTCGTCGAGCTTGTTAAATACGATAAGCGGCTCAATGCCATGCCGGGCGGCGGCAAGCAAAAGTTTATCGCATAACAGCAGGTCGGGTTTTGGCGCGCCCATGGAAAGCACGATCACCAGCTGGTCGATATTCGCGACGGGCGGGCGCGTAAGCAAGTTGCGCCGGGGCAAAATATCCAGCAGCAGCGCGTCGCCGCTCGCCTGGTTTTCGAACGCCACACGGTCACCGCAAACGGGCGAAATGCCCTCTATGCGAAATTTACCGCGCGCTTTCGCCGTGACTTCCCGGCCCGAATCCGCCAGTATCGAATAAAACCCGCCAACGCCTTTTAGAAGCAAACCTTGTTCGCGCATACATTACTCCCTGAAAGAAAAGATTACGGGAATCTGACGCACTTGCGAACCGTTCAAGTAAAGCAGCATCTGAAATTCACCGCCGGCATTGCTTTCCGGCAACAGGGAAAGCTCCTGCTCGCCCTGCGCCAATGTGGCTGTATGCACGATTTGTTCGTAGGGTATGCCGTTTTCTTCGCGCAGCAGCGTGGCCATAAAGGCCGCGTCGTCCTCCGGTACGTCGAGCGGAATGCTGAGATTAGCCGTGTATTCGAGCGAACTTGCCACCGTCAGCGTAAACGGGTCGGTATTGATGAAGGGCTCGCCCTGCGCAGGCGTTTGTAAAACCACATGGCCAATGGCCACCTGCGTGTCAGCCGCGGCCGTCAGCGCCACGCGGAACGCGGTAAAGCCCCTGTCCTTTAGCAAAGCAAGCGCGTCGACAAGCGCAAGTTCCGTCACGTTGGGCGCCTCGATGCTGCGGCTCGGTTCACCACAGATCACGATGTTCACTTCGTCCCCTTCCAGCAGGCTGGCCTGCGCAACGGGGTCCTGGCGAAATATGGTGCCCACGGGATAATCGGCAAGGCGGTATTCGATATCGCCGCGTTGCAAGCCGGCGGCGGTCAACGCCTCGGTGGCCTCTGAAAGCGTCATGCCCAGCAAGTTTGGCGCAATGCAGGTGGGCAAACCGGCGCTTACCACGATTTGGATAACGCCGCCGGGCTTTAATTCCGAACCGGCTATAGGCGTTTGTGAGAGCACGATGCCGCTGTCGTATTGATCGGTTACGACGGTTTCAATCACCTCGGCCGCATAACCACGAAGGGAGGCTGTATTCTTCGCCTCCTCCACCGTCTTGCCTTCCAAGGTAGGCACAAGCAGCGATGTGGCGGGTGTGCGCGTTTGATCCATAAGCAGCAGCACCACGAACAGGCTTATCATAACGAGCGCCGCCATGGCGATACGCATGACGCCGATGCCCGGCTTGCGTTTGGAGGCCGTTTTCGGAGGCACATCGGTAAGGCGGGCAAATGTGCCCGAAGGCTCGCGCAGTACGCGCAAAAGATCCGTGCGCATATCGCGCGCGCATTGATAACGCTGCTTCGGATCCTTTTGCATGGCCTTTACGATGATATCGTTCAACGCGGGCGGAATAGAAGGGTTCAAGCTGATGGGCGGCGGGGGGGCTTCATGCAAGTGCTTGATGGCGACGGAGACGGAAGTCTCGCCGGAAAAGGGTACCTGGCCCGTCGCCATCTCGTACAATGTGACGCCCATGGAATAAATATCGCTTTTCAGCGTGACCGTTTCGCCCATCGCTTGTTCCGGCGAAAGATAATGCACAGAACCGAGCACGCTGCCGCCTATAAATGTCTGCGTATTTTCCGAGGCGGTCTGGCGGGCAATGCCAAAGTCCGCCAGCTTTGCCCTGCTGCGAGAGTTCACGATGATGTTTTGTGGTTTGACGTCGCGGTGGACGATGCCGCGCTCATGCGCGTGGGAAAGCGCGTCAAGCACTTGTGCGCCTATGGCTACCAATGCGCGGGTGGACAGCCTGCCTTGCTCCTGTATACGTTCTTTGAGCGTATGCCCTTCCACATATTCGAGCACGATGTAATGCATGCCCTCGGAAATGCCGACATCGTAGCTGCGCACAATATTGTCGTGCGAAAGCACAAGCACGGCCTCCGCTTCCTGCGCAAAGCGCCGCACAAACGTTGCGTCGGATTCATATTCGGGCTTTAAAACCTTCACGGCGACCGTACGCTGCGGCGCCATAAGCTGCGTCGCCTTATAAACATCAGCCATGCCGCCTGAGCCTATTTTCTCCTCAAGCTGATACAAATTGGAAAGAATACGCCCGATCACGCGCGCTCACCTCCCGTATTGCGGGCCAGCAGCGCCGTAATATTATCGGTGGCCCCGGCATCCAACGCCGCCTGCACGAGCGCCTCCGCCACCTCTTGCAAGGGAAGCTCCTGGTGCAGCA
>JAVBPK010000047.1:0-8383 GCA_031549625.1 Eubacteriales bacterium
ACTGATGCTGGTGGGGATACTGGTATTTGCAGCGGCATGCGCGCCGGCGCAGGCCCCGCAACAAGCAGCGCCGACAGAAGCGGCCACAGCACCGCCGGTGGCGCAGCCGCAGGCAAGCGCTGCAGCACCCGAGACACCAAAGACAGCAGACATCCACATCGGCATTGTTGTGAAAGCCCTGGCGGATCAGCATTGGGCACTGGTAAAGGCGGGCGCTGAAGCCAAGGCAGCGGAGCTGGGCGTGAAAGTAACATGCATCGGGCCCAACAGCGAAAGCGACGTACAGGCGCAGGTGGATATGATCGATAACATGATTGGCCAACAGGTGAATGCGCTGTGCGTGGCGCCTTCCTCGCAGGATTCGGTACTGACACCCTTCAAGACAGCGGATGATGCCGGCATCCCGATCATTACAATCGATACGGATACGACTTTTGAAAAGCGCCTGAGCTTCATCGGCACCGGCAACTATGCCGCGGCGTATGCCGGCGGGGAAGCCGCGGCCAAAGTGGCGGGAAAGGGCGCCAAGTGCGTGATCATTCGCGGCCGTTTGGGAGACACCACCCATGATGAACGTGAGCAGGGCTATGTGGATGCGATTTCAGCGACAGGGATGGAACTGTTGGAAATCAAGGTGGGCGACTCCGATGCGGAGAAGAGCATGAACGTCACACAGGATATTCTGCAGGTATATGACCAGATCGACCTGATATTCTGCACGACGGATAACCAGTGCCTGGGTGTGCAGCGCGCGATTGAAGCGGCAGGCGTACCCACGCAGATCATGAGCTTTGACGGCACTTCCGCAATATGCGAGCTCATCATTCAGGGCAAGGTCATGGGCAGTGTCGCGCAAAATCCCTTCGCGATGGGGGAATTGGCGGTAGAGAATGCGATGAAGGCTATCAACGGCGAGACGCTGGAAGCGCGCATCGACTCTGGCGCGATGGTTATCATACAGGAAAATGCACAGGCGTATCTGGATGAACTGGAGGCGCTTACCGCTTAATTTGGCAAATGAATGGTTTGCGGGGGGAGGCAGGAAAGCTACCCCCCGCGCTTTATCAAGGAGAGTGGGTGAACATCTGTGGCGGATACGCTGATAGAACTCAAGAATATTACAAAATACTTTCCGGGCGTGGTGGCGTTGGATCATATGTCGCTACGCATCAATCGGGGGGAAGTGCATGGCTTGGTCGGGGAGAATGGTGCCGGGAAATCCACCCTGATCAAAGTGCTGACCGGCGTGTACCAACCGGACAGGGGCCATATTTTAATCGAAGGGAAGGAAACCAGGCTGGCGGAACCAAACGCAGCGCGTAACGCGGGCATCGGCTGCGTATATCAAGAGCTGAATATTATACCGGAGTTATCGATCACGGACAATTTGTTCATCGGCCATTATCAAAAGAAAAAGGGAGCTCCTTTGCTGGATTATCCGGCGATGCACGAAACGGCGGCCCGGATCATGAAAGATCTGGGGCAGGAGATTGACCCGCATACAAACTGCGGCGCATTGGGCATGGGCGTGCAGCAAACGGTGGAGATTGGCAAGTCCATTTTATTAAATTCCCGCTTGATTATTATGGACGAACCGACATCCAGCCTGACTGAAAATGAAGTTAAGCAATTGATGGATACCGTGCGCAAACTAAAGAATCAGGGTATTGCCATCATATTTGTTTCGCATAAACTCAATGAGATATTCGAATTGTGCGATGTGGTGACCGTCATGCGGGACGGCCAATACGTCAGCACGCGTTCCGTGAAGGATACCGATAGCGACATGCTGATCGCTGACATGGTGGGGCGCAGCCTAGATAATTTATTTCCCAAGCAACCGGCGGCCAGAGGCGCGGAGGTGCTTCGCGTAGAAAACCTGTCCGTGGCAGGCGTGCTTCACAATATCAGCATGCATGCATATGCGGGGGAGGTATTGGGCCTGGCGGGATTGGTGGGGGCTGGGCGCACCGAGCTTCTGCGCGCCATATTCGGCGCGGACCAGAAGGGGGGCGGGAAGATATTTATCCGCGGCAAAGAGGTACAAATCCATTCGCCTAAGGATGCGATTGACAACGGGATCGCCTTTCTCACGGAGGATCGCAAAGGGCAGGGGCTGTTGCTGGATGATACGGTGGAAAACAATCTGCATCTGGCTACGATAGATCGCTACAGAGTGAGGCGGCTATTTATCGACCAGAAGGCGAGACGAAGGATTACCGCGGAAAATATCGAGACATACCGCATAAAAACCCCCGCCTTTGACACCGCGGTCACAACGCTCTCAGGGGGCAACCAACAGAAAATCGTAATTGCAAAGTGGATTAACACCGATGCGGATATTTATTTCTTTGATGAGCCGACACGCGGCATCGATGTGGCGGCGAAAATAGAAGTATATAATGTGATCAACAGCCTTGTAGCGCACGGCAAGTGCGTCATCATGGTATCCTCCGAGTTGCCGGAGATACTGGGTATGAGCGACAGGGTTATTGTGATGCGCAAAGGGCAGATCATGGCTACGATTGAACGCGACAGCCGGCATTTTTATCAGGAATCTATTATGAAGGCGGCATGGGGAGGCGAATTGCAGTGAAACAATCGAATGCGAAAATAAAAAAAATGTTGGCGCAACTGGGGCCGCTGGCGGCATTGGTTCTGCTATGTACATTTCTGGCGGTCGCTACCAATGGCAAGTTTTTGACAGCGGCTAATATTTCAAACCTGTTCCGGCAGGTGCCCATCGTGGCGCTGATGGCAGCGGGGCTGCTCATCGTTATACTGACGGGTGGCATCGATCTTTCGGCGGGTTCATTGCTTGCAATTTCCATTTCCGTAATGGGTGTGGCAATGAAACGTATGGGCGTCACAAGCTCATTGGCGCTTATCTTGATGGGATTGGCAACCGGTACGCTTTTTGGCGTCTTTAACGGATTGCTGCTTACCAAGTTGCACCTGCCACATCCTTTTATTTCCACGCTGGGCACAAAGAATATTGCCCGCGGCCTGGCCCTGCTTATAACAGGGGCGGCCGCTATCGGCGGCTTTCCGGAACCGACGCTGGTAGTGGGGTCTATGGATATCAATCTGGGGCAAATCAAGCTCCCCCTCAGTTTCCTGCTGGTACTGATCAGCTTTGTGATCATTCATATTTTCCTTTCCCGTACAGGGCTGGGCCGTAAGATATACTCCTATGGCGGCAACCGGGAAGCGACCCGGCTTGCAGGTATCAATACGGATCGGGTGCAGATCTTCTGTTATGCGTTTTCCGGCTTCATGTGCGCGCTTGCGGGTATTGTTTATGTGGGGCGTATGAATTCGGCCGTACCTACCGCGTCGCTTGAAGGCGACTTGGATGCGATCGCTTCCTGCATCATAGGCGGCGCTTCCTTTAGCGGGGGCAAGGGGAATATTTGGGGTACATTGGTGGGTGCCGCCATTATCACGGTCATACGCAACGGCTGCAACCTGTTAGGTGTATCCAGCGACTTGCAGCAGATTGTAATCGGCGGCGTCATCGTAGTGGCGGTGTATGTAGATGTGGTTCGCGGCAGGCTGGATGCGAGGGCGAAGCGGCTGGCGGTAGCGAAATAGGAGTATATGTTATAGAGCGGCGCTATTTATGTTGCGAGGGGGGGCAAGAGTAATCCGAACCCGCTTCAAACGATGGTGTTTGTGGCCATTTTCTCCAGATTTAATATTACAATTAAGGTAAATTATATATATTTTTCTTATAAAAGGTTGTATGATAATGTAAAAAGAAGCTAAAGTCGAGTGAAACAATTTTGGACATGCAATTTGTTAATTCTCCTGTTTGGCAGGTTATTGCATTTACAGAAACACTTTTA
This sequence comes from Eubacteriales bacterium, assembly GCA_031549625.1. Lineage (GTDB taxonomy): Bacteria > Bacillota > Clostridia > Christensenellales > CAG-138 > JAISXK01. Next base: position 3,849 of record JAVBPK010000047.1, read on the forward strand.
TCCTATGTGCTCTCGATGTATTTTATCGCCAATCTGGCGATACGTTTAGCTAATGAAGTGGCGTCTGTAAAGCGAAAACTTCTATTCGCTCTGATGTTAGGAGCGGGGCTGCAATTTGCTCTGCCGATGATTGTATTCAGCGTTTCTGCCGAGTTTTGGGCGTTTCCAAAAGACATTATATTTACGATAGTATATTTCACCGGTTCAGGGTATCTGTATTATAAGCTAGGGTCTTGGTTTTTAAAGCTGTCACCCATTCGTTCAATAAAATTGATGGGATATACATTTGCATATTACGTTTTTACGCTTAACCTATTGCGGCTTCTCACAGGGTTGTGGCCTGTTTATAACGTGCCCTCTGCCAATTTTTTAATGTCCGTGCGCAATGGGATCAATCTGTTGATACTCATATCGCTGTACTGTGTCACAGACTATGTCATTAGGCGAGTTAAGCCTACAATCACAATAGAAGATAAGATCTTTGTAGACCTCAAAAAGGAAATACTCGTTTATATGGCCAAGGTCGTGTTTTTCTGTTTTTCTTATGTTTGCCTGCCCCTGTTCATTTCAAGTCAAATAACTGTTTCCATTATAGCGCTGCTTTTAATGGTTATCTTCTTTGCTTTTTGCATTGTGTTTGATCTTTATACAGCTGTGAAATCAGATTCAGCCAATCAGAAAGTACACATAAGTTTGCTCACAAAAGGGATCAATGAAGTCAGAGCTGTGAGGCACGATTTAAATAATATTCTACAAACCTATGGCGGCTACATAGAACTCGGCGATATTGATCGGCTGAAGAAATATCATTTATCCATGACGAATATGGTTATCAAAACTGAAAGTGCTTTTGACCTGAGCGGCCGGATGGAAGAAAATCCTGCTTTCATAACTCTTTTGGAAAGCAAAGCGGAATATGCAAAAAACTCCGGTGTACAAATTTCGATGTCTCTCCAGTGCAGCACAGAGAACTTGTATATTGATAATCTGGAAATATGCCGTTGCGTCGCCTGTTTGCTGGATAATGCGATAGAGGCGAGCGTTGCCTCCGCGCAAAAAAATGTGTCCTTTACGCTGGAGCAAAAAGCGGGCAGCTCAAAATTGATAATTATTACAAATAGTGTGGCAGAGCCGATAGATATTGAAAAGTCTTTTACTGCGGGCGTAACGAGCAAACGAGGTCATCAGGGATTGGGGCTTAGCAATGTCAATGAGATTTTAGGCGTACACGGCAACTGCACATTTAATATGACTTGTTATAACGGCGAGGTATCCGCGTATATTGAGCTCAGGCAGAAATAAGAAGCGCAAAAGGCGTATCCCGGCATGAACCAAGCAGCTCCAGGTATGCAAAATATGGGCGGCGGAGGGCGAAGCGGAGGAGCTCATGATTTCCTGTACGCCCCCTGTCTTTGGTATCATTCGTCATTATGCATGGGCGAACAAAATTCATATCAATATAATGTGAAATATTAAATATAGACTTCGCAAAGCCCATAATATGCTGTATAATCCAATGTACAAGGCTGTTTAATAATTGCAAGGTCATGAAAGCAAATAAAATTTTAAAGGAAGTTAATTATGATCACGATTCCCATACCGTATCATCATAATCATATAGAACTGCATATTGATGAGCCTAACCTGAAGGCTGTTTTGGCGGCCAAAGAACATGAAGCAAGCGCCGCCAAATCGCAGGAGGAATTGGTGCGGGAGGCATTGCGGATGCCTTTGGGAACGCCGCCGTTGTGTGAACTTGTGAAAGGCAAACAACGTGTCGTTTTAGTGACAAGCGACCATACGCGCGCGGTGCCCAGCAAACTGACGTTGCCCATTATACTTTCTGAGATACGCCGGGGTAATCCCCATGCGGATATCACCATACTGATTGCGACCGGTCTGCATCGCGCCACAACCGAGGAAGAGCAGCGCCGGATGTTTGGCGATGCCATCGTCGATCACGAGAAGATTGTGGTCAACGACGCATTTTGTTCGGAAGATTTCACGCATGTGTGCGCACTGCCTTCGGGCGCCGATTTGCATGTAAACAAGCTCGCGCTCGAGTGCGAGCTTTTACTTGCGGAAGGCTTTATTGAGCCGCATTTCTTTGCCGGGTTTTCCGGCGGGCGAAAGAGCATATTGCCTGGGATTTGTTCGAAAGAAACTGTAAACGAAAACCATTCCTACAAAGCCATTGCACATGCCTGCGCCCGCACCGGCGTGCTTGAGGACAACCCTGTTCATACCGATATGGTGTATGCAGCGCGCGCCGTCAATTTGCAGTTTATACTCAATGTCGCTTTGGACGAAAACAAGCGCGTTATCGCCGCGTTTGCGGGCGATATGGAGGCCGCGCACGAGCAGGGCGTGCAGTTTATCCGCGATGCGGCGCAAATCCCAGCAATTTCAGGGGATATCGTGGTGACCGGAAACGGAGGCTACCCTATGGACCAAAACCTGTACCAGGCCTCCAAATCCGCGGACACGGCGGAAAACTGCGCGGGCGAGGACGGCGTGATTATCGTGTGCGCTTCCTGCTGCGATGGTATGGGAGGCGAACATTTTGAGAAACTGATAACCAGCGGCACGCCAGAGCTGATCGAACAGCGCCTCTCCCTCATACCACCCAAAGAAACCATACCGGAGCAATGGGTTGTGCAGATATACGCGCGCATTATGAAAAAACATACGGTGATTGTGGTGAGTGAATGTGATGCCGCCACTATACGAACGGCTAATATGATCCCCGCCGCCACGGTGGACGAAGCGCTTGACATCGCCTATGGCATCAAGGGCCGTGATGCGCAGGTTGTCGTCATTCCCGATGGCGTTTCGGTGATATGCAGCCAATAAACGCGCATGTATTCGTTTGGACTTAAGAAAGGAGTCAACATGGAGCAAAAATATGGGCTAAAGGTGAATCCAAAAGACAATGTCGCGACGCTGTTTGCCAACGGCATTGAAAAGGGCGATGAAATAATTGTACGCGACAAGGCCGGTAATGCGGAAACGATCCGCACGCTTACAGCGATACCGTATGGCCATAAAATCGCGGTTTTTGATATCAACCAAGGCGACGCTATTATAAAATACGGCGAAAAACTGGGCGAAGCGACCGCTCCCATTCGAAAAGGCGAGCATGTGCACGTCCATAATCTCGACAGCGTTCGCGGCCGAGGCGACCGGTAAGAAAGGAATAAATATGGAATTTTATGGATATAGAAGAGCTGATGGCAAGATCGGCTCGCGCAACCTTGTGGCGGTGATACCCAGCGTAATCTGCGCGAATGATGTGGGACAGGCGATCGTGCATCAGGTGCACGGCACCGTTGGCTTCTTTCACCACCAAGGCTGCTGCCAGCTTCCGCCCGATTTAGACCGTGTTACGGACACGCTTACCAGCATTGGCTGCAGCCCCAATGTTGGCGCTGTGCTGATCGTCAGTTTGGGCTGCGAATGGAGCGATTTTGCGAAATTGTACGAAACGATCGCCCAAACGGGCAAGCCCGTGGAGATGATAGGCATTCAACAGCTGGGCGGAGCGTCACGCGCCATTCAGGCAGGTACGGATATGGCGCAAAAGCTTGCTATTCAGATTTCATCCATGCAGCGTGAAGCGGCGGATATATCCGAAGCGGTTATGGCCATCAAGTGCGGCGGTTCGGACGCGACGAGCGGCATGGCCTCCAACTGTACCATCGGGTATGTGGCGGATAAGCTGGTGGATTTGGGCGCGACGGTGATTTTCGGGGAAACGACCGAATTTTTGGGCGCTGAACATATATTGGCACGCCGCGCCGCCAGCCCTGAAGTGGCGCAGCGCATTTACGACATCGTGGACGCCATGGAAAAACGGGCGAAATCGCTCGGAGTCGATATGCGCAAAGGCCAGCCGACGCCGGGCAACATACTGGGCGGGCTTTCCACCATCGAAGAAAAATCGCTGGGCGCTATTATGAAGAGCGGCACACGGCCCATACAAGGCGTTTTGAACTATCCGGAGCGCGTTACATCGCATAAAGGGCTGTGGATCAAGGATACGCCGGGACGTGAGCCGGAAATACTGACGGGCATGGCTGCCACGGGTGCGCAGGCCATGATGTTTTCTACAGGCAGGGGCGCGCCGCAAGGCTTCCCGAGCATGCCGGTCATCAAGATTTGCGGCAATGTCAATACGTACAAAAACATGGAACACGATATGGACTTGAACGCAGGCCTTATTATCACCGGTGAAAAGAGCATCGAACAGGTGGGCGAAGAAGCGTTTAAGAAACTGTTGCGCGTTCTAAACGGCGAATATACCAAAAACGAGAGCATCGGATACTTCAACAGCATTGATATACACACATTAGGCCCTGTTATTTGATGCAGGCGCATTCCGGCTATGGGTTTCCAAAGGGACTAGGTAGATTACAATAGCAAGTGCAACAAAAAAAGGATTGCAGATCGACAACGTGTTAAAATGAGTTTGAAGAAAACATCAACACGAGGTCAAAATGCAACCTTACACTCATTTTACACTAGACGAGAGAGAA
>JAVBPK010000088.1:0-6715 GCA_031549625.1 Eubacteriales bacterium
CTGCCGAAGACGAAAAAGCGAACAGCCGAGGCTGACGCCGTAAATGACGCTCCTGTGAAGCTGGCGCTTGCGGGAAACCCCAACAGCGGGAAAACCACATTGTTTAACGCCATGACAGGATCACATGAATACGTGGGAAACTGGCCCGGCGTTACTGTTGAAAAAAAGGAAGGCAAGCTGCGCGCGCATGGCCATGATATGACACTGGTGGATTTGCCGGGTATCTATTCGCTTTCGCCCTACTCAATGGAAGAAGTGGTGGCGCGCAATTTCATAATCAAAGAAAAGCCGGATGCCATTATCAATATCGTGGACGGCACCAATCTGGAACGCAATTTATACCTGACGCTTCAACTGATGGAACTCGAGCGCCCCATGATATTGGCACTCAATATGATGGACGAAGTGGAAAAAAGCGGCGACACGATCGACGCGCGCAAACTGGCCTTGGAATTGGGCATACCTGTCGTGCCGATCAGCGCGAGGACGGGCGCCGGCATTAACGAACTGCTGCGGCAATGCGAACTCATAATCGCGCTCATTCACGATCAAATGCACGCAGGGTTTCAGATAGAGCCGGACGATGTGTTTGATGCCGATACGCATGCGGCGCATCACCGGGTTGCGGCCATGATAGACAAACAGGCGGAGGCAACGGGCTTACCCAAGCACTGGGCCGCCATCAAAACGCTGGAGGGCGATGCTCTGGTTTTACAGGCGCTGCAACTCAGCGCCGAACAGCAGCGGGCCATCAAACAGATACAGGAAGAATACGCGGGCGAAGATCCGCACTTCGACAGCGAGATGCGTATAGCGGACAGCCGCTATCGTTTCATCACGCAAGTGTCGCGCGCCTGCCTGCTGCGCAAACGTGCGCATGCCGAAAAAAGCATGTCCGACCGCATCGACCATATCGTAACCAATCGATACTTGGCGATGCCCATATTCCTTTGCGTCATGCTGCTCATATTTATCCTCACATTTGGTACGGTGGGGCAGTGGCTGTCCGATCAGGTTGATATGCTGATAAACGGCGTGGTTGGTCCATTTGTCGAGCGTTTTCTTATGGGTGCGGGCGTGTCGGATTGGTTGGTTCGGCTGGTTTGTGATGGCGTGATCGGAGGCGTGGGCGGGGTGCTTAGTTTTCTGCCGCAGATCGCGCTGCTGTTTCTTTGCCTTTCCCTTTTAGAGGACAGTGGATATCTTTCGCGCACGGCGTTTATCATGGATAAGCCGCTGCGCCGTTTTGGGCTTTCGGGCAAGAGCTTTATCCCTATGTTGATGGGATTTGGCTGCACGGTGCCAGCTGCTATGGGCGCGCGTACGATGGAAAACGAGCAGCATCGCCGTATGACCATTTTTTTGCTGCCGTTTATGAGCTGCTCGGCAAAATTACCCGTGTATGGACTGATAGCGGCTGCATTCTTTGCGCGGTATCAATGGGTGGTGGTTTGCAGCCTGTACGTGCTGGGCATATTGGGGGGCGTGGCGACGGGCCTCTTGTTTAAAAAGACGATGTTCCACGGTGAGGAGGCCGCGTTCGTTATGGAAATGCCGCCATACCGCTGGCCTACGCTGCGGAATACACTGCAGCATGTCGGTGAACGTCTGCAGCATTTCATTGAAAAAGCGGGCACCATCATATTGCTCATGAGCGTGTTGATTTGGGTGCTGCAAAGCTTTGACCCGAGCTTGCATATGGCTGCAAACGCGGGCGACAGCATACTGGGCGTGGTGGGCGGCTTCATCGCCCCGGTATTCAAACCGCTGGGCTTTGGCGCGTGGCAGGCCGCCGTGGCGCTGCTGGCGGGGCTTGTGGCAAAGGAGGCTGTGGTTTCCTCACTGAGCCTATTCTACGGATTTGCCGCTATTGCGGGAGATAGCGCCATACGCGCTACGCTGGCCACTACGTTCACTCCGCTTTCCGCGTATAGCTTTCTTGTGTTTATTCTTTTGTATGTGCCCTGCATGGCCGCCGTCACTACCATGCGCCGGGAACTGAACAGCCGCGGATGGACGGCGTTTATGGTGCTATATCAAATCGCCATCGCGTATGTGGCGGCGCTGATCGTGTATCAGGGAGGGCTGCTGCTCGGGCTGCAGTAAAATTATGGTTTTTTCGGCTTTTTTTAATGATGCCGGAGGATAGAGGATTAGGCGATATTTTGCTGAAAAAGGGACGGTTCTTGAGGCCGTTCTTTTTTTCTGCAGAGGCGTTTTGGTTGTTCCCGCGGGAAAACGTGATATAATAGCGGAGTATGAATTCTTTGAAAGTGGACAAATATGGGTGAGCAAATAAGAAAACAAAATAAGATGGGCGTCATGCCCGAAGGCAAATTGCTGGTGTCAATGGCGGCTCCGATCGTCGTGTCCATGCTTATTCAGGCTTGCTACAACATCGTCGACAGTATTTTTGTGGCGCAGGTGAATGGAACAGCGCTTGCCGCGGTTTCGCTTGCGTTTCCTATACAAATGCTGATGATCTCCGTGGGCGTGGGTACGGGCGTAGGCATTAATGCGTTAATTTCGCGCCGCCTTGGCGAAAAACGCTTTGCGGAGGCAAACATGGCCGCGGTAAACGGCTTGTTTCTGGCGCTGATGAGCGCACTGGTTTTCACCGTGCTAGGCTTGTGCTTTGCGCGCAATTTTTTCACGCTGTTTACCAGCGATCCGCTTTTGCTGAGCATGAGCGGGGATTATCTTTTTATTTGCATGACATTCTGCGTGGGCGTATTCGTGCAAATAACATGCGAACGCCTTATACAAGCCACGGGCAACACGGTGCTGCCTATGTTTATGCAGCTTTCGGGCGCTATCCTGAACATCATATTGGACCCTATTTTGATATTTGGATACTTTGGCTTTCCGGCGCTGGGCGTGGCGGGCGCGGCCATTGCTACAGTCGTAGGCGAATGGGTTGCCATGCTGCTTAGCATTTTTCTCGTATTTTTTGTGAAGCATGAGGTGAAAGTAGTGGTGCGCGGCTTCCGGCCCCACTGGCAAACCATAAAAGATATCTATAAAGTAGGCCTACCCAGCATCGTGATGCAATCCATCGGCACGGTGATGACGCTGGGCATGAACAAGATACTGATATTCTTCACACCGGTCGCGGTATCGGTATTTGGCGTATACTTCAAGCTAAATTCGTTTATCTTTTTCCCCGTATTCGCGCTTTCCGGCGGGGGCATGAGCATACTGGCGTACAACTATGGCGCGCGCAACCTGCAGCGAATGAGGCGGACACTGCGCATGCTGCTAACGATCGCGATGGGTGTTATGCTGGCCGGAACATTGGCTTTTCAGCTATTTGCCCGCGAAATGTTATTGATGTTTCGTGCTTCGGAGGATATGCTGCGCATCGGCGTGCCCGCGCTGCGGATTATCAGCCTCTCCTTTCCAGGCGCGGCACTGGGCATTTCGCTTTCTACGCTATTCCAGGCGCTGGGCAAGGGCGTGTACAGCCTGTTTATGAGCATTGCACGGCAGGTTGTCGCCATATTGCCGGCAGCGTATTTGTTGGCGAATTTTTTTGGGCTGGCTTATGTTTGGTGGGCCTTTCCCATCGCGGAGATTGTTGGCCTTGGTTTGGTGCTGGTATTGTATCGGCATGTAAACAAACACATGCTGGCCCCGCTTGGCGAACTGGATGAGCCGGGAGGCAGCGTCCTCATGCAGCCAGCGAAATAACCGGGACTACAGTAGAATAGATACGGTTTGCCATGGCATACTTGCCATACGGGGGTGCAGGACGCGGAGGCGCTGGCATGCATGCACCCTGCGGCCGGGGATTTGATTATTTGAAGGGAGACATCATGCGCAGGTATCGAGTGGCCAATGTGCGCCGGTTCCTTGTAATCGTCATCTTACTCATTTTAGTGGCGATACTTGGGATATTGACGTTTTGCAGTTCAAACGAGGCGAATTCGCCTTCGGAGCCAGGGGAAACGCCCGTCGCTCAAGGCAAAGGGCTTTTTGAGGGGAAAGCGTCCACGCCCGCACCTACCGCCACACCTGTGCCAACACCCACTCCTTCACCCACGCCTTATTTTTACACGCCGAAAGCGGATGAGTCTGCTTTGCCCTCCGTGTTTGGCTACAAACGCGAGCTGGAAGTAAACGGCGAACGCGCGGACAGCTTTACATCTCAGGAAGATATGTCGTTTGGCCCCGCGAGTGAGTATACGGCGCTCGAGGGCATCATCACTTTCCGCGGCAACAACTATCGCGACGATGCCAGCTATGGCACGGCGGCCGTTTCCGCCAAAACCCTTACATTGGCATGGACGGTCTCCAGCGGCAGCATGTCAAAGGGCATCAGCGGCGAGGGCAGCTGGACGGGCAGCGGGTGGGTGGGACAACCGCTTATCGTGCGCTGGCCGGACAGCACAAAAAAGATCATGAACCTTTATGACGAGGCAAAGAACAAGCCGGGGCTTGTAGAAGTGATATTGGCGACCATGGATGGCAACGTGTATTTTCTGGACTTGGAGACGGGCAAGCCCACGCGGGACAAGCTGAAGATAGGCATGCCGTTTAAGGGAGCGGGCGCTTTAGACCCGCGCGGCTATCCGCTGCTTTACCTTGGTTCTGGCGATGGATATGATGACGACGCGCGGGATACTCGCGCGCTGGTATATAGTTTGATCGACTTTAAAAGACTGTATGAATTTGGGAAAAGAAAGGATCCGTTTGCGCTGCGCACCTGGCATGCCTACGACAGTTCCCCGCTGATACACGCCGCAAGTGATACTTTGTTTTATCCCGGAGAAAATGGCATCCTGTACCGCATAAAACTCAACACGCAGTTTGACGCGGCAGCGGGCACGGTCTCCGTCTCTCCGTCGGATACCGTTAAATATCGATATTCCGCGAAGCGCGCAAGCGAAAAAGAGTATTGGCTGGGCTACGAGGATAGCGCGGCCATATGGGGACATTATTTATACCTGACGGATAACGCCGGCCTTATGCAGTGCATTGACCTCAACACGATGGATATCGTGTGGGTGCAGGATACATGGGATGATTCAAACGGCTCACCCGTATTGGAAGTTTCAGAAGCGGAGCACACCGCTTATCTATACGCGGGCACATCGCTGCACTGGAAAAAGGACGCCAACAGCGTGGGTGACGTGGCATTCTTTAAAATAGACGCCGTTACAGGAAAGGTCGTTTGGGAAGATGTGCGCCATGTTTCTACGGTCTCCGGCGTTTCCGGCGGCATACAGGCCACGGCTATCCTCGGTAAAAACAGCATCAGCGACCTGGTGCTTATCCCGTATTCCCGCTATCCAAGCGAAAAACCAAGCCGCGGCGCGCTTGTGGCCCTGGATAAAGAGACAGGCGCCGAGCGCTGGCAATTTGCTACCGTGGGCTATTCATGGGGTTCGCCCGTGGCCGTGTACGATGCGGCAGGCAATGCGTATATCGTGCTTGCGGATACGCGCGGAAATATCTATCTGCTGAACGGCAGCACGGGAGAACTGCTGGATACCCTTACAGTCGGCACGGAGGAAGCCAGAGATAATTTCGAAGCGTCACCTGCCGTGTTTGGAGACACAATCGTGATTGGGTCGCGCTCTGCGAAGATATACGGGATTAAGATCAATTAGCGGGCTCTACTCGCCATGAAGGTAAGTGCGCAAATGATTAGCGCTTACGCCGTTTTGGCGGCAAGTATTGCCCTTTACAACCTTTTCCGCTTTATGAAACCGGCAAATTCCCATCCGTCACAGTGTCCAGCCATTTGAGCAAAAGCGGCTTTGCGGAGCCAGCCCGATCGGATATTAAGGGCTGACTTAACTTGCGGCAAACTATCTCGCTATGCGCGAAGAATACCCCGGTCATATCCTCGATTCCCTGTGCATAAGCTAATATAGCTTGTTCGAGGGGGTTCACAACATGCGCAACAAAGCGGGCGCGGCGGAACGCGCAAAGGGGAGAACATCCGACGCCTATATTGAAGACAGGGTGCTGCAAGTGGCGCATTACATCGTGGAAAACGGCGCTACCGTGCGGGATGCGGCTAAGGTGTATAAAGTTAGCAAGAGTACCGTACATATGGTAGAGACAATATAGAACGGTGGATTTGGGTGGTGATTTGACATCCGACAATCATCAAAAGGAATACAAAATAAAGTAATAAGATATGTGGCAAGGGAATTAGGGCACCTGCGTTTTCTCAAGTATTATCTTGACTAGGATTTTTATTAAACTCTGAATTTTTGCATCGCAAAATTGTTCGGCGACTTTGTAATTATCTCTCCAAGCATTATGTCCTATAACATTACGTAAAAATGTGATTTCAGTCTCAGGATCTCTTTTTTGATTGCGCTTGAATCTTTTAAGAGAATATATTTGCCCCTCTTTAGATGATTCAATAAATTTGTCAACGCTTCCTTGACCTCCACCAACTTTTTCGCATAAGTACTCATAAAGAAGCATAAAACGAAAAACTGGATTCTCAAGGCTCAATATTTCCGCGAGATTTTTCAATACTTCATACGAATGATTGAACATAAAATTTTGAAATGTTTCAAAAGTATATGTGCCACAGCGTCCTTCAAGACTAAGTGTCATTTCGGATGACGAATAGTAGTTTCTAGCCCCGTCTTTTTCCGAGTAATGAATTTTTGCATTGATGCGTTTATTGCTTTGGGCCGAATTAACTGTGTATACGAGCAACCCATTTACTATTTTGCTGCATTCTTCAAGA
>JAVBPK010000053.1:0-8033 GCA_031549625.1 Eubacteriales bacterium
GGACTGTAATCCCCGGGTACGGCAGTGATGATGCAATTTTCTTCCCCACGCCGCATACGCCCCTCAAAATAGTATTCATGGAGCGACGCGCGCTGCACGCGCATCCATGTGGAGCCGGGAAAATGATGCGGAAAGGGATTGGTGCAGCGTTGTGACCCGGCGTGGTCCTGCGGTGTATTGTGGTCGTTCAAACTGTAGCTCTGCGCTTCGAAGCCTCCCCATTCATCCGGGTCGGGGAAAAGCGTTTTTGCGCGGCGCAAAATGTTTTGTAGCGCAATACTTCCGGCGGGACGCAATTGGAGCTCCTCTTCCTGCAACTCGGGAAAAGCCAATTCCTCGCCGGCCGTTTGTGCCGTTTCTATGGGCGGCGCTTGCCTTTCGCCTGTGCCCGATTCCGTCATAGCCGGCGTTGTTTGCGCGCCGGCTGGCCGCAAAAGCTCCGCGCCGCCGTCCTGCTCCAACATGCCGGCAGGCCGGTTTTCGCGTTGCGAAAACACAGGGGGGCTTACTGGCTGGGCTGCAGGCGCGGGCAGTGTTTGGACAGGCGGCGTTGGGGCGGCAGGCTGCTTTCGCGCGGAAGATGGCATCTGCCTCGCGGCTGGAACCGAAGTATAGCGCGGCGAAGACGATTGGCGCATGCGCCGCATATTCTGTGCGGAACGATTCGCCGGGCGATTTTGCGGCAATTCCGCCACCATGGCGAGCGTTTCCGCAGACGGTTTTTTCTCCCGTGACGCTTGCTCTCGCGCAGGGGCGGCTTCAGGCGCACTCTGTTGCGCCGGTGCTTCTTGCATCGGTGTTTGTGCGGCGGCCTCCTGCGCGGCAGGAGCGGGTTCTTGCCCAAGCACGGCGCGGTACCGTGTGGAGGGCGCAATAACGGAGCCATCCGGCTCCGGCTGGGGCGGCAATGATTCCGCGCCGGCTTCTGCGGCAACAGGCCTTTCCTGCGCATGCACGCGGATTTCAGCTGCCGGTACGGCGGCGCCTTTTTCCGCGGCGGATATCTCTTCTTGTGGCGCGCGCTGCGCAATGCCCGTTTGGCGCAGCTGGAACAGCCTGGCATTGCAGGCGCTCTCGTTTCCCTGCGTGGCGCCGAAGCAGGTGCATGCCCCGTTTGGGCGCATTACGGCTACGCCCGTGATGGTATCGCAGCTGGTAATACTCGCCACGCCCGCGCGGATGGCTTCTGCCCTGTCATTCAGCAAGAGAAACGCCGTCGCCTCTTTTTGCGTTTGACCGTTTGGCCAGCGAATTTCAACTTCCGCCAGCTCGGCTGTCAGGTCTTTTGCGGCGCCTCCGGCGTATGGCTGGCGCCTGCGTATACGCGCTGTAGCGCTGCGCGCGTTTGTCAGCGGATCTCGCATTGTTATGATTACCATATTTTGTTCCATGCAGTACCTCCTGATTTTTATAAACCGAAATGGATTCTTCGGCGTGTAAAGCGGCGTATGTCCCATGGCAGCGCTGCGATGCGCCATGGAAAGAAAATGGCCTACTTTTATATATGCGGCAAACAGGACAAATAATCTGTTACGCCGCAATTCCAATATGTTATAATATTGTTTCAGTGGAAGGAGTGCTTGCTTATGCGATGCCGTTTTTCACCGGGAGCGTTGCCATTGGAATCAACGCCCGTGGACAACCTCTTTATACTCGAATTTTTACCCGCGGCGGACGGCACACAATTGCGCGTATACTTGTACGGGCTGATGCTATGCCGCTATCCCGCGTTCGATAACAACACGCTGCCGGAAGTGCTTGGTCTTTCGGAAGAAGAGACGCTGCAGGCGTTTGCGTATTGGCAGCGCGAGGGGCTTGTGCGCATTATATGCGCCAATCCGCTTGAAGTGGAATATGTGGCGCCCGCCGAGCGGGGACGCGGGCCTGCGCTGCACCATGGCAAATACGGCCAGCTTTTGCAGGCGGCGCAGTCGCTTTTTGCGCCGCGCACGCTTCGCACAAACGAGCTTCGCCGCATGTATGACTGGGTGGATGTGTTTGGCCTGGAAGAAGACGCGGTACTTGAACTCATCGCGCATTGCATCGCGCTAAAGGGCAACCGGGTGTCCATGCAATACATCGATACGGTGGCGCGGACATGGGCGGACGCGGGCGTGCGTACTGCCGACGACGCCAAGGAGCACGCCACCGCTTTCGAAGAAATGACAAGCGGCGCCATGCAGATACTGACGCGCTGGCGCAAAACCAGGCGGCCCACGCAGGATGAATTGCAGCTATACGAAAAATGGACGGGTGCCTGGGGCTTTACGCCAAACGCCATACTGGCCGCTTGCCCCGCTGTTACAAAGGCAGAACGCCCCAGCTTCGCCTATTTGGACGGCGTGCTGGAACAGCTGCGCCAGCAAGGGGTTTCCACGGAGACCCAAGTGGGTGAACAGCTGGAAATGGCCGATAAAAGCACCGCGCTCGCGCGGGAAGTATTTGCCCGCATGGGTGCGGGCCGCGCGGCAAGGCCGCAGGAACGCGCGCAGCTTCTAGAATTTATGAACGCGGGCCTGCAAAAGGAGGCGCTGCTGTTTGCCGCCGAACAAGCCGCAAGCAAAGAGCAGCCGGTCGGTTTCTTAAAGAAGCTGCTGAGCAATTATATAGAAAGCGGCATACGCACGCGGGAGGAAGCGGAGAAGCATGCGGCTGAACACGCGGAGCTGCAAAGCTTTTCCCGCAAAGAAAAAAAGCCGAGCGCCATGGATTATCCGCAAGCGCGCTATTCAGATGACGAGTTAAAGCATATATTCATCAATTTGGACGAAAGCGGGGAAGCATGACGGTGTTGTTTGCCGAAATACTTTCGGAATACGAGCGCGCGCGCGAACAGGCCGAGGCCGCCCAAACAGCGCGCAAAAGTCAGGCTTATGCGCTGCACGGCGGATTCGCCCTAATAGACGAAAAGCGAAACGCCGCAACGCGCCAGATCGCAAGCGCGATCAAACGCGGCGTCTCCGCCGTAGAGGCCGCGGAGCAGGCCCGCGCCGCCTTGCGGGCGCTTGCCGAGGAAGAAGAGCGGCTGCTGCTTTCGGTAGGCCTGCCGCGGGACTTTCTTGCCTTAAAACCACGCTGCTCGCTCTGCGGCGATACCGGCTATGTAGGCGAGCCGCGAAAAACGGCATGCGTCTGCCTTACCCGGCGGCTGATGGAAGAGCAGCGGGCGAGTTCTTCGCTGGATTCACGCGAAACATTTGAAGCGTTCGATGAAAGCATATTTCCTTCCGAGACGCAGCGCAAACAAATGCAGAAGGCCCGAGCCATTGCGGAGCAGTTTGCCGACGCTTTACCCGACACAAGCAAGCACAATCTCGTATTGCTCGGCACGGCGGGGCTCGGAAAAACATACTTGCTGAACTGTATCGGCGCGCGCGCACTGGCGCGTGGCATGCAGCTGAAGAAAGTGACGGCGTATACTTTGCAGGACGAGCTGCTTGCCGGTATCCGCAAGTACACGGACAGCGCCGCTACATTCCTGCAAGTGCCGCTTTTGTTGATTGATGACCTGGGTACGGAGCCCATGCTGAACAATATTACGCGCGAATACATTTTTTCCATATTAAACGAACGCCGCAACGGCAAACGTCATACCGTCGTGGCTTCCAATCTTACTAGCCAGCAATTGCAGGAACGCTATGGCGAGCGCGTGTTTTCACGGCTGGTCAGCACGGACGACTCCGCGGTGATGCAGTTGTCCGGGCAAAATCTGCGGCTCGTTGGCCGCAGAGACGTGGAGGGGCCATGAGCGAAACGAACAAGCCGCTTGAGTTGCTTGCGCCCGCGAAGCTAAATCTCACGCTGGATGTACTTTTTCGGCACGAAAACGGATACCACGAACTGGATATGCTTATGATCGGCGTGTCTTTGTACGACACGCTCACCATTGCGGCTGCCGGACAAACGGTGGTCACGTATCAAAATATGGATAAGCCGGATGGCGACACGGTCAGCCGCGCGGCGTCGGCGTACGCGCAGCGTGCGGGCAAAGCCTGCGGCGCGCGCATCGGCGTATTTAAACGCATTCCTTCCGAGGCGGGCCTGGGCGGAGGCAGTGCGGACGCTGCTGCCGCGCTCATTGGTTTGCAGCGGCTGTATGGCGCGCTTAGCCAGGATGCCATGCGGGAAGCGGCGCTGGAAGTGGGCGCAGATGTGCCCTATTGCCTGCAGAGCGATGCCTGCCGCGCGGGCGGTATCGGCGAGAGGTTGATATTTTTGCGCGTCTCGCGCACACCGCTTTGGTTTGTGCTGGTAAAGCCGGAGCGGGGCATTTCCACGCGCGCGCTGTTTGGCGCGCTAAAGCTGCCCGTGCGGCACCCAAACACGGCAAAGGCGCAGGCGGCGCTGGTAAAAGGCGATGTGGCAGCGCTCGGCCCTCTGCTGCAAAACGCCATGCAGCCGGCAGCGGAAGAGCTGCTACCGCAAATAGGTACGCTTTGTGCCCGCATGAAAGAGTACGGCGCGCTTGGCGGGGCTATGACGGGGGCGGGCTCCGCCGTTTTTGGGTTGTTCGCTTCCGAAAAAGAAGCGCGGGCCGCCGCCGCTTGCTTTTCCGATATGCCGTTCTGCTGCGTTGTGAAAAGCATCGGCGGGCGTGAGCCGGAAATGCATGCGTAATCATTGCATATTCATGAAATGTACACGTTTTCACAAATAAGCCCTTCACGCCCCGAGAGTAGGCGTAAATCCGATAAACACAGCCTTTTTCGCGTCTTTTCTTATGCAGTATAAAATTCAATGATATGATGTATATGCAGGCACTCCATTCTGTGGATAACCGTTCCGGCATGGAAGAAACCGTAAACCAACCTGTTCATAACTTTGTGCATAGTGTGGATAGATATGCGGATATGCAAAATGAATAAGCGTATAAACAAAAAGGGATATACAGCCATGCTATGACCAGCGGAAGGGAATCCGCATGCTGTACCTGTGTTTATATGCCTCTTGAAATCGAAATAGAAATAACCGCTCCCCTTTCTGAATATGATAATAAAAATCAGAAGGGGGAATTTTTGTCGTGTGGAAGGGAAAACGGCTTGGCAAGCTTGTTTTTGATTGGATGGGACTGCTATTCGTTGCGGCCGTGGTTGTGCTTGCGTTGACAGGCGCGTGGAAAGCGCCTGCCGGCGGTGACGTGGCGACGGGAGCAGCCGTTCCCGCCAATACAGATGAAGGCGCGCTGCTTATTGTGCTGGACGCGGGGCACGGCGGGCCGGATGGCGGCGCAAGCAGCCCAAACGGCGTGAAAGAGGCGGGCATCAACCTGCAGGTGGCGAAGCTGGTGGAAAAAGGCCTGCGGGAGGCTGGCTTTGCCGTGGAGATGACGCGAAAAACAGCGGACGCGCTCGCAAAAAACAAACGGGACGACATGGAAGCGCGCCGCGCAAGCATGCGGCAGGATGGCGTGGCGGCGGTGGTCAGCATCCATATGAATAAGTTTCGCGACTCTTCCATCCATGGGCCAATGGCGTTTTACATGCAGGGCTCTGAGGAAGGCGCCAAGCTTGCGACGGCCATCATCGAAACCGTATGCGAAAGCATAGAAAACCCACGCCGCGCGGCAAATCCCGGCGATTATTATGTGCTGCGCGAAAGCATAGCGCCCGCGGTTATCGTGGAATGCGGCTTTTTAAGCAATGCGAACGACGAAGCGCTCTTGCAGGATGAAAAGCACCAACGGGCGCTGGCAGATGGCATTGTAGCGGGTATCGTCCGCTATTTCGGAAAATAACACAGGGATTCTCCCTGCCATGCTTCTTGCCCGCGGTTGCGCTTTGCCTTATAATGATAGAAGCACAAAAGCTGGCAAGGGAGTAGAAACGATGAACATCATGATTGCAGGCGCGGGCGGCGTTGGCGGGTATATCGCGGGCAAGTTGGCACGGCTGTTTCCGGACATCACGGTTTTGGCGCGTGGCGCGGCTCTTGCGGCCATGCGGGAACGCGGCCTCACAATCATAGACGGAAGCGAAACATTCACGGTGCATCCGCAGGTTACGGATACGCCTGCGGGCATTATGGACGCCATCTTTTTTTGCACAAAGGCCTATGGGCTGGACGCGGTGATGGATCAGGTGCGGCCGTGCGTGGGCGAGCATACTTTGCTGCTGCCGCTGCTGAATGGCGTAAATGTTTATAGACAAATTGAACAAAAGCTGCAAGCTGGCATTGCTCTTAGCGGTAGCATTTACATTTACAGCCAAATACGCGAACCGGGCGTCATAGAAAAGACCGGCCCGTTGCTGCGCGTAGTGATGGGCGTGCCAAACAAACCTGCCGCCGAATCGCCGCAATCCTTGCTAGAGCTTTGCGGCATGTTAAACGAATGCGGGATACCCACAGAAATACCGGATGATATCATCATGGAAAACTGGGTAAAGTGGAGCCTGCTAAATTCCAATGGGCAGGCAAACGCTTATTTTGACTTACCGGCGGGCGCGGTGCGGGAAGATCCGGAAAAAATGTCGTTTACGGTCGGCCTGCTGCGCGAAGTCCTTCTTGTGGCCAAAGCGGAGGGCGTTAAACTGCCCGCCGGCATCGAACAAACGCATATCGATACCATTATGCGTTTGCCCTACCAAAGCGAATCTTCGCTTTGCAGGGATATCCGAACGCCCGGAAAGCCGACGGAACTTGCCATGTTCGCCGGTGAACTATGCCGCATGGCGGATGTACACGGACTGGATGTACCCTGCAACAGAAGCATGCTCAACCGCTTTAAGGACAGGCTATGAGTGCGGCGGAAGCTTTGCGGCAGGCGTTTGGCGGAGAATGCCGTGAACCGTCGCAGCTTTCTCCGCTCGTGCTTGCTTATGTGGGCGATACGGTTTACGATTTGTTTGTGCGCACCATGCTTGTAAACAACAGCGACGCTACGGTGCACGGTATGCATGTGCGCGCGGCGGAATATGTATGCGCTGCGGCACAGGCGGCAGCAAGCGAGCGGGTCAGCCCGCTGCTGAACGAAAAGGAGCAGGCGATATTCCGGCGGGCGCGCAACGCGCATATCGGCACCATACCCAAAAACGCGAGCATCGGCGCGTACAGGGCTGCCACAGGGCTTGAAGCGGTCGTTGGATATCTGTATCTGCTGGGCGAAGATGAACGATTAAAAGAATTAATGCGCACTATATTGGAAAGGGACGCACAAACAAAAGGGGAAGCATGAAAGGAGCACAATATGATTACAAAACCACAGGATAGAGAGATCAGCATGGTGGAGAACATGCGCGGAGGCGAGGGCACCGTACAGATGGCGCCTTTGTTCGCTGCGCATATCCCGCATATAAGGCTGCTCAACGAAATAACGCTGGAACCCGGCTGTTCCATCGGCGAACATCTGCATGAAAACGAGGCGGAAGTGTTCTATGTGCTCGAGGGCGAGGCAACCGTTTGGGACGATACCGCCTATGTGACGCTAAAAGCGGGCGAAGCGCACCTGTGTTCGAGCGGCAGCCGCCATTCTTTGAGTAACCGCGGCCAGTCGCGCATGCGCCTGCTTGCCATCATTCCTACGGTGGCTGAATAATGGGCGCGGAAAACGGATCGGGCCGTTCGGGAAGCGGCAACAGACCGCCAAACAAAGGCGGCTACGGGCAAAAAAAAGGCTATAAGCCCAATACGGGGGATCGTTCAAAGGGCGGCTACAAGCAGAGCGACGGCGACCGTCCCTATAGCACAGGCGGCTACAAGCAGAGCGAGGGCGACCGCCCCTATAACAAAGGTGGCTACAAACATGCCGACGGCGACCGCCCTTACAACAAGGGCGGCTACAAGCAGGCTGACGGCGACCGCCCCTACAACAAGGGCGGCTCCAAGCAGGCCGATGGCGACCGCCCCTACACCAAGGGTGGCTACAAGCAGGCCGACGGCGACCGTCCCTATAGCAAAGGCGGCTATAAGCAGGCCGATGGCGACCGCCCCTACAACAAGGGTGGCTACAAGCAGGCCGACGGCGACCGCCCCTACAACACGGGCGGCTACAAGCAGGCCGATGGCGACCGCCCCTACAACAAGGGTGGCTACAAGCA
>JAVBPK010000048.1:0-14263 GCA_031549625.1 Eubacteriales bacterium
CGCTTCGCCGCCGGACAGTGAGTTCGCTGCGCGCGCCAATGTGAGATAATCGAGCCCTACGTCGATCAGAAAACCCAAACGCGCGTCCAGTTCTTTTTGAATTTGCGCGGCGATGATTTGTTGTGAGGGGGTGAGCGGCAACTCTTGCAGGAACGCACGCGCTTCGAGTATGGTGCTGGCGCTGAGTTCCGCCAGGTTTTTGTCCGCCACCGTCACGGCCAGCACCTCGGGCTTCAGCCGTTTGCCGTTGCAGGCGGGGCAAAGCGTTTGCGCCATGTATGTTTCGATTTCCTGCTTAATAGCTTCACTTTGGGTTTCGCGGTAGCGCCGTTCCATGTTGGGGATAATGCCTTCGAAGGGCGTGTCAAACGTGCCGGCGCCAAATTCGCGCGTGTAGGTAATGTGCAGCTTTTCTTCACCTGTGCCGTACAGGATGACATCCAACGCCTTCTTGGGGAGCTCGCTGATGGGCGCATCCAGTGAAAAACCGTATTTATCGGATAACGCCGTAAAATACATTTCGGCAATGCTGCCCGCCGCCTGACTGTTCCAGCCGGACACGTTCAGCGCGCCCTGGCTAAGAGAAAGGGACTTATTGGGCAGTATCAAATCGGGATCGACGGTAAGCAGCGAGCCAAGGCCTGTGCATGTCGGGCAAGCGCCAAATGGATTGTTGAACGAAAACATGCGGGGTGAGAGCTCTTCCATGCTTATGCCGCAATCCGGGCAAGCATAGTTTTGTGAAAAAAGCATGGATTCGCCGTCGATCACTTCAACGACCGCGAGATTGGAGGCGAGCGAAAAAGCGGTTTCCAATGAATCGGAAAGCCTGCTGTCCATACCCGGTTTGATGATCAGCCTGTCCACAATGGCTTCGATCGTATGCTTGAATTTTTTATCCAGCGCGGGTACATCCGCGATTTCGTAGATGGTGCCGTCCACGCGCACACGCACGTATCCGTCGCGCCGCAGCTGGTCGAGCAGCTTTTGGTGCTCGCCTTTTCTGGCGCGCACACAGGGCGCCATGACCATGACGCGCGTGCCCTCCGGCAAAGCGGAAACGATGTCCACGACTTGATCGATGGTTTGTTTGGCTATGGTTTTGCCGCATTGCGGGCAATGCGGCACGCCGCAGCGCGCGTAGAGCAGGCGCAGATAGTCGTGTATTTCGGTGACAGTGCCCACGGTGGAACGCGGGTTGTTGCTGGTGCTTTTCTGGTCGATGGATATGGCGGGAGAAAGCCCCTCGATGTAGTCGATATCCGGCTTTTCCATTTGGCCAAGAAATTGGCGGGCATAGGCGGAAAGACTTTCCACGTACCGGCGTTGTCCTTCTGCGTATATGGTATCAAAGGCCAAAGAGGATTTGCCAGATCCGCTTAAGCCGGTCATGACGATCAGTTTGTTGCGGGGCAAGGTGAGCGATATATTTTTGAGATTGTGCTCACGTGCCCCTTTGATTATGATGGAGTCTTGCATACAAATCCTTTCAAAGCATAAAACGAAACGGTCGCTTTATGATGCTGGGTATAAACGGGTGTACGAGGGAGGACTGCCGCCGGCTATTTTCTTGTTCTGCCGCGCGAAGGCTTTTTGCTGCCCACGGTGCCCGGTTTTGGCTTTTTCGGTGTGGCAGGGCTTTCTCCCTGAAGATCGCGGATTTCATCGCGCAGTTTGGCGGCCACTTCGAATTCGAGCGATTGCGCTGCCTCGCGCATCTGTTCGGTCAGTATGGTGATGCGCTGCGCCAGTTCCGTTTCACTGAATCCGCCTTCGGCAGCGTGCACTTTTGAGGATATCTCCAGTATATTATGCACGGTTTTCGTGATACTGCGCGGCGTTATATTGTGCTCCTCATTGAACGCTTGCTGCTTTGCGCGGCGGCGTTCTGTTTCGGCCAGCGCGCGCTGCATGGATGGCGTGATGGAGTCGGCGTATAAAAGGACGCGGCCATCTACGTTTCGGGCCGCGCGGCCGATGGTTTGTATGAGAGAAGTATCGGAGCGCAAAAAGCCTTCCTTGTCGGCGTCCAGTATGCAAACAAGGCCGACTTCCGGCAAATCAAGCCCCTCGCGCAGCAGGTTGATGCCCACCAGCACGTCAAACTCGCCCAAACGCAAGTCGCGTCTGATTTCCATGCGCTCGATCGTTTCGATATCGCTGTGCATGTACCGGACGCGAACGCCCATGCCATCCAGATATTCCGTGAGGTTTTCGGCCATGCGCTTCGTAAGTGTGGTAATCAGCGTGCGGTAGCCCTTTTGCGCGGTCATGCGCACTTCGCCCAAAATATCGTCCACCTGGCCTTTGATGGGACGAATGGTCACGCTTGGGTCTACAAGCCCTGTGGGGCGAATGATCTGCTCGGCCACTTGCGTGGCGCGGCTCAGCTCGAACTCAGCCGGTGTTGCGGAAACGCAAATGACCTGATTGATGCGGCCCTCAAATTCTTCGAATTTTAGAGGGCGGTTGTCATACGCGGCGGGCACGCGAAAACCAAAGTTTACAAGATTGTCTTTACGCGCAAAATCGCCGCGGTACATGCCGCGAACCTGCGGGAATGTTACATGGCTCTCGTCCACAAACAGCACGAAGTCACGCGGGAAATAGTCCAGCAATGTGAAAGGCGGTTGGCCCGGCAGCCGCCCGTCAAAATAGCGGGAGTAGTTTTCTATGCCGCTGCAATAGCCAAGCTCACGCATCATTTCCATATCATAAAGTGTGCGCTGTTCCAGGCGCTGTGCTTCCAAAAGCTTTTCCTGAGATTTCAGCTCTTTGACGCGCGCATACAGGTCTTCCTCGATTTGATTCATGGCCATGTTCAGCTTTTCGCGGCTTGTGGCATAGTGTGACGCAGGGAATATGGCGACATGCGCGCGATCCAGCAAAATTTCGCCGGTGACGGTATGCACCTCGCTGATGCGTTCGATTTCGTCTCCAAAAAATTCGACGCGCAGCGCCTTTTCCGACCAGTTCATGGGAAAAATTTCCAATACATCGCCACGCGCGCGGAAAGTGCCGCGCGCAAAATCGAGGTCGTTGCGCTGGTATTGAATGTCTACCAGGCTGCGCATAACGGCGTCGCGCTCGATGTGCATGCCGCGCCGCAAAGAGATAGAAAGGCGCATGTATTCTTCCGGATCGCCAAGCGCATAGATGCACGATACCGACGCTACGATTACGACATCGCGCCGTTCATTGAGCGCGCAGGTGGCGCTGTGGCGCAGTTTATCGATTTCTTCGTTGACCGTCGCCACTTTTTCGATGTATGTGTCCGAAGAGGCGATGTACGCCTCCGGCTGGTAGTAGTCATAATAGCTAACAAAATACTCGACTGCGCTGTCGGGGAAAAATTCTTTAAATTCAGAGCAAAGCTGAGCGGCCAACGTTTTGTTGTGCGCCAATATGAGCGTTGGCCGTTGCACGCGCTCGATGATTTTTGCCATGGTATAGGTTTTGCCGCTGCCTGTTACGCCAAGAAGCGTCTGCAATTTATCGCCACGCAATATGCCATTGCTTAGCATTTCGATGGCTTGCGGCTGGTCGCCCTGTGGTTCGAAAGGAGCGACAACTTTAAATTGATTCATATTTCCTTAAAAACTAAAATCCACGGCAGCGGACTGCTTGCGGCGCGCTTTGATAAACGCGCGCACGGCCTCATGCGCTTCGTGGGTGTCGTACGCGTGCAGTCCGGCCATATCGTCGAATGTGGCGATCAGTACCAGATCGAACGAACGCTCGCCCTCCAATTCGTCTATGCCGACTTCCATGCTGCGCAATGTGGGCACTTTGCCTACGAGCGCGCGCAACATAGCCGCCGCTTCTGCCGCGTCGGCCTTATCGTTAAATTTTTGCATGACCACATGTTTGATCATTGCTTTCCCTCCTGTGCCTGGCTTTGATCGGCCAAACAGCGCGGTTATTACGCGGCTGTCTGATCCTCTCATATTGTATCAGATCGGCGCACAAAACAAAACTATTTCCGGCGGAATTATCGAGCAGGGGGGCATAAGGCGTTACCTTTGAAGAAAGTAGTAATTGCATTTGCAAAAAATATAACCTTGACAGGGTGCGGATCCTATGGGATACTAACCGTACTATAAGTGATAGTACAATTAATATTATGAAAGGAGATTTGCATGCTTATAATCGATAAATTGTCGCGCGTGCCCGTATATGAGCAAGTGGTTTCGCAGCTGGAAAAGCTGATTGCCATGGGCGAATATGCTTCTGAGCAACCATTGCCTTCGGTGCGCGCGCTTGCCACGCAGCTGGGTATCAACCCCAATACGCTGCAAAAGGCCTATGCGGAGCTGGAGCGGCGCGGGTTTTGCGTAAGTTCGCCGGGAAGCGGAAGATTTGTGAGCAGGCATGCGCAGGAGCTTATGGAAGTGCGGGCACGTAAAAAGATAGGCGATTTTTCCGCACTGGCAGCGGAGCTGCTGCAAGCCGGCGTGGAGGGCGAAGAATTGCTCGCGTGTGTGCGCAGGGCTATGGATGTAGCTGAAAAGAAGGGAGAGGAAACGCATGATTGAGGTTAATGGTTTAACGAAGAAATTTGCAGATAAGCTGGCCTTAAACAATATAAGCTGCAATATCCAAAGCGGCAGTATTTACGGATTGGTTGGCAGCAATGGCGCGGGGAAATCAACATTGCTGCGCCTTCTGGCGGGGGTATACAGGCCGGATGCGGGTTCGGTATTGATAAATGGCGGGCCCGTTTACAACAATCCGGCCATGAAACGCGAGGTGGTATTTGTAGCGGATGAATTATACTTTTTGCCGCAGTCAAACATGCTGCGCATGGCGATGCTGTACGCGGCCGCATATCCCAAATTTTCGCACGAGCGTTTTCTGGAGTTGAGCGGGCTGTTTCGTTTAGACGCCAAAGCGCCGCTTTCCACATTTTCGAAAGGCATGCGCCGGCAAGCGGCCGTTATACTGGCGCTGTCCTGCAGGGCGCAGTATCTGTTCCTGGATGAAACATTCGACGGTTTGGATCCTGTGATGCGCGAACTTACGAAGCGCGCCATCTATATAGAAATGGAACAGAGGCAGGCAACGGCTGTGATTGCCAGCCATTCGCTGCGTGAGCTTGAAGATACGTGCGATCAGCTTGCGCTGCTGCACCGGGGAGGACTTGTGTTTGAAAGCGATGTGCAAAACTTGACAACCGCGCTCTTTAAAGTGCAAATCGCCTTTGACAAGGAGTTTGGAAAAGAAATATTCGAGGGTTTGGATTTGGTTAGCTACAGCAAGCAGGGATCTGTAGCCTTAAGCGTTATGCGCGGGGACAGAGCGGCAGTGGAGGCAAAGATGAGCGCCCTTTCTCCGCTGCTTCTGGAGATACTGCCGCTTTCGCTTGAAGAAGTGTTTGTATACGAAATGGAAGCGCTGGGATATGCATTTGACAGCGATTTGCTGGAAGGGAGCGCGCAAGTAAATGGATAAATTATTTCATAAAAAAATTTACAGGGATACATTAGAGCGTTTGCGCCTGCCGGGGTATATCTACCTGGCGGTGTGCCTCATCGTTACATCCTTACCTATTTTGCTTAGAGGCGACACAAAGGTATTGCTGCGCATGGAAGAGATTGCGCCTATGCTGTTTGTATATCTGTTTATCGGGCCGGTAACCATGGTGTTTTCAGCATTTTCATTCTTGTTTCGACGCAATGCGTCGGATTTCTATCACGCGCTGCCGCTTAGACGCACAAGCTTATACGGAAGCGTGATGTTGGGCGCATTGACATGGATTTGGAGCACGGTGATATTAACAGTGCTGGCAGCCGTTGCCGAGATGGCGTTGGTGGGCTGGCCGATTAGCGCAGCCTACTGCCTGCAGCTGACGCTTTCGATCGGAATAGGCGCCACGCTAGTGGCCGCCTGCGCGGGCATAGGCGCCAGCGTGACGGGCACTCGTTTTGCCGCTTTCATCGTTGGCGGGCTGGTACTGTTTTTGCCGCGGTTTATATCCCTGTTGTGCGCCACACTGCTTGGGAGCATCGCGCCTATGCTAAGCGTTGTAAATACCGGGATCCTTTTAAACCCTATGCTGCATATTCCGGCAAGCCTATTTGCAATGCTGGCGGGGGGCAGCGTGCGCATGTATAACAGCGACGTGGTATTTGCGGGCACGGCGTCGCAGCTGTATTCGCTGGCGCTCGCCGTTGTTTACTTGCTGGCCTGCGGCGCGCTTTTTCATCGCCGTGCGTCGGAAGTGGCGGAATTTGCTGCGCCCAGCAGGCGGATGCAGCATGTCTATCGTTCGCTGATTACGATGCCGCTCTTATTTGCCCTAGCGTGCATGGTCACTGTTTCCACCGCGGGGAGAAGTGCAGGAGGCGATAGAAACGCGGTTATCATACTTTCTGTCGTTTCTCTGCTGGTTTATATGCTATATGAGTTGATTACAACGCGGCGGTTTAAAAATTTGTGGCCTGCGTTGAAGGTTTTCCCGTTTGCTGTGCTGTTTGCGGGGCTCGTGTGCGCAGGTGTCATGCTGTATGGCAGGGCGCAGATGCGCGTGCTGCCTTCGGCGAGTGAAATAGAGAGCATATGCGTTGAAGGAGCGTATGCGAGGAGTTATGAATTGTTGCGGGCTGCGGAGGTTACCTATACGGATCCGAATATGCTGCAAGTTACTTCGGACAGCTTGCGCTATTCCTACGACAACATGCACTATAACAATGGGCAAGCCGCTTCGGGATCCCGTCTGATACAGATCAAATTAAAGAACGGGCGTAAGCTCTATCGCAGGCCGGGTATGTCGCCGGAAAATGCCCTTCGTTTCGATACGGCCATGATGGAAAACCCGGAGTATCGCGCTGCTCTTTGCCTGCTGCCAAGCGGCGCGGAGGTGCTTAACGTGCGTGCTGCCTTTTGGGAAAATACTTTGAGTGAAGAGGATCTGGGCGGAAAACTTTGGGATATGTTCCGCGAAGAATATGCAAATCTGCCCCAGGAGAAGCAGCTTGCGTGCAAGGAAAACATGGATATACCACAATCGATGATAGATAAGCCAAGCAATGGGAATTTGGGATTTTGGGAAGAGGGTGCGCTGCGCAGCGTAGGAAATATTAACGTGGAGGGGACATGCGAAGGTAAAAACTTTTATTCCACGTATGCATTGAACCAACTGCTCCCGAACACGGCAAATTATGCCGCGCGCCTGCACAATGCCGCATCGCAAGAGCAATTTGACGCAATCGCGGCAGCGCTTGCGCAAAACAAAGCGCAAGAGCTGTATGTGTCTGTAGAACTGCGCAATGTATCATATGACGGGAAAACATATAGCAGTAGCTTGTTATCGCTTAATGCCAATGATTTGAAATGGAGTATGGCTTCAGAAATTCCGCAGCGAGATATACAGGGAGCCGATATGATTTCCGATATCGCGCCCATCGTCACGCTTTTGCATGAGCAAGACTGGAATCGCCTGGACGTCCGGCAGCCTTACGTCAGGCTTTCGGTGCAGGCGGTTATCCAGGAAGAAGAGGGCAGCCGGTATGTAGACGCTATGGAGCTGTATATTCCGCTGCCGGAGGAGCTTTTGCAGCTTGAGCCGATTCAGAGAAGCATAGAACCGCTGGCATAACATCCGCGCTCCATTCCCTGCGGAATGCCCTGGCATTCCGGCCATGGGTTTCCAAAGGGACTAGTCCCTTTGGCGGAGGTTTGGAGGCGGAGCCTCCATAAAACATGACTTTGCGCACCTGTTTGGAGGGGACGATGGGGCGCTGCCCCATACCCCGCCTAAGGAATACATCCCTTAGGAATCCCATTCCCAGGCCCACACGTGGGCATTATGTCCGTCGAAAACCCTGTTTTTCGACGGACTAAGGGGCCGCTCAGCGAGCGACCCCTTTTGGTAGTACATTTGTGCGTATGACGCCGATCAATATTTGCCAAAGTCGTCGTTTATGTAGGGCGGCGCGGCATGGGGGGGAGTAGGTGGCAACGAGCGCCTTGTTTGGGAGGATTTTTGCGTGGAGCCATCGCCTAGAGCAAGCGGGCGGCCACTGGCCCTGTGCCCAAGATGGAAGCGGCCTACAAGAGATTTGAGCAGATTGGCCTGATCGGCCAGCTTTTGCGCTTCCTCCGTGGTAATTTGGGCATGGGCGGAATTGGCTTGCACGCCGGAAGAAAGCTGGTTGATTTCGTTGTTGATCTGCGAAAGCTCCTGCGCTTGGTTATTGGAAGCGGTGGCTATCTGATATACGATCTCCGAAACTTGATCCACGCTGTTGAGAATGTTGCCCAGCGCGCCAAATGTGCCGTTGGCAATGGCAGTGCCTGCTTCCGCTTTGCCGATGGAGCCCTCAATCAGGTCGCTGGTGTCTTTGGCGGCCGTGGCGCTCTTGGCGGCAAGGTTTCGAACCTCTTCGGCAACGACGGCAAAGCCCTTGCCGTAGGAACCGGCGCGCGCGGCTTCAACAGCAGCATTAAGCGCCAATATGTTCGTTTGGAACGCCAGATCGTCAATGACCTTTATAATTTTTGATATATTGTTAGAGGATTCATTGATTTCCTGCATAGCAAGCTGCATGTTTTGCATGCTTGAACGGCCATCCTCACCGAACTGCTTGGCGGTATGCACTGCCTTGTTTGTTTGGTTGGCGTGTGCGGCAGTGCGTTGTGTTTCTTCGGTGATGGCAGAGATCATAGACAGCAGCTCTTCAATGGATGCTTCCTGACGCATGGCGCCGGAGCTTGCTTCCTGCGCGCTATGGAATACTTGCTGCGTTCCCGCTGCAACCATATCCGCGGATTTGTGGATGTTTGCCATAACATCCGAGAGCGAGGCGCTGATTTCGTTGATGGCGTTTTTGAGTTTTACAAACTCACCGTGGAAATCGGAGGTGATCTGCACGCTCAAGTCGCCGGCCGCCAGCGCTTGCAGGTTTTCCGAAACTTCGGAAATATATCCCTGAATGCTGGATAACGTCCCATTTATGGAATTCTTCAATGTGAGCAAATCACCCTGCACATCGTCTTCAATGCGTATGCTAAGGTTGCCCTTTTCCATTTCGCCCAGCACATGCGCGGTGGTGTAAATAGGCCGCACAAGCAGGTCGATTGTCTGATTGAGGCCTGCGATGATCTTGCGATAATCACCTTCATGGCGTTCCGCATCGGCACGGACGGATAGATTGCCGTCTTCCGCTGCCAACACCATGGTATTTGTGTCGGTAATCATGGCGTTGATGGCGTTGGTCATATTGGTAAACGCTTCCGACAGGCTGCCGATCTCATCGCTGCGCTGCACCAGATTTTGCGGGAGTGTGGTGGTGGTGCGGCCGTGGGCCAGTTCACTTGCGTTATCTGTCAACAAGCGAAGCGGCGTGGTCAGCGTTTTTTTCGTAAACAAGCTAAAGAATACGATAACGAGCACAAGCAAGACAAGAGTGATGATGGAGCTGGTCAAAATCGCGCGGTGCATATCGCTTGTGAAATCGCTGCGTGGCGCGGTGATAGCCAAAGCCCAGTTTGTGCCGCGCACGGGGGCATAACAGAAGTACGCGGGACCATGCGCGCCATTTACGCGCATTGCGCCGGTGCGGCCGTCGGTGATAGCGGCGACCAAGCTCTTTACGTCATCGCCTGACCCCAAATCATCCCATATGCTCTTTTCGGCAGATACAGAGGTGATATCGCGGTGTGCCATGTACTTGCCATCGTCGTTGATGATGAAAGCGGTGCCGCTGGAACCGATGTTGATGTTGCTCAGCACGTCGTTTAGCACGTCGTATTTGTAGCTGCCGACCAGGTAACCGGTGATAATGGTATCGTCGCCTACCCGTTTGGTTAGCGGCGCGCCCATCACGATTTCGGGCTGGCCGGATTGTGTATCAGCCTGCGTATCGTCGATAACAAGGTTAACCGTGTTTTGCATTGAAGCAAGGAGCGGTGTGCCTGCCAAGTCTGTAGGGCTATTTCCGCTGCCTGTCAATAATGCACCATCTGGCGAGTATAGTGCGATCCAAACAAACTCGATGCCTGATTTTGCCCGTTCCAACACGGCTTGACGTTCTTCCAATGTAGAAGCTTCGTTTGCAAACACGGCAGTTGACCGGAATGTAAAAATGCGGTCACCTAGTATATGCAGATTGCCCTCCACGCTTTGGGAAGCGGTTTTTGCCATGGTTGGCAAAGTTCCGAGCAATATATTTTCCGTTAACGTGCCCATAAAATAGGTCATCAAAAGAACCAAAATAACCGCCAGCAACAGGACAATGCCGGTGGTGGTATATAAAATTTTTGAATTTAAGCTTTTTCGTCTTTTCACGATGGCACCCCTTAAATTTATATTTGAATGAGCTGGGGCTGATTATTCTTTAGGTACAGGCACCAAAGCCACATCTGAGCGGCCGGCCTTTGCTTGCTCCAGCACGGCTTCGGCAAGCAGTTGGAACGTGTGGTGCGAATGCGAAGCGCCGGAAAGTGCGTCGATCTGGCCGTCGCCCTGGCCGTTTAAAAGACGTCCGGCAAAAAAGCGCGTGTATTGGTTGGGGTATGTGCCTGTTTGCGCGTTCATTGCAGCCATGTAGGACATATCCCAGGATTTGATGAAACCACTGCTGTTTTTCGCGTTGTATTCGATCGTAACGATTTTTCCATCGCGCACGTAGATCGTGACGAACTCTTTCCATCCATGATCGTCAAAATCTGCGAGCTCGGCTGTGTAGTAGCCGGTCTGATATTTGTCGTTTGAGCTATCGCAAGCGCAAAGCAGACAAATCAGGATCAGCAGCAAAAAGAGGCATAAAAACTTTTTCATAGATATCCGTCCTTCGTAATGTTGTTCATGCCTTGGCATGGACATTGTTTTGCAACGTATCTAAATATTCATGGTATCGGGAGGGAAATACACCCTATGATAATATAGCGGTATTCTGCGTATTTTCTATAGCAGATTCTGTTGATATATAAGCTTTTTTGTACAGGGCTAAACGAAAAGGAAATGACTATGGCGCGGTTATTTTTCAAAACAAAAAAAGACCGGCAAATAGCCGGTTTCAGACTGTCAAAAAAGGTTCGCAAGAAAAAGCTTTCAATCCGTGGGCAAGGGCGACATGCGCGTCCGCAGCCCACACCTTGGGCATTTTGCCGCCCGCGAACCCGGAGGGCGAGAGGTGAAATGCCGTAATCCCGACAGGGTTTTTCGACGGCCTGCGACCGGCAAATAGCCGGTCGCAGCGCTAAAGCGGGTGGAGGCATTGGGGCATTATGGCACTGTGGTTACGTCTTTGCCAAACCATTTTATGGATATTTTTTCCAGAGTTCCGTCGGCCTTCATGGCCTTCAGTATGGATTCCACTTCTGCCTTTAGCGAAGCATTACCCTTTTTGAAGCCGATGCCATATTCTTCGTCAGCCAACGCTTCGTCCAGCACGCGGTAGCTGGAGCCCTGCGTGATGTAGTAGTTTGCCACGATTTCGTCCATGAGTACGCAATCGCAGCCGCCGACGTCAAGATCCATCAGCGCTTTCATGTTATCGTCAAATTTTATGGCTTCGCCGCCGTCCAGGCTGGCTTTGAATTCAGTGGCGCCGTTCAGCGCATCCTCAGCTGTCGATTCGGCTTGCAGGGCCAATTTTTTGCCTGCAAGATCCGCAGGCGTGTTGTAAGGGGAAGAAGCGAGAACAACCAGCACCTGACGGTTCTTCATATAAGCAAATGTCATTTCGGTTTTTTCGATGCGTTCGTCCGTAATGGTGAACCCATTCCAAATAGCATCGATGCTGCCCGTATTGAGTTCGTTTTCTTTTTGGGTCCAGTTGATTGGCGTCGGCACGAGCTCTACGCCAAGGCGGGCGGCTACTTCCTTGGCAATGTCTACATCAAAACCAACGAGTTGGTCGGATGTGTCGCGGAAGCCCATGGGGGGGAAAGCATCGTCCATGCCCTGACGCAGTTTGCCAGAAGCTTTTAAGTCGGCCAAAGAAGTATCAGCGGCGCCAGAGCCTGTATCGGCCGGAGCACCGGAATCAGCGGGCTTTGCCGCGCAGCCGGCTGCGCTCAGCAGCAGGCAAAGGACAACGAATAGGGCTATGTATTTTTTCATTTGTCTCCTCCTTAAGTATACCCTCTTATTTATGTATACCCTTCATATTATTCTATGGTAGTGCATTACCATACGAAAGTAAAGAAGAAATTTATGACCTTGACCAAATTTGAGTGAAATGCTATAACCAAATAAGCATGGAAAGCGAGGAGGGTATATATGAAATACAAAAATGACAATCTTACGCACAGGCTGGTTTTGGCTAGCATGCTGGCGGGTTTGATATTATTGCTCACCATGGTAAGCTTCCCCATCCCGCACGTGGCGGGAGCATATGTAAACCTGGGCGACGCGGGCGTATTTGTCGCGGCATTTTTATTGGGGAATCCTTTTGGCGCGCTTTGCGCGGCCGTTGGCAGCGCGCTTGCGGATTTAATACTAGGCAGTACGCTGTATGCCCTGCCCACATTTTTTATCAAGGGCGGCATGGCTGTTCTCGCTGCGCTGTTGATGAAACGCGTGCGGGGCAAAACAGTTTTTGCGCTGATGATCGCAGGGCTTTTGATGCCTATTGGATATTTCGCGTTTGAAACGGCGCTTTTTGGCGTGCAAACCGCAGCGCTTGGCATACCGGCAAATTTGCTGCAATATGCGGCGGGCCTCGTGCTGGGCATGACGGGGATTCGCATTGTATCCAAGTTGGTTCAATCCTGATGAACACAAATCGGCAAGGATATAATGGCGTTGTTGCTTTGCTCTGATATGGGGCGTGCCCCACTGTCTTCTACTGCCGGGTTATTCTTTAAACCCCTTGCCGTGTACTTCCGTGGCGTCGGCGAGTATGGTGAAGGCATCCGGGTCGAGTTGGCGGATGATTTGCAGCGTAATAGAGACTTCGCTTCTGCGCGCGATCAACATGAGCATATTTTTTTCGCGCCCGGTAAAGCCGCCCCGCGCGGGTAAAATGGTGACGCCGCGACCCATGCCGTGCGCGAAACGTTCCAGCAGGGCTTCGGCGTTTTCTGTGATGATGTAGATGACCTTTGCGTAGTTCATACCTTGCTGCATAACATCGATGCATTTGCTGCATACAAAAAGAGTAACCATGGAGTACAGCGCCACTTCCACATCGCGGAATATAATAACGGCGATGGCGACTACGAGCGTATCTATCAGCAAGAGAAACTGCCCCATGGAGAAGGAAGGTCGCGATTGCACGAGCATGAGGCTGATTAAATCCGTGCCGCCTGTGCTGATGCCGCGCATAAGAAGCAACCCCAGGCCAACGCCTGTTAAAGCGCCGCCCATAAGCGCGGCTAAAAGCGTGTTGTTTGTATACGGCGGTATGGTGGCGATCAGAATATCTGTGGCCACAGCAAGCACCACCGTGGCGGCTATGGTTTTCGCAAGCGACGGCAATCCTAATTTGCGCCACGCGATGATGAGCAAGGGAATATTGAAGAAAAGCGTCAGCATGCCTACCGGAAAATGCAGCACATAAGCGAGCGCCGTAGCCAGGCCGGATACGCCGCCGGGTGCTATGCGGTTTGGTACGTTAAAAACAGCAGTGCCAAGGGCTGTCAGTCCACTGCCGATGGGTATGAGCAATATGTCAAGAAAGTAGGGCTTCCAGAATTTTTTCATGCATTCCCTCTATACTGTGGTACAGTTCTCTTTTTTTAGAAGTATACCATATTTTATGGAAGTTTTTACACGAAGCAAGTCTTTTCGTTTGATTTTCCTTGGGAAGATTGCATGAAAATTATGCAAATAGTATAATAAGCTACTCATTTAGTTGAAAAGATGTTAAACTTATTGTGAAATGTATGATGAATGGTTTGTAATATGGCGAATTTTGCTGTATGATACTTTAGGGTTTCTGTGTGATTGTGCCACAGAATCTGTTTTATATACAAACGTTAACAAATATGGCACATTTTTCAATATATGGCTGTCACGGCCGGTATGATAATAAAGCGCCGCAACGTTGTGACGCCGACTATTGATAGTGAGGGAAAAGCATGGGTTTGTTTGAGTTCAATGATGTCGGAATAGACCTTGGCACTTCCAGCGTGCTGGTATATGTCAAGGGAAAGGGCATCGTACTGCGTGAACCTTCTGTTGTCGCGGTGGAGCGTATCACTGGCCGCATTCTGGCAGTGGGCGAAGAAGCGCGCCGCATGATTGGGCGTACGCCTGGCAGCATCATCGCGATACGTCCATTGAAGGACGGCGTTATATCCAATTTTGATATCA
>JAVBPK010000133.1:0-16058 GCA_031549625.1 Eubacteriales bacterium
GTTGTTTGTTTGCTTTGTTTCGCCGTGCCTGTTAGTGCGGCGCTCTTTCGTTATTGCAGGCCAGCGCAACGATGGCGTCGGCCAGCATATGCGTATTGCGCAGTATGTTTTCGACCTCTATATACTCGTCGGGCATATGCGCCACCCCCGGCTCCCCCGGCCACTCGCAGCCAAACGCCACCGCGTTCTTAAAGGCGCGCGCATAAGTTCCGCCGCCTATTGCCAGCGGCTCCGCCCGCGTATCCTTGCTCTGCGCGCGATACACGCCCAGCAATGTTTGCACCAGAGCGCTGTCCTTTGGCACGATATGCCCCGGCTTTTCTGTCATAGAATCCAGCCAGAAACCTGCCGGCGCAAACGCGTCGCCCAGCGTGGAAAGCACCTGCTTGCAGCTTTGCGAATGCGGCACACGCATATCCAGCGCGAGCATAGCCCCCTCTGCATCCCAGTGCAGCATACCCGGATTGAGCGTAAAGCGGCCGCTTTCATCACGCACATCCAGCCCCATGCTTTCGCCATGCATGTCCATGCCCAGCGCCTTTGCCAGCGCCGCGACCGCACCGGCGTCTTTGCCTTCTCCCAATGGCAACGCATGCATCACCTGCAAAAGCGCCTGGATGGCATTCTTGCCCTTTTCTGGCGTTGACGCATGGGCGCCCAGCCCTTCTATACATATTTCCGTGGCGTCATATTTGAGCTGCGCGCGCATATGAAAGCCAGGCATCTTTATGAACGACGCATGCTCACCTGGTACAATCGCGATCGCCTTGCCCGGCACGACATTGGGCCGCTCTCCGCTTTCTATTTGCAGCAACGTATCGCTTTGCCTGCGGCGAAACACAGCCTGCAAGATGGCCTTTTCGGAATATACGAGCGGGTATTCCGCGTCCGGCGAAAAGGCCAGAGCAGGCGGCTGCTCTGTTCGAAGGTACCGTTCCATGCAGCCCCAGCCGCTTTCTTCATCGCAGCCCAAAATAATCTGGACCTTGCGCTTGAGCGGCAGGCCCGCCGCCGCTACCGCCGCCAGCGCGTATAACGCGCTTACCGCGGGGCCTTTGTTATCCAGCGCCCCACGGCCAAACAGCCGCCCGCCCCGTACCTCGCCGGAAAAAGGCGCCATTGTCCAGCCACCACCCGCGGGCACCACATCCAGATGCACGAGTATGCCCAGGCTTTCTTCGCCCTCTCCCGCTTCTATTACGCCCGCGTAGCCGTCTATATCCCTGGTTTTAAAGCCGAGCGCGCGCCCCATGGATAGCGCCGCGTCCAACGCTTGCCTGAGATACACGCCAAACGGCGCGTTTGGTTCCGGATCCGCTTTTACGCTTGGGATGCGTATCAAGCGCTGCAGGCCCGCAATCTGGCCCGCCAATGTTTGCTGAATCGTCGCTTCTAAAATGCGCTGCTTTTCAGCGGGCATAGCCGCAAAATATTTCATAATGCCTCCGCATATATAATTTGTGCCTGTGTATATTGTATCATACTCTGTGAAAACAGCTTAGCGGCATTATTCGTTTTTCTTGTCGAATCGCCGCCTTCTTTGGCGATACATCCAAAAAATTCTATTTAAACCTTTCCCATTATATTGCAATTTTTTGTATTCATGGAAAATTTACTTTACTTTCTCATATCAGCGGGCTATAATCAACAACGCTGTATTTCTCTGGCATAATAGGCCGGCGTATATTATAATGATACAGATACAGCAAAAATTTGGAGGGTGTTACGATGACACTATTGTTTGATACGTTAACGGAGCTTGCTGCGTCAACCAGTATCTGGATCTATTTAATTATTTTCTTTGGTAAGCTGCTGGAAGTCTCTACCTCCACGTTGCGTATCGTCCTTATCAACCGCGGCATCCGCCTTGTTGGCAGCCTGCTCGCTATATTGGAAATCACATTGTGGCTGATTATTACCAGCACCGTGCTTTCCTCATTCCGTACCGACCCGCTCAAGATGCTTGTATACGCCGTGGCTTTCGGCATGGGCAACTTCCTTGGCTCCTGGTTGGACGAACGTTTGGCGTTTGGGCTTTCTTCCGTGCAAATCGTAGTGCCGGATATGGAAAACGCGCGTACGCTGAGCGAAATTTTACGCGACAACGGCTTCGGTATTTCTTCTGTTGAAGTGCGCGGCATCGACAATAATCAACATTATATGCTTTGGACCATGATACGCCGCAAACTGCTGAAGGAGGTGCTCTCCTTGATTACCACGCATTGCAGCAGCGCCGTTATTTCTGTCAGCGACGTAAAAACGCAAAAGGGCGGCTTTATCCGCACTTCGCCTGTTCGCTCGGAACCACACCATCCTTTTGTGAAGCAAAAATAAACCCTACGAGAGTTCATTTACTCTGTTTGAAAGCTTCCCCTTAAGAACCTTTTTTACAGTCTGAAAGGGGCTAATCCATTGGATTAGCCCCTTTGTTTCTAAGCGAGATGGCCTGCTGCTTTTCAGATGCCCTTCTGTTCCTACTTGTTCTTCCTGGCGTTGCTGATGCTGTTGATACCGATCGCCAGCAAAATCACCACGCCCTTTACGATCATCTGATAATAGGCGGAAACGTTCAGCATGTTCATGCCGTTATTGATAAACCCAATGATGAGGGCTCCCAGAAACGCGCCGGAAATCGTACCAATACCACCGGCAAGCGATATACCGCCCAGCACCGCCGCAGAAATAGCGTCCATCTCGGCGGACGGCGCGCCGGAAGGCTGCCCGGAACCAAGCCTGGACGTGAGTATCATCGACGCTATCGCACACATAAACCCGCTCAGCATATAGACCTTTATGATGGTTTTCTGAATATTGATACCCGCCAGCCTCGCGCTTTCCTGATTGTTGCCCACAGCGTATATGTGGTTGCCTGTCGCGGTTTTTGTCAGCAGGAAGCCGCCGAACGCCAGCACGATAATTGTTATCCACAGCGGAACGGGAATGAAAAGAAAGTTGCCCTCGCCGATATAGTTATAGGAATCCGGCAGGCCGGAGACGGGGTACGCGTGCGTATACACATACGCAAGACCGCGCACGATCGTCATCATACTCAGCGTGGCAATAAACGGCGGTATCTTCGCTTTTGCAATCAAGACGCCATTGATAAACCCAACCGTAACCGCCACTACCATGCCCATAAGCACGCTGACGAGCGGAGACCACTTGTACACGGCCATGCAGGTTGCAATCACGCAGTTTGTCAGCGCGACCGTCGATCCCACCGAAAGATCGATGCCCCCGGTTATAATGACCAGCGTCATGCCTACAGTAATGATCGCGTTGATGGATATCTGCCGCGACACTTTGCTGAGATTGTCCCCGGTCAAAAAATATGGGCTGAGGATAGAGAGTATCGCCATAATCAAAACAATGGCGACAAGCAGCGGGATCTTCTCCATATTTTTTGATGAAAATGTATTCTTGCTATTGAAGTGTTCTTTCGTTTCCATTAGTCGATCCCTCCCGAAACTTTGAGCTGCTTTTCACCGAAAGCGTGCTGTATGATTGTTTCCTGATTGATGTCCGCGCCAGTAAGCTCCGCTGTGATTTCGCCCTCGTGCATGACGATCACCCGGTCACTGAGATTGATTACTTCAGGCATTTCCGAAGTAACCAGCAATATGGTCAATCCGCTCTTTGCCAAATCCTTGATGGTTGCGTAAACATCCTGTTTGGCGCCCACGTCGATGCCTCTTGTCGGCTCGTCTAAAATAAGGATATCCGTCCCGGCTATCAACCACCTGGCCAACACGCATTTTTGCTGATTGCCGCCGCTCAGATATCGTATTTGCTGCGTAAGGCTGGCATATTTGATTTTTAAATTTTCAGATACTTTTGCACTTTTTTCTTGCTGCTGCCTTGAGTCGATGTAAAACAGCCTTCTAAACTGCCCCAGCGAAGCGATTGTGTTAGTCGCAAGATTGCTCATGACCGGTTAAATGGACTGCTCTTTGCGGTCTTCCGGCACCAGGCCGATCCCGTGCTTAACAGCACTGCCCGGGTTTTTGAACTTCACTTGCTCGCCTTTTAAATATATGGCGCCAGCCTCCGCTTTTTCCGCAGCAAAAATAAGCCGCATCAGTTCTGTCCTGCCTGCGCCAACCAAGCCAAAAAAGCCCAAAATTTCACCTTTGCGCGCGCTGAAACTGACGTCTTTCACCATGTTCTTCCATCGCATGCCTTCGACCCGCAGCACAACATCGCCTTTCTCACGGCTTTCCTTTTCCGCCAACACGATATCGCGCCCAACCATCATTTTGAGGATCGCCTTCTCCTGGATATTCGTTTCCAGCAGCGTGCCGACGTTCATGCCGTCTCTGAGCACAGTGACGCGATCGGATATCCGCACGACCTCGTCGAGCTTATGCGAAATATAGATGATGCCGATGCCCTGCTTTTTTAGCTGCTCGATCAGCTTGAACAACTGCTCGGTTTCTTCATCGCTGAGCGAAGATGTCGGCTCGTCCATGATGATCGCTTTGCAATTGTCGGACGATATCGCCTTGCTGATTTCAATCAACTGGCGATACGCGATTTTGATATCCGCCACTTTTGTAGACGGGGGAATATGTTCCAGCCCGACTTTTTCGAGCATTTTTGTCGTTTCTGTATAAATTTGGCTGCTCAAACCGCCCCAGCGCGTTCTTTTGATCTCTTTGCCCAGGAACATGTTTCGGGCGATATCCATTCCGGGGATAAGGCTCAGTTCCTGATAGATCGTATTGATGCCCATTTCCAGCGCCTCTTTGGTGTTCCGTATATTCACGGGCTTCCCGGCAACGCATATTTCACCCTCGGTTTTTTGATAGGCCCCCGAGATGATTTTAATCAAAGTTGATTTGCCCGCTCCATTTTCACCCAACAACGCGTGCACTTCGCCGGCAAATAATTCAAAATCCACATTGTTTAAAACCCTGACCCCGGAAAATTCCTTGGATATACCGGTCAGTTTTAAGATAGGCTCCATGATTTGCGTACCCCCTTTTTTGAGAAAAGGGCGTAATTTCCTTGAAAACCACGCCCTTTCGCCGTCTCACTTATTTCTCTACGAGGAAGTCCTTCAGGTTGTTGGGATCGCAGATTTCGACGGGGATCTGGATCTTCCGGGGAACATCTTCGCCATCTTTGAGCTTGATCGCGGTTTCAACAGCTGTTTTGCCAATGTTAAATGGGAACTGTGCCGTAATGGCTTTGCATGCGCCGGCCTCGATCTCCTTGAGCACGTCATAGTCCGCATCGTAGCCCAGCAATATCAGATCGTCACGGCCGGCAGACTTCGCCGCCTTGGATACGCCAACCACCATGTCGCCAATGCTGCCGAATACGATGTTGACATCCGGGTTGCCTTGCAGCATGGATTCTGCAATGACCAACGATTCGTCACGCGTTCCGCCGCCGTTCATATCGCTGATAATCTGGATATCCGGATACTTTTCAAGCACTTTCGTGAAGCCTTCGCAACGCTCGCGCACCGAGATGTCCTCTTTCAGGTTAAGCACAACAACCTTGCCGCTCGTGACCTTCAGCGTGTTCACGAGATACTCGGCGATGATCGTGCCGCCCATGATGTTGTCGGACGCAACGTAGCAGCGTTCCACACCTTCGTCGGACCCGATGTCGATTGTGATAACGGGTATGCCCGCGTCCTGCGCCGCCTGAATCATGGAAGCCGAGCCCGTGGAATTGACAGGCGACATAATGATCGCGTCCATCTTTTGGGTTATGAAATCGTCCACGGCCGCGCGCTGCTTGCCCATGTCGAACTGCGCGTCAACAACAACGATTTCCACGCCCAACGCCGCGGCTGTTTCCTCGATACCCTGCTTCATGGTCACGTCGAATTCCTGTTTGATGGACTTAAACGTTACCCCAACCCTCAATTTGGGCTTTGCACCAGCGTCGGGTGTTGCGGCGGGCGCTGCGCAGCCGATCACGAAAGATAGGCATAGTGCGAGTGCCAATACAGATATCAGTTTACGTTTCATTGTCAGTCCTCCTACATACTATTTGTATTTGGTTAATCTGCCATTAATTGCAGAAACTGTGCTCCTATGGTTTGCAGAATAATATTGCTGGACACGGCGCCCGCGTCCAACGTGCCGCGTGAACGTTCTCCCAACCTGCTGGATCTCCCGATCTTTGCGAGCATTTCCTTTGTGGCGTCTTTGCCGCTTTCCGCGGCTGCCATCATGCTTTTTATGGCGTCGGAAAAACTAGCGCCCCCGGCATTCGCCTGTTTGAACGCCTCCGCCGCCGGAACGATGCAGTCCAGACAGGACTTATCTCCCGGCTGCGCGCCGCCTATTTCCATAATCCCCTCCGCAGCGGATATGAGCATCCCTTCAAACACAGCGGCGTCCACCGCCTCTTTCTTGGCGCATTGGCGCGCCATCCGTTTGAAAAACGTGCCGTAAATCGGCCCCATGGAGCCGCCAATTTCCGTTAGCAGCACATCGGCAAGACAGCGGAACGCCAGCGCAAGGTCTTCGCAAGAATCATCCAGCCGCGCCTCACACATGGAAAACCCTTTGTTCATGTTGATTCCATGGTCACCATCGCCAATCGCGCCATCAACTTCGCTGAGAAAATCTTTGTTTTGCTGGATCGCTCTTATGAGCGCCAGCACAATTTCCTTTCCGTGCTTCGTGGAAACGTGTTGCATGTTGCCCTCCAGATCAGTTTTGGGTGAGTCCCATACATTCAACCGGCATGTCCATCAGCTGCTTGAGCTCGTCGTCCAGCTTGAGAATACTCAGGGTCGCTCCCATCATATCGAGCGAGGTAAAATAATTGCCGACATAGGGGCGGTAAATGCGTATGCTGTTTTGCGCGAGCAGCTTTTCCACTTCATCGTAAAGGATGTACAGCTCGCTGACCGGGGTGGATCCCAGCCCGGAAATCAGCACAACTACTTCTGCACCCGCACTTAACGGCTGATCGTCTAAAACCGCCTTTACCATTGCTTCCGCTATCTCCGCGGCTGACTTCAGGTCGCTGACAAAAATGCCCGGTTCACCGTGATGGCCGATGCCGACCTCCATCTTGCCCGGCTCAATCACGAAATTTGGATGCCCAACCGCCGGGATGGTACAGCTGGTGAGCCCAACGCCGATGGAGCGCGTGTTGTCGATCGCTTTTTGCGCGCTGGCGATAACCTGTTCCAATGTGCCGCCAAGCGCCGCCCTCGCCGCCCCTGCCTTCCACATGAAAATTTCACCCGCCACGCCACGCCTTTTGTTGCGCTCCGTATTTGGGGCAGATGGCACATCGTCGTTTGCGACGACTGTTTTTACTGCGATATCGTCGTCCAGCGCCATGTCTATGGCCATTTTTACATTCATATTGTCGCCGGCATAGTTGCCATACAGGCAGGCCACACCCGCGCCCTGATCCGCTTCCTTAAACGCGTCGTAAAATGATTTCGCCGTCGGTGAAGAGAAAATCTCGCCAACCGCGACAGCGTCTACCATGTTTTTGCCGATATAGCCGATAAACGCAGGTTTATGCCCGCTTCCGCCGCCCGTGACGATGCCTACGCGGCCGCTTTTCAAGAATTTGGACTTGATGACGCGGGGATTTGTCGTGGTTTCGAGAATCTTGCTATGGCATTTTACGAAGCCTTTGAGCATATCCTCGACAACATTGTCCGGATGATTGATGATTCTTTGCATAGCTGTCTCCCCTCAGAGGTTTTCACTGTATGTGATGCGCGAGGCCTCTTTGCCGGGCCACCGCGCTCCCAGCAGCGTTGTAAGCCGCAGGACGAGGCCGAATATACATTCCGCCCCGTCCCGGCAACGATTTATTTGACTATTTCCGCGATT
Source organism: Eubacteriales bacterium (assembly GCA_031549625.1). Lineage (GTDB taxonomy): Bacteria > Bacillota > Clostridia > Christensenellales > CAG-138 > JAISXK01. Next base: position 7,824 of record JAVBPK010000133.1, read on the forward strand.
ACTTTGCGAATGAGGGCAGCGCACTCATCGATCTCTTTATCTGTGGACAGAACGCTGATGCCGGAACCTGCGCCCAGGCCCGGATCGCAAACGCCAATGCTCAGCGGCACCGCTCTTGCCAGCAGATCGTCGCAATGAGGCAACATACCCTTGTAGTATTGAACATCGGAATCGGGATTCGGCCATTTGGCGGGATGCTTCTTTTCCAGTATTTGTTCCATATTGCTGTACACATGCCAGCCGGATGTGGCGATGGGTGTGCAATTTGTCTTTTCGCAGAATTTGTTGGCGAGCTCTGCCGTGTCAAAAATCAGAACCATCAGCGTTGCAGCCTCTCCCTCCGGATCTGTGATGGTGCGGAATTTGAAGCCCGGCAGACCCTGCAGCTGATCTTTGAGGCGTTTCTTGTTGCGGCGCAGCGTGTCGATGATGGCAGGCAGCTTGCGTGTTTGCGCAAGGGCAACAGCGCCGGTAAGCTCGTTCACGCGCAGGTTAAGCCCCACGAAGCAGCGCTTGCCGATTTCAAGATTAAGCCTGTTGGGTTTGTGCCCCTGGTCGTGGAAGCCGAAAGAGCGTTCATACAGATCGAAGTCGCTCGTTACCACGACGCCGCCATCGCCGGTGGTGATCGTCTTTTGCAGATTGAGCGAAAACGCGGCAATATCGCCGTATGTGCCGACTTTTTTGCCTTTGTAGGTTGCGCCGCAAGCCTGGCAGCAATCCTCTATGACATAGAGGTTATGTTCTTTCGCAATGGCCATAATCTCGTCCAGCGGCGCCTGATTGCCAAGCATATGTACGGGAATGATAGCCTTCGTGCGCGGCGTGATCTTTTTGCGCACATCTTCGGGGTCGATGTTAAGCGTGTCGGTGATATCGACCAATACGGGGGTTGCGTTGGCAAATACGATAGCTGCTATGGACGCGATGTATGTATAGCCGGGAACAATCACTTCGTCGCCCAAGCCGATGCCGAGAGCCGCGAGGCATGTCAGCAGCGCGGTGGTTCCGCCATTTACGGCAACCGCGTACTTTTGTTCGCAGTAATCCGCGAACTCTTTTTCGAAAGTTACAACTTTTTGCTTAAATTTCGGATTGTCCGCCTTGCCGTAACGATTGAGATACCCGCTTTCCATTACGTCGAGAAGTTCTTTACGTTCCTCGTCACCAAACAAAAACATTCCTGGTCCTGGCATAAGATATTACCTCCATTTTATAATCATAATTGACTGCGTTGATTTTAAGAGCAATACGTAAAAAGAGTAGCCGCAATAAAGTAAAAAAAGGATGAATTACCGAATTTCGATGCTTAAATTACGAAAAAGTTTGCGATAAAACTTGTTTTGATAATCCTAATATACATTTTGAATAATCCCATGTCAAGCTATAATTTTCGATAATTATAATATTTTTCGCAAAATTAGCATGCATTCATACAAAAAATACAAGCAATTTATTGTTTATATTAGCAATATTAAACAAATAGGCCAGGAATTTTGGCCTATTTTAGCTTTTTAATATGTTTTCGAAAATTATGAAATATGCCGCCGCTATTGCGTGATGCACGCTTTTGCTGTCGTTTCTCTGACAAACAATGTGGGTATGAGTTGTATTCTTTGTACAACGTTAAAGTCGCTGTCATCTATTTTGTGCATGAGCAAATCAACGGCTATTCTGCCCATTTCTTCCACATGGCCGACGATCGTGGTCAATCCGTCTTTGAGATAGGCGCCAAACGTAACATTTTCCATGCCGATTACAGACATATCCTGCGGCACGCGAACGCCCCGCTCGTACAGCGACCGCATCGCGCCAACCGCTATTTCGTCGTACTGGGTAATGATTGCCGTAGGCCGTTCTTCCATGGAGAGCAGCTTCTCCATCTGCTCATAGCCGCATCGTTCAAACCGCTCATAGGAGAGGCAAAGAAAATCTTGTTTTACCTCTACGCCTTGCTTGGCCATCGCTTTTATGAAATAATCCAACCTGATTCTTGCGAAAGTATCTCCAATAAACGCTATTTTCTTATGACCCAGCGAAACCAGGTGCTCTACCGCCAAATCCAGGCCCGCCATCTCATCTACGAAAATATTGTCACATTCGTTGGCGTCCACATTGATGCCGACCTGAATGACGGGTATGTTCTTGAACTGAGGCAACGCGCTTAATTGCCTTGCCGATGTAGGGTCTTCCGTCAGGCAAAACACGCCGGCCGCCTTTTTATCGTATAAAAGTTTTAAATAATAGATTTCCCGCTCTACGCTGAAATTGGTGAAGCAAAGCATTACGCCAATATTGTTTTGGGCAAGCAATTCCGTAATTTGCGTTACAACCTGTGAATAAAAATTGCTGCGAACCTCGGGGCAGATGATACCGACAAAACGATTAAAAACATCCTGATCTACGGGCTCGGATTTTATTTTGTAGTTGAGCTTTTTTGCAACTTCCCGAATCCTTTTCGCGGTTTCTTTATTGATATCCGCACCGTTTCTAAGCGCTTTCGAAACCGAAGAAACACTAACACCCGCAGCTTTTGCCACATCTCGCAGAGTGACCACCGATCATTCCCTCCCAAAATGGCCATAATGCCATATCCCTCTGTTAGGCCAATTTCATACATAGTATAATAATTCGTTCCGATGCGCAATAGATAGCAAAATATTTTCGAAAATTATTCGAAAATTCTTGAAAATGGAATCAAACCTAAATGCGCCCTTTTCGCAGGTGTGCCCGGCATAAAGCCTACGTTTAGAGATTGCCGCATAAAACAGCAACCTCCTTCTGTATGGAATCTGTTTTCGCTCTTATGGCTGCTTTTCTCCGCGCTTTACGCGCAATTTACTCATATAGCCTACTTTGTTTACCTGACGCGCGCGCGCCAGCGCCAGCGTTTCGTCCGGCACGTCTTCCGTTATGACGGAACCCGCGGCAGTGAACGCGTTCTTTCCGACCTCTACCGGCGCAACCAAGCTGGTATTACAGCCGATGAACGCGCCGTCGCCTACTTTGGTACGATGCTTTTTATAGCCGTCGTAATTGACGAACACCGTGCCGCAGCCCAGATTTACCCGCTTACCCACATCGCCATCGCCTATGTAGGACAAATGCGGCAATTTGCTGCCCTCGCCCACCGCTGAATTCTTGATTTCTACAAAATCGCCGACTTTTACCATATCGCCCAGCCTTGTGCCCGGGCGCAAGTTCACGAACGGCCCCAATGTGACGCCATTCCCCACAACAGCATCCCTCGCAATTACGCCCTGCGCTTCCACATAGCGGCCAAAATGGCTATCCGTTATGCGGCACGCGGGATACAGCACACAGCCTTCCTCGATGACCGTATTTCCCATGAGCACTACGCCGGGGTATAGCGTGCAATCTTTGCCCAGCTTCACTGATGCTTCGATGTACGTGGCCTCCGGATCGATCATGGTGACGCCCGCCAACATGTGCTTTGCGTTGATGCGGCGTTGCAGTACTTTTGTACAGGCGGCCAATTGCACGCGATCGTTAACGCCCATTGCCTCTTCCGGTGTTGTGGTGACTGTTTCCACCGCCTCCCCCGCCGCAATAAACGCGTTTAGTATGTCGCTCATGCTGCATTCATTGTTTTCACCTGCCGCCGCAATGGTATCCAGCACCTGCAAGAGCGCCGGGATATCGAAGCAATACGCGGATACGCGAACCTCCTTGCAGGCATACTGCTCGGCAGAGAGGTTTTCTTCTTCCACTACGCTGAGCAGATTCCCCTCTTTATAGCGGAATACACGCGCGTACCCCGCCGGATTCTCTACTTCCGCCGTCAACAGCGCGGCGGAGCCCGCCTGGCCCGCCAGTTTTTGCAGCGTTTCTTTTTTTAGCAGCGGCAGGTCGCCGGCTAACACGAGCGCACGGCCTTTCGCCTGACGCAGCTCTTCCCTTGCCGCCAATAACGCCGAACCGGAGCCGCGCTGCTGCTTTTGTTCTACATAACGCAGCCGGCTTTGGTAAGTGGTTTTTACTTGCTCCATGCCAAAACCAACAACGGCCACCGGCTGGCCTGCCTGCTCGTAACCCCGCAGCCCCGCTGCGGCTTCCATCACCCAGTCCAGCATGGGCTTGCCGCACAGCACATGCAAGACCTTTTGCTTTTCCGTCATCATACGTTTGCTTGCGCCGCCCGCGAGCAGTATGGTGTTCACCGGCATATTCATATCGTTTTCCTTCCCGGCGTGGCGCCGTCGTTTCTTCTGGCGAATATCAAATAAGTTTCTCATAATATAGTATATAGCGTTTTCTAAAAAAAAGAAAACATAGCCTTTGCTTTATTTCCGATCAGCATGAGAGTGCTCGCAAAGAACGGCCGCCTTTCTGAACTATTTAAGCTTTTGCAGGCGCTTTAAAAAAAACTTGCAATTCGCAAAATATGTGGTAACATATATTATATACTTTTATAAACGTTAGTAAATCAGGTCGACAAATGGTAACTATCAAAGATTTAGCAAAGGCGACCGGCTATACAATAGCCACTGTTTCGCGAGCGTTTAATAACAGCTCCCTTGTTGCGGACGCGACAAGAGAAAAAATTCTTCGAACCGCGGAAGAAATCGGCTATTTGCCCAACGCTTTGGCACGCGGCCTTGTGAATAAGGCAACATCTACGATAGGCGTTATCGTGCCGGATATCACAAACCCATACTTCCCCGTCATCGTTAAGTCGATTCAGGACACCATCAAACCTCACGGATACAATACCATTGTATGTAACACCGACTGGATAGAAGACACGGAAACAGAATCCGCAAAGATGCTCTTTGCTCACCGTGTAGCCGGAATCCTGATGGACCCACTTAGCGACCGTACATACTCGAACATTTATAACGCCGGTGTCCGTGTGCCCATTGTTTTCGTCGGCAACAAAACAGACAGCAACGCGGACGAAGCGAGTTCCATCCTCATAGATAACTTTTCCGCCGCATACCAGGCAACGGAATACTTGCTATCTTTAGGCCATGAACGTATCGCCTTTGTTGGCGGCGATGAGGATACACATGTAAACAGAAACAGGATTGGAGGCTATATTTCCAGTATGCAGCGGCATGTAGGCGCGCTTGATCCCTCGCTTTTGATGAAATGCAGATATACTCAGGAGGCAGGATACATGGTTGCGAGCGCGCTCATCCGATCGGGCCGGCTGCCCACCGCCATTGTGGCGGGAAACGATATCATCGCATTTGGGGTAATGCAAAGCTTTCACAACCATGGTTACCGCATTCCTCGGGATATTTCCATTATCGGCTTCGACGATATTGAATTTTCTTCCAACATCGGGCTGACGACCATGCAAGAACCACGTTCTGAAATGGGCCGTATGGCTGCAAATTTGCTGCTGGAGACCATACGCAATGCGGAGGCACATCTCAAACTGGAAACAAAAAACATTCTTTTGGATGCCAAATTAATTAAACGCGACTCCTGCGCATCACCCAGTTAGTAATCCTCGGTAAGCATAACCTTTTTTAGACCAAGCTGGACACACAAAATCGATATATGTTCTCTTGCGCAAATTTATAAACGATTATAAATTATAGTTTTTTATTTCCGATCCCGTAAATTGGCATTATTGTAAACAACAGCGATTTAAGTACGTTTTTCCACGCTCTGTCGCAATTTAACGCTTTATGGCGTTTTATAAACGATTATAATTAAGGAGGCAAAGTATGATCAGTTTTGGGCCAGGTGCATTGCTTTTTGGCGATGCGGAAAAACAGGAGTTGATGGAGGTAATCGACAGCGGTTATCTTTATCGATACGGAGATAGCGATGATCCGTCCTTTCTCAAGAAGGTTTATTCTTTGGAGCGAACGATTGCCGCTTACGCGGAAAGTCCGTATTGCCTGGTATTAAACAGCGGCACAAGCGCACTGTTTGCCGCTCTTTCCGCCGCGGGCATCGGCCCCGGCGATGAGGTCATCGTACCCGGATATACTTTTATCGCTTCTATATCCAGCATCGTATATGCGCGCGCCGTGCCGGTACTCGCCGAGGTGGATGAATCTCTCACGCTCGACCCGGACGATTTTGAGCGTAAGATCACCAGCAGAACCAAGGCCGTCGTCCCCGTACATATGATTGGCAATCCATGCAATATGGAGCGGATCATGGCAATCGCAAAAAAGCATAACCTTCTGGTGATTGAAGATGCGTGCCAAGCCTTTGGCGGCACGTTTAATGGAAAAAAGCTTGGCACATTCGGCGACCTGGGCTGTTTCTCCTTCAACAGATATAAAACCATCAATGCAGGCGATGGCGGCGCTATCGTCACCTCCAACGAAGATTTCTACAAGTTCGCTTTTGCCTTCCACGATCAGGGGCACTTCCCCAACCGAGATGGCGTGGAGATCGGCAACCGCGCAATATTTGGATTGAATTTCCGCATGAATGAACTCACCGCGGCCGTATTGCTGGGCCAAATGAAAAGAATGGATCATATCATTTCCACGCTGCGTCACAACAAGGCAATCGTGAAAGACATACTCAGCGAAGTAAAAGGCTTGGAATTCCGCCGCATTAACGACCCCAATGGGGAAATCGCCACACTGCTGACCATGCGCTTCCCCACTGCCGCCGCCGCGGAAGGCTTTAGCAAAGAGCTGGGCGGCAAACCCGTGTATTACTCCGGCTGGCATGTGTATGCGCATATGGAGCAGCTCCTCAACAAGAAGATGCCCGCAAACATCAAATGCCCGTTTGATTGCCCGGAATACGGAAAGGAAATATCCTATTCCGCGGGCATGCTGCCACGCACAGACGACCTCCTGCAACGCTCTGTATCCATAGGCATTGGCGTTATCGATAAGGGCAACGGCGCCGGCTTTGGGATCAACGTGCTCTCCCAAGAGGATGAAGTGTATGCGATGGCGAGAAAACTCAAGGAAACTGTACAAAAATACGTGTGAACCAGCATCGGAGCACATGCATAAAAATTTGCAGCGGTCATTCAAGTATTCCGCATGTTCATGATGACCTGCAATTGATGCCGCCGCTGTACAAAAAAACAAAAACGGAGGAAAAATGTATGACAAAGAAACTGCTCGCATCCTTATTGGTAATCGTTCTCTTGATTTCAATGGTTGCTTGTTCCACACCCGCTGGGCAGCCTGCTGCACCGGCTGCACCCGCCGCACCCGCCGCATCCGCCGCGCCCGCCGCGCCTGCTGCGCCTGCCGCGCCTGCCGCGCCTGCCGCTGCCGAGAAAATCCACATTGGCGTATCCTTCGGAAACATGGGTGATGTGTTCGACCGCATACTGTACGACGGCATGATGAAATATGCCGAGGAAAACAAAGATAAGCTGGAAATTCAGCTTTTGAATGCACAGGGCGACGCAAACACCCAGATCACAAATGTTGATCAATTGCTAAACTCTAAAATCGACGTGTTGCTGCTCTGGCCATTTGACGTGGATGCTTTGACGCCGGCCGTTGAAAAGGCAAATGAAAAGAACATTCCCGTTGTCTGCGTTAACACCAAGACCAATGGCGGTACATTCACATATGTCGGCTCGGACGACGTATCCGCCGGACGTATGCAGGCGGAATGGCTTGCGGAGCACCTCCCCAAAGACGCGAGCTACTGCTATTTCATGGGCCCCATTGGCCACAGCGGCCAAATTGGCCGTAAGAAGGGCGTAGAAGAAGTTTTCGCGGCCAAACGCCCGGATATCAAACTGCTTGCCGAACAAACCGGCATGTGGCAGCGCGACAAGGCACTGGATATAGCAAACGACTGGTTGAAGGCATTCCCCGATGTTACCGCTTTCGTATCACAGAACGACAACATGGCATTGGGTATTGTTGAAGCGCTGCGTACCGCCAACAAGCTTGGCTCCATCGTCGTCGTTGGAACAGATGCAACGGCAGAGGCATGCGAGAGCATCAAAAAAGGCGAGCTTTCCATGTCCGTATTCCAGAACGCAAGCGAGCAAGGCTACCGTTCTGCGGAAGCCGCTTACCTGCTGGCCACCGGCGGCTGGTCCGGCGGCGACCTGGAAATCCCCTTCGTGCCCGTAGACGCAACCAATGTTGATACTTACATTGAAATGTACGCCAATTCCAAGTAAAAGCGGCGAAACAGCAGTACCATAGCATCACAAAAGGACACCAACCGGCCGGAGGAACATGCGGCGCATGTTCCTCCGGAAACCAAAACGTAAAGGGGAAGAATCATGTCAGAAGATGTAATATTGGAGCTAAA
>JAVBPK010000121.1:0-6714 GCA_031549625.1 Eubacteriales bacterium
TCGACAACGGCTTGCTGATATCACACCGGTTCAAGCCGGAAGAATATGTAGATGCCATCAATGCGATGCGCGGCAAGGATAAGAGCAAGGCAGTCAAGATCCTGTTTGTAAGGGATTAAACGCAAGGGCGTAGCGCGACGAAGAACCTCCTGAATGGCGGAAAACGAAATGCCGTTCAGGAGGTTTTGTGCAAGCAAGTTGCGGCAGCCGTCGCAACGAGGCGTCGAATCTTAGTTATGATTCGGGACGATGGTTTTTTCGATAAGCACTGGGGGAAACTCCGCAGCTTTGTTTAAAGGCCTTCATAAAATGCTTTTCATTTTGAAAGCCCACGGTCGAGGCAATTTGGCAGATAAGCAAGTCCGTGGCGATAAGAAGTTTTTTACTTTCTTCCAAGCGGATATTTCGAAGGAAGAGCGAAAAATTGCAGCCCGTATATTCCTTAAAAAGGCAGGAAAACTGCGTATAATTCATCGACACTTCATTACTGACGCTAGCCATATTGATGTCGGCGCGGAAATTGTTTTTTACATAGAAAACGGCCTTGTGAATTTTAGCGACAAGGTCATTTTGGCTTTCAAATGCCCGGGATGAAAACAAATCTGCGATGCAGGCTGAAAAAACCTGGCAGTACTCGAATGCGTTGTTCCACATCCAAATGTGGCGAAAAGGGAGCAGCCTGTCCTTTTCTTCTAAAAAGCAGCCATATAGTTGAATGAGCCTTTCGGGCAGCGTGCGCAGCTCCTTTATAAAAGCGGATGCGGGAATTTTGTCGTTTTGGGCTAGAAACAATGTCTGTTCCAACAATTTTTGGGCGTCGTCGACATGGGAAACGCCTAAAAGTTGGATGACCTGCTCGAGCCTGTCTTCCATCGAAAAGGAGGAAGTGGGTGTGGGTAAATCAGCGTGCGCTGTGGTGTGGCCGTGTACATAGGCGTACTCCCTTGCGGCGACGGCTTCGTGGTAGGCGTCGCGAAGACGCGCGGGGTCGCAGCTTTCCGCGCTGATGCCGGCGCAGCAGTCGTGGGGCAGGTTTTTGCGTAAGCTATCTGCTTCGGCGATTAACGCTTGGTGTCCGTCCATATCGTCAAGTATGTAGAGCGTCTCATGCGGCGGGGCGGATACGCGCAGCGCGGGTGGCACACACGCCACAACATAGGGGCGGAACAGCAGCGCGTCAAGCTGCGTGGATAACACGTTTGCATGAGTGCTTGCATTGGCGGGCGCATGGTTTCCGCCAAATATAAGGGAACGGTACAGATGGCAACGAAGTTCAAAGCTGTTTTCCTGTTGTTTGCGCTTAGTTGCAAGTTCCATTTCCAGGTTTTTCAGTATCTCAAATACCCGTTCGCGCTCAATGGGTTTAAGTAAATAGTCGCGAACGCCCTGTCGAAACACGCCCACCGCGTAAGAAAAATCGTCATAGCCGCTGATTACGATGGAAATGGGAGGGGAGGCCAGCGTTTGGCTTTTTGTAATCAACTCGATGCCGTCCATTTTGGGCATGCGGATATCTGTAAACAGCACATCCACAGGGCGGCTCTGCAGCACTTCCCACGCTTCCGCGCCGTTCTTGCAATCCAGTATCATTTCGATGTCTATCGGCGCGCGCTCCACCATGGAGCGGATGCCCATACGGATTGCCTTTTCATCTTCCACAATAAGCAGCGTTTTCATGCATAGTTCCTTTCCTGCTCATTCCGTGTAGGGAATAGACATATTGACGCTTGTATATTGGCCCTGCAGTGAAAACAGGCTGAGGCCGTATCCTTCGCCGAAAGCCATGATGAGGCGGTCGTTCACGTTTTTGAGTCCAATGCTTTTGCCCGGATAGCCGCCCTTGCCGGCGGGCTGCGCCATGCTAAGGTTCAAATTGGCCATGAGTTCCGCGCTCATGCCTTTTCCATGGTCTGTAACGGTGAGCAAAAGGCGGTCGCCGGTTTTGCTTACAGTGATCTCGATTGTCGTATTCTCGTCTTGCTCCGCGAGTCCATGCATGACGGCGTTTTCCACTATCGGCTGTAAACTGAGCTTGGGTATTTTTTGCTTTTGAATGTAGGGCGGCAAGTCCGCCCGCAGCCCGATGTGGTAGTCAAAACGAATATTGATGAGGCTTAAATAGTCCCTTACGTTTTCTATCTCTTCGGCAATGGTCACGTTTTCAGATGTCCATTGCATGCTGTAGCGAAGCAGCTTGCCAAGCGAGGTGATGGAATCGGCTATTTCATATTTATGGTCAACTTCCGCCATCATCTTGATGGATTCCAGCACGTTATAAATAAAATGCGCGTTGATCTGGCTGTGCAGCGCCCGTATTTCGGAGTTTTTGGCTAACAGCTGGCGCTTAACGTTTTCTTCCATCAAAACGATGATTCTGTCCAGCATGTTGTTTATCTGTTTGCCGAGCGCGCCCACTTCGTCGCTGCCTACGTCCGGCACGCGTACATCCAGTGCGCCCTCCTGCACTTTTGCTACGGTGTGCACGATTTTATAAAAGCGCGCCAGCATCGTCTTTGTGATGATATTGATTACAACAGCCAGTAACAAGAGCACGAGTACGGTGACTATAAAAAAGAAGGTGCCTCTTCCACTGAGCTGCGCTGTGATAGCCTTTGGAAAAGTGGCCACCACATACCAGCCATCCAGTGGTTCCAGGTAAGCAAAAGAGAGTATCACAGCCTCGCCGGAAGCGTCCGTATACATGGCGGTATTGGCGGTGCTACTCAAAAGGGGGAGGATATTGCCCGCATTTTGGTTCCAAAAACGTTCAGGGTCGTTTTTGCAAAACCATGCCTCCCCGCTTTTTTGTATGAATGCGGCGCGTTCGTCGCCATAGCACTCGTTTAGCCCGGGCAGTATATCGTCCATCTTGACGGCAACTTCCAAAACGCCCAATACGCCATACTCATAGCCTTTGATCTCTGTAACCAACGACATAATATTCGAACGCGGGCGCATCACTTCTTCCGTAAATATTCGATCCACATATCCAAGCTGCCATTGGCCGGACTCCCAGTTCTCCTGCGCCCAGGAAAGCCGCTCCATGCGGCTGGTATGGTATAGGATAGGCATGATTTCCGGTATGCTTTCGTTATCGTGATAAATGCGCACCTGATATAGGTAGGGGTTGGCGTTGATGATTTTCTCCAGGCTTCCAATACAATCGTTTCGAAAGGCTATTAAGTCTTCCGGCGATAGCGGCTGTCGCTTTTTGGCGTTGGTGAGAAAAGCGCGCAATTTAGCGTCGTTTAAAAATACTTGTCGAGTCATATTGCAAAGCTCGGCGGTTTTTTCCATGTTGGTCTCGATAAGGACCAAATTTTTGGCAATCTCGCTTGTTTTATCTTTAATGAGCATGTCTTGCATATTGACAAAAAGCACCCAAGCCAAAAGCACGATCGGAACCAGCGTGAATCCGAAAACAACGAGGGAAAACCTTTGATTGAGCTTCAAGCTGCGAAGCAGCGATTTGATTGGTTTCAATTTTCGTATTCCCGCTTTCTTAGTGGCGCAAAGCGTTTAGCTTTGCCTTGGCGGCGTTCATTTGCGCCGCAGCGGCCGCGGTAACGATGTCGAAGCCCAAAACATCGCGCCTTTTCAGATATTCGGCAAACAATGCGTCAAATTCCTCGTCGGATTTTGCCAGCAACAGTTTTGGGAGCGTGCGGCCCCATTCCTCTTTAATCAACATGCTTGCGTTGGCTGCGTCTGCGTTGGTTCCAAAGCTGGGGTCTTGCTGCACGGTGTATACGGTATACGGATGTGTCCACTGCTGCGGCTGGGCAAGAGGCGGTTCAGCAGGGAGCTGCCAGTCCAGCTGCATAGCCAAATCCTGCAGCATCCAATAGGTGTTGTCAGCGCTGTAGCGCTTGTTATATTCTACTCTGTCGCTGTTTTGCAAGGCAAATACATCCGCGCGAATGACGGGATGACCGTCCACCATATCATATGTTTCACCCTCCACGCCAAGGAAAGTAAGCTTTTGGCCATGTTCGCTCATCAGGTAGCTCAAAAACTGGATAGCACGATCGGGGTGCTTGCAATTCTTGCTGATGAGAGTGACGGTCCAGCCGTTTATGCCAACACCGGAAAGCGTATGATCGTCTCCTTTTGCGTTTCGCGGGCCATCCACGGCAATATACACCATATTGGGGTTTTTATCGTACAGCAGTTTTTGCTGGTCGGCGATATCCGTGTGCTGGTACAGCATGCAAAAATATCTTCCTTCCGCAACCTTTTCAGCCATCTGCGCCCGCTTATCAACGAATACTTCGTTCTTAATATAGCCGCTGGAGGCAAGGGCGCGAAACGTTTTCAGCCAGGTGATATAATCCGCGTCGGTATAGCGGTCGTAAAGAACGCCATCTTTTTCATAAGGGATGGCAAGGAAATCCATCAGAATATCGTTGAGCGAAAAGCAACCGGTTTTATCAAAATCATATAGGCCGATGGGGATAAGAGGCTTGCCGTTTGTTGTGGGGAATTGCTCGGATGCGTCTCTGATCGCCTGTGCAAATCCATCCGGCGTAGTCATATCCGGGCTGCCGATAGCTTCATAAATATCTTTGCGAACAAGAAACCCCATATTAGAACCGATATTATCGTGTCTTTCATAGTCGCTGGGTGTATAGGAAGAATTGGGGTAGACGTACAGGTTGCCGTCTTCATAGGTATACCAGGCTACCCGTTCAGGATTGGCCACTTGAAAGAAATACGGGTCATATTTGTCGGCCAGTTCGTTCAGCGGGTAGACAAGGCCTTCATCTATGAAGCGGGAAATTTCCGGTTCCCAGTGTCCCAACGTAACAAAATCCGGCAACATCTTTGATTCCAGCATGGCGTCCAGCTTTTCCCGTTCGTTGCCGCTCGGTGTAATAAAATCAACGCGCACGCCTGTTTCACTTGTGATGGTATCGGAAACCAGATTGCCGCCCCAAGCGCTGGTAAACCACGAAAAATTAATGTACCAGCTCAGCGTAAGGGGCTCGTCCGCGTGTTTTAGCCAGCCGGGTTGCGCGGCTGTGCCGGCGTCCGTCACGGCAGCCGTGGCGCGCTGGGGCAGGCTTGTAGCGGATGGCGCGGCGGGGGGCCGGCTATTACAAGAGCACAATGGTAAAATAAGCGCCAGAGAAATAAACAGGCAAATAAAAGATTTTTTCATACTTCCATCCCAAGGCTATTCTTTCTACCCTAGCAGACATCCATGTTTTGAACAGGTTTCCGAAATATTCCAGACGGAACAATAAATTTATTATAATGTTTTGGCGCAAAGGGCACAACGTCTCATTTTTTATCAGGTATCTATATTTCACAATGAATGCGCCATCTGATTGAAACAGGTGCAATTTCGATGTGTATGCGGCACTGAAATAAGTAGCGGGATTTCAGTGAGGTTACAGCGTTTTACAAGCGCGCCGAGTGTATTGCTTACCCCAATTATGGCTGATAAGATGAATCTTGAATAGCCGGAATTGGGGGCGAAAAATCGGATATGGTTGTGGCATGCACGCTTTTTTGCTTGGCTTCTTGCAATAATCCATCAGCATTGCCACACAGGGTATCCTGTTTTTAACGTTTCGGAGGAATATTCCCGCATATGCGTAAATGATAAAAAAGGGGGAGCGGTTGACATGGCATGGAGGGGATTAGCAATGCAAAAAACCGGTTTGCTGCTGGCGATTGTCCTGCTGATATTGGTATTTGGTGGTTGCGGACAGAGTGCCGATGATATTTTAGAAAAGTATGAAAGCTATGCAGAGGCGGAAGGCGCGGATAACAAAGCCGGAATAGCAATAGGCGATGTAGATCAAATCGGTGATATGTTTATGATTAACGTGGCTCCCTCTCATCCGGCTGTCAATCAAAGCGAAGAAAATGCCGGTGTGCTTGCGAACAGGCTGCGCGTACTGGATGCCGCAGATCCGAGCAAGGAAATAGAGTTTCAACTTGCTCTGGTCAATGCAACGACAACGCGAGCGGACGGAACAAGCACACAATCCAATTTCCCGGCCATTCGACTGCCCAAGAATACCAAATCAAAGTTTATAATCGTTTATTTTGAAGGCATCAGCCAAGACGAAGCGCCGGAGGTGGCAACACAGCCGATATTCTTCCTATTGGAAAAAGGCAAAAAGGAAATGAAGGTGTTAACGAAGACACCCTTGTTGGCAGGCGACTTGATCAGATAAGCGCGCTTGGCGTAGAAGGGAGCGGCGGAATGGAACAAACGAATGGCCATCAAGGCCGTTACTATGAGGAACGGCAACAATACGCGGGAAGGCAGCCCACGCGTTCGGCGGAAGAAGCGCAGCGTGCTGGAAGGGGCACCGCAAATGCGGGCGGCCGCATGGCGGCTTCTGCGCCATATAACGCGGACGATACTAGCGGCACATCCGCTGAGCAGCAGCGTTATCAAACCGTTCCACGAAAACGCCGCCTTTCAAAGGGGTGGGCGGCCGCGCTTTGGGCGGTTGGCGGTTTCCTCTTGATTGTATGTATCGCGGGCGGCATAGGCAGCTTGCGGCGTTCCGGAAAACTGGCCAGCGCGGCAAAAACGCCCATACCCAACAGCCCAAAAGCAAGCACTCCCACAGCAGGGCCAACGGCTACGCCCGATATACCGGCTGTGGCAAAGCCGGAAAATACGAATGGATTTGTATACACAGGACGCTTGGAATGCGAAAATATGGAGCGTTTTTATTTTAACTTCACGCT
>JAVBPK010000085.1:0-9755 GCA_031549625.1 Eubacteriales bacterium
CGACATGTGTGTGTTTTTTTCCTTAAACGAAATTAAATGGGCGGGGCTTATCAAAAAACTGTAAACTCTTGCCTAACACACGGGGGGGCCCCCCAAACGCGGGCGCCCACGCCCTGTTTACGCCAGACGTTAAAAAAATAACGGCCGGAGGTGTTTCATGAACAAACTCTCTCAAACAGTGCCATACCAATTCGACACCGTGTTTTCGCCTTTTATTGCGACGGAATTCGAAAATGCGCTTGATTTTTTAAAGCAGGCGGGCTTCACTGGCGTAGAAGTAGCGGTAGCGCGCCCGCAAGATGTCGACAGCGACAAGTTAAACAGGCAGGTAACAGACCGGGGGCTAAGCATAACGACACTTTCAACGGGACAAGCGTATGGATTGTACAGTGTATTTCTCGCTTCTGCAGACAAAGAAAAGCGCGATAGCGCGGTTCAATTCGTGAAAGGACATGTGGATTTATCCGCGCAAACTGGCTTTCCAATAGTGACAATTGGATTGCTTCGCGGTAAAATAGAAACTGGGGAAATTTCTGCATTAAAGAAGAATTTTAAAGAAGCGCTCTTGCCATGTATCGATTATGCCGGAGAACGCAATGTACGGCTGCAAATCGAACCCATAAGCAAGGCGGAAACGGTCCTCATCAATTCGACATATGAGGGGCTGGAATTTCTAAACGAGCTGGACGATCCTTCCAATGTGGGTATCCTTTACGATACATACCATTCCAATCTGGAAGATGGCGGCATGATTGCGGCCATCGAGGCTGCGGCGGGCCGCATATTTAATGTCCATTTTGCGGATTCGCACAGGGGCCTGCCCGGATATGGTGACATAGATTTTAAATCGGTATATCAGGCGATACAAAACACCGGATACCAGGGCGCGTATGCGCTCGAAACGTTGGCTATTCCATCCGTGGAATTTGTGAATGCGCATTGTTATGAGTGCTTGGAAGCAATCATTAAATAAATTTGAGGAGGAGTTCACATGATTAACATCGGGATAATTGGCGCGGGGCGCATTGGTCAGGTTCACGGCAAAAGCATATTAACTGGCGTTCCGGAAGCCAGAATAAAAGCGATTGCAGACCCATACCTGACAAAGCAGGCCGAAGAATGGGCAAAAAGCGTTGGCATTCCCGGCATCTACTTAGACTACAAAGAAATATTAAAAGACCCTGAAATCGATGCGGTTCTCATCTGCTCATCCACAGATACGCATTGCCCGGTTTCGTTGGAAGCGATTGCGGCCGGCAAGCATGTGTTCTGCGAAAAGCCCATCGATCATGATTTAGGCAACATACAGAAGGTCATCTCGGCGCTGGAAGGCAAAAAGCTGAAATATCAAGTTGGCTTTAACCGCCGCTTCGATCACAATTTCCGCGCTCTGCGCAACGCGGTTGCAGAGGGGAAAATCGGCGATACGCATATCATTCGGGTCACTTCCCGCGATCCCGCTCCACCACCGATCGAATACGTCAAAGTATCTGGCGGGCTATTTATGGATATGATGATTCATGACTTCGATATGGTACGCTACCTGTCTGGTTCCGAAGCGGAAGAAATATACGCGCAGGGCGCTGTGTTGGTTGACAAGGCGATCGGCGAAGCCGGCGATATCGATACAGCCATTGTAACTATCAAACTGAAAAACGGCGCGCTTGCCGTTATCGAAAACTCCCGCAAAGCGGTATACGGCTACGATCAGCGTGCGGAAGTGTTCGGCACAAAAGGCGCGGTTGCAAATGGAAACGACATGCCGTCCACTGCCATACTCAGCACAGAATCTGGCGTTTGCGGCGAAAAGCCGATGTATTTCTTCCTGGAACGCTACATGGCGGCCTATCAGGCGGAAGTGCAGTCATTTGTGCGGGCTATCGTAGAGGATAAGCAGACTGAAGTCACCGTGGATGATGGTCTGAAGCCGGTTTTAATGGCTATGGCAGCAAAGAAATCCCTGCAAGAGGGCAGGCCGGTGAAATTAAGCGAAATAAAGGCATAACCTACGAGGAGGGGGCAAAACGTGAATTTGAAACAAAGGGAAAATAGCAAAATAGCTCTGATGTCGCCCACAAGCATGGGTGTGCGCATCACGCCGGTCACACGGCAGCCGGTGCATACAAGCGATCAATATTTCATGCAGGCAACGAGCGCGGAAAGCAATGTGTTGAGCGTAGCGGCGTCACTGGGCTTACCCACAAAAGTATTGACAACATTTGTGGCTGGCAGCCCTATTGCGCAATTCATAAAAAATGATCTGGGCAGCCGTCATATCGCGTATGAAGGTCCGGAAGTACCGCAGGGCGGTCCTTGGGGGTACCGGCATCAGTTCAATATCGCCGACAGCGGGTATGGCATGCGCGGCCCGCGTGTACACAACGATCGCGCCGGCGAAGTTGGCCGTACGCTCAACGTAAAAGATTTTGACCTGGATCGCATATTTGGTCAAGAGGGTGTGCGTATTTTGCATCTATCCGGCTTGATTGGCGCGCTATCGCAAGACACGAGCAAATTCTGCCTGGAGCTTGCGCGCGCAGCCAAAAAGCATGGCACATTGATTTCGTTCGATCTCAATTATCGGGCGTCGTTCTGGAAAGGCCGCGAGGACGAATTGTACGCAATCTTTTCAGAAATCGCGGGCATATCCGATATCCTCATTGGCAACGAAGAAGATTTTCAGCTGGCGCTGCGTGTGCAGGGGCCGGAGGCAGGCGGCAAGGATATCGCCGCAAAGATCGAAAGCTTCAAGGGCATGATTATGCGGGTAAAAGAAACGTACCCCAATGCTTCCTTGTTTGCTACAACGCTTCGTCAGGTGCTCTCCGCAAACGAGCATAAATGGGGAGCCATTTTGCTGGAAGGCACGGAATGGCAGGTCGTGGAACCGCGCAGCATTCCGGTGTTGGATCGCATCGGCGGCGGCGACGGGTTTGTCGGCGGGCTGTTGTATGGTGTGCTGCAAAATTTCTCCGCCGAAGACGCGCTGCACTTCGGCTGGGCAAGCGGCGCTCTGGCGACAACCATGGTGCAAGACTTTGCGCTTCCCGCGGACGAAGAACAGGTTTGGAGCATATGGGAAGGCAACGCGCGTGTAAAGCGCTAATAGTATATCATCGATAATTGGAGGTGGATATAAATGACAAAAAAAGCGGATATCGGCCTAATCGGCCTTGCGGTTATGGGCGAAAATCTTGTTATGAACATGGAAAGCAAAGGCTTTACGGTTGCAGTGTTCAACAGAACCACCAGCAAAGTAACGGACTTTGTAAATGGCCGCGCCAAGGGGAAAAACATCATCGGCACCTATTCCCTGCAGGAATTGGCCGATCAATTGGAAAAGCCGCGTAAGGTCATGATGCTGGTCAAAGCCGGCCAGGCGGTAGATGACTTTATCGAAGCGGTTATTCCTTGCCTGGAAGCTGGCGATATCATCATCGACGGCGGCAACAGCCATTTTCCGGATACCATCCGCCGTACCGCGTATGTGGAAAGCAAGGGCTTGCTCTACATTGGCACAGGCGTTTCCGGTGGTGAAGAAGGCGCATTGAAGGGGCCGTCCATGATGCCCGGTGGTTCTCCGGCCGCGTGGCCGCATGTGAAACCCATTTTTCAAGCGATTTGCGCCAAGGTCGAAGACGGTTCGCCTTGCTGCGATTGGGTAGGCGAAAATGGCGCGGGGCATTTCGTAAAGATGGTGCACAACGGCATCGAATATGGCGATATGCAGCTGATTTGCGAAGCGTACCAGATCATGCGCGACGTATTGGGCATGAGCGCGGCTGAAATGCACGAAGTGTTCAAAGAATGGAATGAAGGGGACCTGGACAGTTACCTCGTCGAAATCACCCGCGATATTCTGGGCTATAAAGACACGGACGGGAAGGCCATCGTCGATAAAATTCTGGACACCGCCGGCCAAAAAGGCACAGGCAAATGGACAGGCATCGCGGCCTTGGATGAAGGCGTACCGCTCACGCTCATTGGAGAAGCCGTGTTTGCGCGTTGCCTGTCTGCCATGAAAGACGAGCGCGTAGAAGCTGCGCGCGTATTTGGGAAAAAGGTGCCTGCGTTCACAGGCGATAAAAAAGCGTTCGTCGAAGAGCTGCGAAAGGCGCTGTATGCGTCAAAGATTATCTCCTATGCTCAAGGCTATACGCTGATGCGCGCGGCGGCAAAAACATACGGTTGGAATCTCAACTACGGCGGCATCGCGCTGATGTGGCGTGGAGGCTGCATCATTCGCTCGGTATTTCTGGGCAAAATCAAAGATGCATTCGATAAAAACCCCGAGCTCTCCAACCTGTTGCTCGATCCTTTCTTCAAAGAAAAGATTGAAGGCCTTGTGCCCGCGTGGCGCAATGTGGCATCCACAGCGCTGCGCGTAGGCGTTCCTGCTCCGGCGCTTTGCTCGGCATTGAACTACTTCGACGGATACACCAGCGAGTTTCTGCCTGCAAACCTCTTGCAGGCACAAAGGGACTATTTTGGCGCGCATACCTATGAGCGGCTGGATGCGCCGCGTGGCCAGTATTTCCACACAAACTGGACAGGCGAGGGCGGCAATACATCCGCGTCCACGTATACGGTATAAGCCGCTTAAAAAAGCGGCGCCATGATAACACACAAAGGTTGCTATGCAACGCGTTGCTGTTGCGGGGCAAGTGAAATGCTTGTTCCGCAGCGGCAAATGAGCTTTTGGCACCATAGATAGAAATGTCATTTTAGGAGGATCAAAACCATGAAGATACCATTTACACCGGACTTAAACGGCAAGGTGGCCGTCGTCACAGGGGGCGCAGGCGTGCTTTGCGCTATGTTTGCCCGCGCGATTGCCGCGTGCGGCGCAAAAGTGGCCATACTCGATTTGGCGGATGATAAAGCGCAGCTGGTCGCCGACGAGATCAAGGCGGATGGCGGCGAAGCCATGGCGGTCAAGGTCAACGTACTCGAAAAAGAAAGTGTCGAAGCGGCGCATCAGGCCGTTTTAAAAGCATACGGAAAGTGCGACATACTGCTAAACGGCGCGGGCGGGAACAATCCGCGCGCAACTTGTGATGATGAGTTTTTCAGTGCGGCGACACTTGCCGATCCCGAAAAGAAAAGCTTCTTCGATCTCGATCCGGCTGGGTTCAATTTTGTGTTCGGCCTGAATTTTACAGGCACATTGCTGCCTACCCAGTCATTTGCCATTGACATGGTCGAAAAGCCCGGCGCAGTCATCATCAATGTTTCATCCATGAATGCGTTTACGCCGCTTACAAAGATTCCCGCGTATTCCGCTGCGAAGGCGGCGATTTCCAATTTTACGCAATGGCTTGCAGTTCATTTCGCAAAGTGCGGCGTACGTGTAAACGCTATCGCGCCCGGCTTTTTCTCTACGGCGCAAAACGCCGCGCTGCTTTGGAACGCGGACGGCACGCCTACAGCGCGCACGCAAAAAATCCTCAACAACACGCCGATGGGGCGCTTTGGCGAATCAGAAGAGCTCGTGGGAACGCTGCTGTGGTTGATAGACAACGAATGCTCCGGCTTTGTGACGGGTGTGGTTGTTCCTGTTGACGGCGGGTTCTCTGCTTATTCGGGCGTATAATTGCGTTTCACCAGAAAGGCTGTGCCCGCTATTGCGGGCATAGCCTTTCGTTCAATCATAAATTTTGGAGGGCCAACTATGCGAATAAGCTTAAAAGCACCGGACGCGAATGGGCTGCGAAACGAAGAAATTGTCAGCGCGCTGAAAGAATCCATTGCGGGGCGTGAATTAAAGCGGGCGTTGATTATTCCGCCGGATTTTACGCGCTTTCATTCCAACGCCGGTTTCATAACAAACGTATATTATCATTTGTTGAAAGACCGCGGTTGTGAAGTGGATATTTTACCGGCGCTGGGCACGCATGAACCCATGACCGCAGAACAATGCTCTGAAATGTTTGGCGACGTGCCATATGAGTGCGTATTGCGGCATAACTGGCGCGCGGATGTTGTACGCCTGGGCGAAATTCCCGGTTCCTTTTTAAACGAAATCACCGAAGGAATTTGGACAGATCCGGTCAGCGTGGAAATAAACAAGCTGGTCATGGATGAAAAATACGACATCATCCTTTCGCCCGGGCAGGTGGTGCCGCACGAAGTAATCGGCATGGCAAACCATTCAAAAAACCTGTTCGTTGGCGTGGGCGGCAGCGATATGATAAACAAGTCTCACAT
This sequence comes from Eubacteriales bacterium, assembly GCA_031549625.1. Lineage (GTDB taxonomy): Bacteria > Bacillota > Clostridia > Christensenellales > CAG-138 > JAISXK01. Next base: position 6,208 of record JAVBPK010000085.1, read on the forward strand.
GGTCGGTGCGGTGTATGGCATGGAGCGCATGATGGGTAAAGATTTCACGCCTGTGCGCAAAATGTTCGATTATAGTCTGGCAAATTTCCTGAACAAGCGGCCCATATTGTTTGTTCTGACGGTGACGACGGCGCCCGAAGGAAGCATCCGCACGCATGGATTGTTCATTGGCGACGAGCGGGCGGTGCTGGAAGATGCCATTGCGCTTGCGCAGGAAAAGAATATCGATTTTGTGGAGCGGGGCATCAAAAAATGTGTTGTATACCTCGATGCGAAGGAGTTCAGAAGCACATGGCTGGGGAACAAAGCCATCTACCGCACGCGCATGGCCGTGGCGGATGGCGGCGAACTGATCGTGTTGGCACCGGGTGTGGCACGCTTTGGCGAAGATGAAGCTGTGGATAAGCTCATCCGCAAATACGGCTATTGTGGCCGCGTAAAGGTGCTGGAGCATTTCAAAGCCAATGAGGATCTGCAAAAGAACATGGGTGCGGCGGCGCATTTGATACATGGTTCTTCAGACGGCCGCTTTGCTATCACATACGCCGTAAAAGATATCACGCAGCAAGAGATTGCGGACGTACATTTCAATCCTGCCAATTATGATGAAATGGTGAAAAAGTACAATCCCCAAACGCTGCGCTACGGCTGGAATACGTTGGAAGACGGCGAAGAGATTTACTACATACCCAACCCCGCGCTCGGCTTATGGATCGACCGCACACGCTTCAAAGAGGCGTGAAGAATAAAAATAATCGCGCAACAATGCACCCGCCACCGAAAGTTGGCGGGTGCTGTTTGAAAAAGAGCATAATGCCTTGCCTGACGGCAATGCTCTTGAAGCGCTAGTGCTTTTTTGCCAGGGCGCGGGCAGCCGCGTTTTTGCCGGCCGCAATGCCAAACGTCGCCGCTTCACCTAAATACATGCCGGAAACCGAAGCCTCGCCGCTGATGGCGGAAAACCCCACGATTTCCCCGGCAATATACAGGCCGGGGATGACTGCGCCGCTTTTGTTAAGCACCTGCATTTTTTCGTTTGCCACGGGGCCGCCGGCGCTTCGTCCAGCATAAGGAATGGTTTTCAGCGCATAGAACGGCCCTTTGTCAAAGGCAAGCAGGCCGGTTTTTCGTCCAAATTCGCTGTCCTTGCCGGATGCGGCGGCTTGGTTGTATTTTTCCATGGTTTTCATGAATGTCTTGCTGTCAACGCCTATTTTTTCAGCCAATTCTTCGAGCGTATCGGCAGTAAATACCAAAGTACTGTCTTTAGCCAGGGTTTGGAAAAGCGACCAGTCGTTGTCGGGAGTAGGCGACCAGGCGCTGCCGGCGGAGAGCAGCGGCTTATCTTTGTCCAGCATGCTTTCGCTGAGTATGCCGTACAGGATGTTTTGGTCGGCATGTATCCAAGCGTCGGAGCGCGTTTTATAATTGGCGCCCAACTCATCAAACACGCGTTTGCCGGAGCTGTTTACAAAGACCAGTCCCTCATAACGCACGTCCATGCGCACGTTGCTGTAAAAACCATCCACCGGCAATACGCCGCCCGAAACAGGATTATAATCCATGTTGTGGAAGGCGGCACCAGCTTGTTCGGCAAGCGTATAGCCGGAGCCGCTGGCAGTGGTGATGTAACCGATGGCGATGTTTGTAAACAGGCTGCTCAGGCGGCGCATATCCGCGCCAAAGCCGCCAGTTGCCAGTATGACGGATTTGCCATATATTTTGCGCATATTACCATGGTGATCGAGGGTTTCCACGCCCGTAACGATATCGCCGTCTGTTTCGAGCTTTGTAGCTTCGGTGAAAAGCATGCAGGTGATTTTGCCTTCCGCGGCATACTTATCAATCGCCGCTTGCAATCCTTGAATGATGGAAGCTCCGTTGTTCTCTGCCCAGGCCACACGCAGCACGCTCATGGGGTCGTAAATGCCAACATTAAGTTCGTTTTTAAATTTTACGCCGACGTCTTGCAGCCAGTCGATGGCGGGGCCGGAGTTTTCCGCGTAATAATGCGCGATGGTGGGGTCAATGTTTTTTTCGCCGCCAGCAAATTGGAGAATATCCTTATAAAATAACTCGGTTGAATCTTCGGTTACGCCCTGTTCTTGCTGTATGCGAAAATTCGCGCCGCTTATCCAGCCCATGGCGTAGCGCGCGGCGCCGCCAAGCAGACCGGATTGCTCGATCAGGCATACGGTAGCGCCTTCTTCCGCTGCGCGGATGGCGGCAGTCATGCCGGCCATTCCGCCGCCAACGACGACCACATCCATGCTATGCGCCGCAAGTTCCTGGTTGTATGGAATGTTTGGCGGCGGGATTAAAAGATGTTCAACGGAGGCGCCGGCCTTCGATAAAGCCTCCTGCGTAGCGCTGATAACGGCGTGGCTGGTAAAGGTTGCGCCCGCAACAGCGTCTATGAGGAGCGTCTGCTTTGCCACGATGGTCTCGCTTATTTTTGCCGCGGCGGTGTCGCCAATGCCCATAGTTTCATAATTGGTATCCACGTGTACCGCTTCGATTTTAGCAGAGGAAAGTTCCACATCGACAAACACGCGTCCGTTGTTTCCCATGGCGTCGGCGTGGTAAGTGCCGGGTGTGTAAATCTGCGGTTCTTCGATGGGTGGTGTCGGGCTTGGCAGGGGGCTCGGCGCTGGGGGAAGATTGGACTGCTGCGGCTTTGAACAAGCCAGCATGCCCATGGCAAGGGCAAGAAGGCCGGGCAGAATGCAGCCAACTCCACGTTTCATAAATGTGCCTCCTAAAAACAAGAATATGCGCTTAGTATATCCAGACGTTATGGATTGCATCAGCAGAACACTTTGAAAATAATGGAAGAAGAAAAGCAAAATTGGGTGGTGTTGTAACCAGAAAGCGTTCGCATTCAATCCTGGCGTGTGGTATCATAGCGTTAAAGAATTTAAGGGAATATCGACATGGAAGATTATCAATATATGAAAGCCGAAACCAGCGAAATTTCAGATAAACCGGAGCTGCCGCCGTATACGGTTTCTTTTTGTTATGCGTGCGGTGCGCGTATTCCCGACGGGGATTCGTATTGCGGCAAATGCGGGCAACCGCGCAGGAGCGAGCAAAGCGTATTGCGCCATACCCAGCTGCTTAAAGAAATGCCCTATACCGAAGAGGGAGAGGCGGCGCTAAACGCCATAGACGCTTCCGACCCGATTATGCTCCTGGAAACAGAAGGCGCAAGAGCGGCGATAGAGGCCATGACACCGGAATGGTATGCGGGCAAAAAATCGCAGATTGCAACGGATGCAGCACGAATTGCGCTGGAAATCTATCAGCCATACATTGCGGCATTCACGGACATATCCAAAAAAACACAAGATGGCCAACTGATTGTGCAATTGGGACAAACGTTGAACGAACTGGAAGGTTGGGTAGGCATGATAAAAACCTATAATTCTTTTCGCAAAGCGGCGCCAAGCCGCCACGATAATCTCGCCAATTTATGGTCTGGCATAGGGGAATGGACAAAATGACATCTGTGAAGGAATGCAAAACCTGTGGCGCGGGCGCGTTAAGCA
>JAVBPK010000071.1:0-4248 GCA_031549625.1 Eubacteriales bacterium
TTTGCCCCGCCGCTGGGGTGCCGCCGCTGCGGTGGATTTCTTAACACGCCGTGAAAAACGCGGCTCGAAGCCGCTTTTTGGTTGCATATAGGGGGCTCCCATGGGGGGGCTTTTTGTAATTCCCCCGCCCAAATGTCCTTATTCCCTTAGTTTTGCGCCTTGCTTTTCCAACGCGGCCAATATGGCTGCCATGGCTTTTGTGATATCCTCTTCGTTCAGCGTGCGTTCTTCCGCGCGCAGCGTAAGCGAATAGGCCATGCTCTTTTTCCCCGCCGGAATATTGCCGCCGCGGAACACGTCGAAGAGTTGCACCTGCTCCACCAGCACGCCCGCGGCCGCCTGCTCGATGGCCTCTTTAAGTGTATCCGCCGCCACATCTTCGTTTACAATCACTGCCAAATCACGCGGCACCACGGGATACCGCGGCAGGGCGCGATAGGTGCGCTTCCTTTGCTGGTTTTTCAGCACGGCGCCAAATGGAATTTCCGCTGCGTACACCCTGCCTTCCACGCCGAACGCGCTTGCCACATCAGGATGCACTTCGCCCATTTCCCCCAGGCATTCCTCGCCCGCATACAGCAGCGCTTTGCGGCCCGGATGGAAATACTCCCCGCCGCCACGCTCAAAACGCACATCGGCGATGCCCAGCTTTTTAAATAACACTTCGACGATGCCCTTCAGCGTGAAGAAATCCTCGCCCTCGTTGAAGCACAGGATGCCGATGATCTTCCTTTCTTCCGGCAATATGGGATCGTTGTCGATATGCACGTTGCCCACTTCAAAGAAGCGGCCATGGCCTGTGCGGCGGTTTTGGTTAAGCGCCGCCGTTTTCAGCATGCCGGAAAGCAGCATGGTGCGCATAAGGCTTTGATCCTCGCCAAATGGATTCATCAGCTTCACGGCTTTGCGCTTCTCGTCTCCCTCCGGTAATTGCAGCGCGTCCAGCACGGCGGGCCCGATGAAGTTGTAGTTGTACATTTCGTAGGCGCCCGCCTCGGCCAATGTATCTTTCACCGTATCTTCAAGCAAGAACAGCGGAGTCAGCCTGCCGCGAAACGTATCGCCGCGCATCAGCGTGGATTTGATATTGTAGAAGCCAAATATGCGCCCAACCTCTTCCGCGATATCCCAATCCGCTTCCAGCCCGCTTTCGATATCCGTGCGGTAATGCGGAACTTTCACGCGCAATTTATCGGCCTTCACTTGTGCGGGAAGCCGGATTTGCGCCAGAAAACCTACCATTTCCTGGCCGGTGAAGCTTGTGTCCAAAATGCGGTTCACATGGTCGATATCGATATCGAGCTCCCTGTCCTTCAGCTCCACGGCGCACGCGTCCAGCGTATCCGCCACAACGCGCCCCGCGCGCAGCTCCTCCACAAGCGCGATCGCCCTGTCCAACGCCCGTTTCGCGTTTACCGGGTCTGTGCCCTTTATAAAGCGCGCCGCCGCATCCGTCATGTGCTTCAGCTTTCTTGACGTGGCGCGGATATTGCTGCCCTTAAATACCGCCGCCTCGAACAGCACCGCCTTTGTTTCAGGTTTGATTTCGGAATTTTCGCCGCCCATTACGCCCGCGATGCCCACGCCCTTTTTCGGGTCGGCAATCAGCAGCATGGACGGATCGACCGGCCTATCCTTGCTGTCCAGCGTGCGCACCACCTCGTTTTCGCGCGCGTTGCGCACGATGATATGGCCGTCTTCCACGCAGGCTAAATCGAACGCGTGCATGGGGTGACCGTATTCTACCATAACCAGATTCGTGATATCCACGATGTTGTTTATGGCGCGAAGCCCTACGCTGCGCAGCTTTTTCTGCATCCACGCCGGCGACGGCTCCACGCGTATATCCGTAACCACGCGGGCGACATACCGCGGGCAAAGCTCGGTGTTTTCCACCGTAACGCTCGCGTAGTCCTTTGCGTGGCCTGTGCCGGCCACTTCATACTCCTGCGGTTCTTTAAACGGCTTGTTCAGCGCCGCCGCCGCTTCGCGCGCTATGCCGATGATGCTTTGGCAATCCGGCCTGTTTGGCGTAACCTCGATATCGAACACCACGCCATCCAGCCCGAGCGCCTCCGCTATCTGCATGCCCAGCGCCTTATCCTCGCGGATATCCAGCAGGCCGTGTACCTCGCTGCCCGGGTAATCCGCATCCGTGATACCCAACTCCTGCCCGGAACACAACATGCCGTCGCTTTCCACGCCGCGCATGACCGTGGGCTGAATTTCCAGCCCGCCCGGCAATTTCGCGCCCGGCAGCGCCACCGGGGCCAACATGCCCTCGTATACATTCGGGGCGCCGCACACGATCGTGCGCAGCTCGCCTTCCCCCGCGTCCACCTCGCATATATGCAAATGATCCGAATTGGGATGCTGGCGCACGCTTTTTACGCGGCCAACCACGACGCCGCTCACGCCTATAAGCTCCGGCGTGATATCCGCCACTTCAAACCCGCGCCACATCATTTTTTCACGAAACTCTTCGTGGGAAATATCGTATTCCGTATATTCACGCAACCATTTTAACGGCAATTTCATCGCTGTTTCCTCCTTCTTTCCAATCGGGCCGCTTAAAACTGGGACAGAAAACGCGCGTCGTTTTCATATTGCAGCCGAATATCCGTTATGCCGAACTTCAGGCTTGCCACCCTGTCTACGCCCAAACCAAACGCAAACGCGCTCCATACATGCGGATCGAGCCCGCAGTTTTCGATTTCGTGCGGGTTTGTTTCGCCGCAGCCCAGTATTTCCAGCCAGCCTGTGCCCTTGCACAGCCTGCAGCCTTTGCCGCCGCATATCGTGCAGGAAATATCGAGCTCCGCAGACGGTTCCGTAAACGGGAAGTAGCTTGGACGAAACCTCGTCTTGACATCTTCGCCAAACACGGCATGCACAAACGCTTCCAGCGTACCCTTTAAATCGGCCAGCGTGATGTTTTTATCCACCACCAGCCCTTCCATCTGCATGAATATGGGCGAATGGCTCGCGTCTACTTCATCCACACGGAAGCAACGGCCGGGTATCACCACCCGAAACGGCGGCGTCAGCGTCTTCAGCGCGCGCACTTCGCATGGCGTTGTGTGCGTGCGCAGCACGATCTTTTCGTTTACATAGAATGTGTCCTGCATGTCGCGCGCGGAATGATCCGGCGGCATGTTTACCAGCGTGAAGTTGTATTCGTCCAGCTCCACTTCCGGCCCGTCGAACGTGATGAAGCCCATGCCGATCAGCGCGTCGCGAATGATGCGGTATGTTTGCGTAATGGGGTGGATACGGCCGCGCGGCAGCTTTTGCTTGCCCGGTTCCGTGATATCCAGCGTTTCACGCAGCAGCTTGTTTGCGCGAAGCTGCTTGCCGAGCGTTTGCTGCTTTTCTTCGATGGCGGACTCAATTTCCTTTTTTGCCTTGTTTGCCTCCTGCCCCACCGCGGCCCGATCTTCCTTTTCCAGCTTCCCCATGGTGCGCAGCACTTCCGTGAGCGACCCGCCTCTGCCCAGCACCGCTATTTGCATGGCCTCGATTTCTTCCTCGCTGTTTGCGGCCTGCAGCCGCGCCAGCGCGTCCGTTGTTATTTGTTTGATTTGGTCCAGCATGTTTGCCTCCTTTTGCTCGTATGCGCATGCCTGCATATTTTAAGAAAATAAAAAGCGCCCCGTCCTACTGGGACGAGGCGCATTGCGCCCGTGGTACCACCCTTGTTTACCCCGCCAACACGGGGCCTTTTTCGCTGTAACGGGCTTACCCGCGGCCGACTACGCACCCATTTGCTGGGCTTCCCCGGCGCCGCTCTGGAGAGAAATGGTGTACCTGCCTGCATACGCCGCTTGCAGCGCGGCTTTCGCCGGCGGCGCTCTCTTACTGCTTGGACCGGAAACCCGGCTCCTTCATTGCGGAACAATTATTGCTTGCTATTGTAGCACATACCCGGCGGCAAATGCAAGCCCCTGGCCCATCATCGGCAAAACAGCCGTGTATTACTCGTTTTTTGCCAGCAATATTGACTGCGTAAAGCTTAACCAGCCTTCGGGATCATCGGAATTGTCCGTTGCCATAAAGCGGACTTGCCCGTCTCTATATGCCGCTCTTTCTTAAGCGCCGTTCCCTTTTCCGCCCCTATGGCGACGCCGCGCTATACCGTGATTTTAATGCTGAGCCCCTGTTCCGGCGCCGCCAGCAGCTCGGTATATGGCGCAATGTCGGCATAAAATTCCGGCGGCGGCGAAAACGTCTTGCCAAAATGCATGGGAA
>JAVBPK010000123.1:0-11323 GCA_031549625.1 Eubacteriales bacterium
AATCTTGCGCCCTTTGCGAATTGAGAGGTACGTTTCCGAGCGCCGCCAGTGGCGGAAGAAGCGAGGAAAAAGCCCAATGAGCAAGGAAGCAAGTGAGCGCAGCGAAATCTTGCGCCCATTGCGAATTGAGAGGGCGTTTCCGAGCGCCGCCAGTGGCGGAAGAAGCGAGGAAAAAGCCCAATGAGCAAGGTAGCAAGTGAGCGTTAGCGAATTCTTGCGCCCGGTGCGAATTGAGAGGTCCGTTTCCGAGCGCCGCCAGTGGCGGAAGAAGCGAGGAAAAAGCCCACTGAGCAAGGAAGCAAGTGAGCGTTAGCGAAATCTTGCGCCCTTTGCGAATTGAGAGGTACGTTTCCGAGCGCCGCCAGTGGCGGAAGAAGCGAGGAAAAAGCCCAATGAGCAAGGAAGCAAGTGAGCGTTAGCGAAATCTTGCGCCCTTTGCGAATTGAGAGGTACGTTTCCGAGCGCCCGCAGTGCGGGAAGAAGCGAGGAAAAAGCCCAATGAGCAAGGAAGCAAGTGAGCGTTAGCGAAATCTTGCGCCCTTTGCGAATTGAGAGGTTACATCTTCCTTTGGTGTTTTGCCCGCCGATGCGGTGCAGCCGCAGCGGTGGATTTAGCAAAACACCGTGCGGTTCCCCGCAAGCTTGAGTAAGCAAAACCTTTTAGGAGGAGCGGCGCCAGCGATTCCTCATCTTTTGTGAATTAATCCTATTTTTTGCAAAGCGAGCTTGACAAATTATGCAAAGCACACTATGCTAAATATGCAAAGCGAGCATTGCATATCGGAGGTACCCTTTTGAAAACAAGAATTTCGGAATTGCGTAAAGAAAAGAGACTATCGCAAGAAGAACTTGCTTTGGCAATTGGTGTAACGCGGCAAACCATTACGTCTATAGAGGTTGGAAAATATACGGCATCTTTGCCGCTTGCGTTTAAAATTGCTCATTACTTTGGCCTTACCATAGAAGATGTATTCGATTTTTCTGACTATGAAGATTGAGAGGAACGGTATAATGGAAACTTACAAAAAAACACTTAAAAACAGAATACTGCTACTGGCAATTCTTGTGATATTTTCGGTGTCCTTCGGAATTTATGATATGTTTCTTGCCAGCACAGATGTGGACGCAAGCTTTATTCTCGGCTTTCAAAGCGGCGCGGCTTCCGGAATAGGTTTCCTCGCCGTACTTCAAATCTTCCGGTATAGCGCGGCGCTCAAAGACGAAAAGAAAATGCAGCTGCAGTATAATAAAGAAAACGATGAAAGGCTAAAGGCTATCCGAGCAAAAGCGGGTATGCCCATGCTTCTTATTGTCTCTATTATGATGATAGTTGCCGGGATAATCCTCGGATACTTTAATACCACTATATTTATTACACTTGTCGTTGCCGCCGTATGTCAGATGACGATAGGCGCCATTGTAAAAATGGTATATATGAGCAAAATGTAGCGGGAAGGCCTGCAAATAAGTGATTAAGCCGCCGCCCATACCTGCGGCAGAATCATGGCCGGCTTGGAGGAGCAAAACGTTGCCCTTTCTTCCTTTAATCATCTGTTACCCAGGGTGACCGAACAAACAAACGAGCCCCTTACCTTTTGCAAAAAGTAAGAGGCTCGCGTTGGATAAAATAAAAGCTGATCTTAAATAACATGCGCCGCAGTAGCCACTTTTATGTATTACAATCCCTTCCGGCCTAACTAAGCTCCGCCTTTATGCGCCGTACACCCGACGACGACGCCTCTTCCTTCTTTATGGTAAACTTGCCAAGCTCGCCTGTGCTTGCCGCATGCGGGCCGCCGCAGATTTCACAGCTGAAATCGCCCATGCTGTACACCTTTACGCGTTCCGCATATTTGCTCTCAAACAGGCCGATCGCACCCTTTTCCTTCGCCTCGGCCACCGTCATTTCTTCGAAACTGATCGGCAAATTGCGCTGTATCACTTCGTTTACCAGCGCCTCTACTTCCTTTACTTCTTCCGGCGTCATTTTCCTGGGAAAAGAGAAATCGAACCGCAGGCGCTCCGCTGTGATGTTGCTGCCCTTTTGCGCAATATTCTCGTCCCTTAAAACCTTTCGCAGCGCCGCCTGCAGCAAATGCGTGGCCGTGTGCAGCTTCGTTGTTTCTTCGGTATTATCCGCCATGCCCCCCTTAAACCGCTGCTCCGCACCCAGCTGCGACTTTTTTTGGTGCTCCGCGAATGCTTCGTGGTAACCGGCCACATCCACCGCGCAGCCGTTTTCGCGCGCCAGCTCTTCCGTAAATTCTATGGGGAAGCCAAACGTATCGTACAGGCGGAACGCATCTTTGCCCGTTATCCGCTTCTCGCTCAGCGTGGGTAACAGTCGCTCAAATTCGCGTATGCCCTTTTTCAGCGTATGCGCAAAGCGTTGCTCCTCTTTGCCCAGCTCGTCCAGTATCTTTGCCTTGCTCCTCGCAAGCTCCGTATAAAACTCACCATACTGCGCAATAACCGCTTCGGCCACCGCCAGCAATGCCCCTTCCGGCATCTCCAGCTGCATGGCATAGCGGATAGCCCGCCTTATCAATCGGCGTAAAATATAGCCCTGATCCACATTGCTTGGCGTTACGCCCCTCTCATCGCCTATGATGAATACCGCGCAGCGAATGTGATCGGCGATGATGCGGAACGCGCGCGTCACTTCCCCGCCCTCGCCGTAGCTTCTGCCGCTCTTTTCCGCAATGGTTTTTAATATGCCCGCAAACGCGTCCGTGTCATACACGCTCTTTACGCCCTGCAACGTGGCTACCGTTCTATCCAGACCCATGCCCGTATCCACGTTTTGCTGCGCCAGCGGTTCAAATTGGCCTTCGCCTATTTTGTTAAATTCCATGAACACGTCGTTCCATATTTCCAAATACTTCCCGCAGTCGCACGCGGGTGAGCATCCCTCATGGCACGCGGGCTTGCCCGTGTCGTAAAACATTTCGCTGTCCGGGCCGCAAGGGCCTGTCATCCCCGCCGGGCCCCACCAGTTATACTTCTTAGGCAAAAAAAACACGTGCGACGGGTCTACCCCCATCTCCACCCAGCGATCATGCGAAACCATGTCCCTCGGCGCATCCGCGTCCCCTTCAAAGCAGGTGAAAAACAGCTTTTCCTTCGGTATCCCCAGCCAACGCTCGCTCGTCAGAAATTCCCACGAAAACGCTATCGCGTCCTCCTTGAAATAATCGCCCAGCGACCAGTTGCCCAACATTTCGAAAAACGTGCAGTGCGATTCGTCCCCTACTTCGTCTATATCGCCCGTGCGCACACATTTTTGTACGTCTACCAGCCTTTTTCCGGCCGGATGCTTTGCGCCCATCAGGTACGGCACCAACGGATGCATCCCCGCCGTCGTAAACAACACCGTCGGGTCGTTCTCCGGTATCAGCGACGCGCTGTCTATCACCGCGTGCCCCTTCTCGCGGAAAAACTCCAAATATAGCTGACGCAGCTCCTTCGAGGTCAAGTTGCGCATGGATACTCTCCTTTTCACATTCGGTTTCTTTTGCGGTTCCTTTTTTGTTCCCTGATATTGTACTTTTTTTTCCGAATATGCGCAATAGCTGGCCGCGCACAGGTTTCGCCGCCCGCTTTCCCACCGCGCGCACCGGCTTTTTTCTCGCGGCCTCTTTTGGGTTCTATTTCGCGTCTCTCATATAGGCATTTTATTGGCCTTATTCTCTTAATAGTGGATTTTTCACTTCTTTTGTTGCTAGTAAGCCGCTTCCGATTTTGCCCAGCATTGCGACTCTTTGGCTAATATGGTACGATATGAATATTTAAAGGAAGGAGTTTTTTTGCGTGAAAATGCATCTTGCGCGTATTTGGATGTAAGAAAGGGTTCTGCAATCCCTTATGATTGCGGGCTGCTGTTTGTGATGGGCGTTTTACGCTTTTATTCGTGTATTCGCCCGCGCGGGCTGTGTTTCCCCCTCGCCGCAAGCATTTTTCGCAAATATTGTACCATCTGAAAGGAACCTTCCCTTATGACTACACCTGTACAACAAGATTCTCGCTGGCAACCTCGTTTTTACACCATCGTGGCTGGCCAGGCTTTCAGCCTCATCGGCTCCTCCGCCGCGCAGTTTGCCCTCATCTGGTGGCTCAGCACACAAACGGGCTCCGCCATGGTGCTGGCCCTCGCCGGATTGGCCTCTTTTTTACCGCTGCTGCTTGTCGGCCCCTTTGCGGGCGTATTTGTTGACCGGCACCGCCTAAAGGCCATCCTGATCGCTGCCGATCTTTTTGTGGCCCTTTGCGCCGCCGTATTTGCGGGCTTTGCGCTCTTTGGCACGCCCACTGCCGTCTTAGCCTATGCTTTGCTGTTCTTACGCGCGGTTGGCAGCGCCTTTCACACCCCCGCCATACAAAAGGCCGTGCCCATGCTCGTTCCTGCCGACTCGTTAATGCGCGCAAACGGCGTTTCCCAGTTCCTGCAATCCGGCTCCTTCATGCTTGGCCCCGTCTTTGGCGCCGCGCTCTTTGCCATATGGCCGCTCTGGCTCATCATGCTTGTGGACGTACTTGGCGCCCTCATCGCCAGCGCCAGCGTCGCCGCCGTCTCTATCCCGGATCCGCCCCGCGCCGCCGACACGGCGCCAAAGCTGTGGAAGGAGATGCAGGAAGGCGCAAAGGCTTTGTTTTCAATCAAGCCGCTTTTCGTGCTCACCCTCTCCGCTACCCTCTGCATGTGCATGTATTTGCCTCTGTCGTCCTTTTATCCCCTTATGACGAGCCTGCATTTCCGCGGCACCGCCTGGCACGCCAGCTTTGTAGAATTCGTATACGCCGGTGGTATGATGGTGATTTCCTTGCTTATTTCCCTCAAGGCGGATGTGCGCAATAAACTGCGCATGGCGCACGCAGGTCTCTTCCTTCTCGGCCTCACCGCGCTCTTTTGCGGGCTGCTTCCCGCCGACATGCGCTATTTCTGGATATACGCGGTGCTTTGTTGCCTCATGGGTGCCAGCGGCAGCGTTTTCAACATCCCCTACACCGCCTATATGCAGCTGCACGTTCCCCCCGATGCCATGGGCCGCGTATTTTCCTTGATCGGCAGCCTGATGTCCCTGGCTATGCCCATCGGCCTGCTCGTCGCCGGGCCCGTCGCCGAAACCCTTGGCGTACCCTTCTGGTTTTTGTTTTCCGGCATCGGCACTGTGGCCGCTACGCTGGTAAGCTATGCCATCGTCGCGCGCATGCCCCATGAAGAATTGCCTGCGCCCGGCGCGGCTTAAGGCTTTTTACCGATTTGCTCCGTTTGGATTTTGCCTTTTGTCGCATACTATAGCATGATTGCTTTACGCGTTTTCTTTTTTAAATTTCGATGTGCTATGGAGGTGTGCATATGGTTATCAAGGAACTTACCTACATCGAGGGCGCTACCATGCTCCTTACGCACTATGGGCGCTTCACCGTGCTGCGCCCCCTTTCGCAAGAGTCGCCCATGCAGGAGCTTTCAGTCCTGCTGCAGCGCCTCCTGCAAGGTGAGGCCTTTGCCGCTGCCGAAGCCTACCATGCTTTTACCTTTTCTCTCATATCCGGAGAGTATCGTCGTGTCAGTGGGGATTTATTTCGCGATTTCCTGCTTTGGGCGTTATTGGAGCACGAGAACTCGTTTTCCCGGCTGGCCGCCGCCAATACATGGGACGAATCCATGAGCACGGCTATGCGCAGCGATCTCGCCTTGCTTGATTCTTTTTTTCAGCTGACCAGCATGCAGATCAAGCGCTGGATAGGCGAATGTGCGCGTGACCAGCGCAAGCCCAAACCGCAGCGCGATCATATCTCCGTAATGTCCAGCGCTGTTTGGGCCGGCGGTTCTTCGCGCCCTCTTCCTGCTTCTCCCGTGCCTGAACCTGTCGCTACTTCTTCCGCTGTATTTATCCGCGAGCTGAACGAAAACGATCTTCTCAGCTGGCGCTATCAGGTGGAACCTGGCGAGCAGGGAAAATACATCGCCGACTCCGCCCTCGAAGAGATTTACCGCCGCGTGGAATCCGCGCCCAGCGGGCACAGCGGCCTGCTTGACGACCTATGGAATTTTCACGCCACCTATGGCAGCGGCGCCTTCATCAAGGACCGCCTTTTTATGTTTCGTTTGGACGGCACCCTCAGCGCCATACCCGCACAGCAGCTTTCAGACGAGGACTCCTTTACGTTTTACCAGCAGCAGCGCGAGCACTGCCTGCGCAACGCCATCCGCTTTATGCAAGGCGAGCCTTACATGAACATGCAGCTTACCGGCGCACCTGGCACGGGCAAAACGACTCAGGTATTCTCGCTTTGCCGCGAGCTGCCGGAATTACGCCTCATCTACGCCCCGCCCGGCACATATGCCGCCCTTGCCGCCTTTATCCCGCGTCTTTGCGCGCAGCCGCTCAAGTTTTTGATATTTCTCGATGATTTTTTGAACACCGACAGCCACTGGCCTCTCCTCCGCGCCACCCTGGCCCCTGCCGGCATCCAGCCGCACAATTTGCTCATCGCCGCCGCTTCCGCCCAGCCGGAACTTGCTTTCTTCCCGCTCCATATCCAGCTGCCACCACCACAGCTGAAAGATTTTATGGAGTTGGTGCAGCTTCTGCTGCTGCGTGAGGGCCGTGACGTCGATTTCGACCGCATACAAAACGCTTGCATCGACTACGCCGCCTCCGCCGGTGCCAGCGGCGTTTCCCCGCTCTCTTTCCGTTCCGCGGAAATCATAGCGAGCGATTTGAACACGTTGGGACGTTCGTAAGAATAGGAAAAGGGTGAGGCCGGTGGCGCATAGCCCCATCGCCTTCCCAAGTCGCATTTTTATCTTGTTGATATGGAGGGTATTATGGAACAGCTTACTACGCAATTTCCCCCTTTACAGCGGAAGCCGCTTCGACTGCGCGGCGTGTTTGGCGTCGCCTGGCATCTGTACACGCGCAGCTTTCGTTCCCTGTTTGTATTGACGCTCGTGATGCTGACGCTTCCGTCTCTTCTCCTGTATGGCTTGCAATACCTGCAATTGGCCAAGACGCTTGCATTTACCATGGACGGCAACTTTCCGCCCGGTGATTTTTTCTTTGGTTCTATTAATCCATTTGCGGCGGTGATCGGGTTACAGACCATCCTGTTTTTGTGTACTCTGGTTTTCAGTTTTTTAATTTCTCCCGCGTATATGGGCGCGTGCTATTTAGAGCTTGACCAATGCATGGACGGACGCCGTGGCACTGTGCGCCAGCTTTTCCGTTTTGCGGTGCCCATTGGCTTTCGCCAATTCTACACAACGTATCTCTCGCAGCTTCTTGTCAGCCTGGGCGGCGCTCTTGTCTTAGGCCTGGTGTTTGGCGTGGCGTTTGCGGGCGTGGTTGCTTCCACCGTGGTTTCCTCTTTGGCCGGCAATGGCGCTTTTCGCGCTTCCATGTTCATACCTATTGGCATTCTCCTGCTTCTTTTCCTGTGTGGATGCTGCGCGATGTATGTCTTTCTTGCTTTGATCTATCCTGTTGCCGTGCACGAGAACAAGCGCGCCTTTAAGGCCGTTGGCCGCGCCTTCTCTCTGACCGCCAAACGGTTTTGGCGCATGTTCGGCGTGTATCTTATCGTCGTATTTGCCCTGTTTCTTGTAATTTCCGCCATATTGGCCTACCCGATGTACACCATCTTCTCTTCCACGATCGCCGGGACATCATCTTCCAAGGCTACGCTTCAAATGATGTTATGGGTCTATCTACCTACGGGCCTGTTGTCGCTGTTTTTACAGCCTTACCTCATGGCGCTCTATACCGCCCTATATGTGGACGCTTCTTCCCGCATCGAGGAGACGCCGCCCTCCGCCGCGACGCCTGCCACGGAAAGCGCCTATGGAAAAGCTTCGCTGCCGCCTTATCACGCGCCGGTTGAATCCGTGTACGCGCCACCCACGCCCTACGCGCGCGCTCCCTACGCGCCTTCGCCCGCGGGCGAAACCGTGCCCACTCCGAGCGATCTGCAAAGCGACATCGCCTCCCCTACGGAGCCGCAGCCTGCTGGCGACGAAATGCCGCATGAAGAGCAAAACGACCCCTATGAACCACCGAATACGCTAAATGATTAATAATTGTTAGACAAAATATTGAAATTGCTTATTTTTTAGGAGGATTTTATGGCGCAAACCTTACCTGCGCGGCATGAGCTGGACGCAAGCCTGACGTGGAATCTATGCGATCTTTTCGCCAGCGACGATGCCTGGGAGCAGGAATTTTTAGACATTCAAAAGCAGATCGAAGGCTTCTCCCGCTTTTCAGGCACCTTATCGCAAAGCCCGGATGCGCTTTTACAGGCATTGACCGCGGAAAGCGCCATCGGCCTTTCCCTGGAGCGCCTGTATGTATACGCGCACATGCACCGCGATGAAGACAATGCCGCCGCGAAATACCAGGGCATGACCGACCGCGCCACCCAGCAAAGCGTTGCCTTTGGCGCCGCCGGTTCCTTTATGGCGCCGGAACTTTTCGCCATGGATCCAAAGCAGTTTGCTGCCTGGACAGACGAGCCCGTGTTGCTGCCTTACCGGCGCGTGCTGAAAAACATGGAACGCCGCCGCCCGCACACCCTCACCACCAATGAGGAACGCCTCGTCGCCCTCGCCGGTGAGCCGCTTGCCGCTGCCGACTCGATATTTACCATGCTGAACAACGCGGATATCCGCTTTCGCAATATCAAAAACGAAAAAGGTGAGGATGCGGAACTAACGCAAGGCAATTACCGCAGCTTTATCGAAAGCAAGGACCGCGCCGTTCGCGAAAGCGCCTATCATTCCCTCTACGCTTCCTATGGCGCTTTGCGGAACACATTGTCCGCCTCCTACACCGCCAGCGTCAAGGCGGATGTGTTTTATGCCCGCGCCCGCTCCTACGACAGCGCCATTGCCGCAGCCCTTTTCTCTTCCAATGTGCCGCTTCCCGTTTACGACGGCTTAATCGCCGCCGTCAAAAGCAAGCTGCCCACGCTTCGCCGCTATTTGGATCTCCGCAAATCGGCGCTCAAGCTGGATCAACTTCATATGTACGACCTTTACGTGCCCATCGTGGAACACCGGCAGCAGCCTATGGAGTACCCTGAAGCGCAGCAGCTTGTGCTCGACGCCCTCAAACCGTTGGGCCCGGATTATGCCGCTTGCCTCAAGCGCGCCTATTCTGAACGCTGGATAGATGTGTGTGAAAACCGCGGCAAAACCACCGGCGCCTATTCATGGGGCGCTTACGGCACCCATCCGTATGTGCTGCTAAACTACCAGCCGGAAGGCGATTATGCCTTCACGCTCGCCCATGAGCTTGGCCACGCCATGCATACGTATTATTCCGATACTTCCCTTCCCTATCAGGACGCGCAATATAAAATTATGGCGGCGGAAGTCGCTTCCACCGTAAACGAGGTGCTCCTTACCCGCCATTTGCTGCAAACGGAAAAGGACAAACACAAGCGAGCCTATCTTTGGAACCATTTTCTTGAACAGTTCCGCACCACCGTCTACCGACAAACCATGTTTGCCGCCTTTGAGCAGGAAACGCATGCCATGTGCGAACGCGGCCAGCCGCTAACTCCCGATTCGCTTTGCGACCTCTACGCCTCCCTCAATGAGCTCTTTTACCCAGGCGTGGTGATCGACGAGCACATCCGCCTCGAATGGGCGCGCATTCCGCATTTTTATAACGCTTTTTATGTTTATCAGTATGCGACCGGCTTCTGCGCCGCCGTTAAACTTGCCACCGGCATACTCGAGGGCGACGGCCTGTCCCGCTACCTCGCTTTTCTTAAAAGCGGCGGCAGCGACTATCCCATCGCCCTCCTGCAAAACGCGGGCGTCGACCTAACGAAGCCTGAAAGCATATTGCTTTCGCTCGATGTGTTTGAAAAGGGCGTCGCTGAGCTGGAAGGGTTGCTGTAACACGATATTACAAGCGGGGAACGCCGCGTTCCCCGCTTGCAGCAGCAGCGTATACACGACAAAAGGGGGAAACTTTGCATGCCGGAGTGGTTTCAATATGATTGGGAAGTAAAGGGCGCGCTTGCCTCTTTTGCTGTTGATGTCGCTTTTGATGCGCCCGTTGCCGAGTATCCTGTGCTGTTGTATTGTTCTACGGGCTCGTTGGCGGGAAACAAGGTGTTTTCCGGCATGGAGCTTTCGCGAGTGAACAAGCTGGAAAAAAAGCTGCTGAAGCTTTTGCCCGATGCGTTGTATGCGGGGCATATCCACATGGATGCGTTGCGTCAATATTACTTTTATATTCGCTCAAAAGGAGACGCACATGACCAAATGGAGGATCTTTTGCTTTCGGAGAAGCGATTGAGCTTTCATTATGGCTTTGTGGCTGAGCCCGACTGGGTGACATACCTCGAGCTGCTTGCGCCTGACGCGGCGAAATATCAAACGGAACTTAACGCGCAGGCTATCCAGCAGCAATTGCGCGCAGGCGACTCACCGGATAAAATCCGGCGTCTTTCCTTACAGATGGGTTTTCTGACGGACAACGACAGTACTTTATTTAAGGAAAAGGCGCGGCAAGGCGGCTTTGCTATCGGCGACGTGTATTTCGCGCCCGAGCTGGATAAACCGAGCGTGGTAACCCTGCACATATTGAGCTCCCTGGATAAATACGAGGTCGACTCGATTACAACCCGTGCTATCCGCATAGCGGAAACAAATGGCGGCTCGCTTTTACAATGGACTTGTCCGAAAATGCCGAAAAAATCACCATTTTAGCGCTTTTTGCCATTTGCTTTAACCTTTTGTTCTATGTTTTGCGCGCTCAGCATTTCTTGGCTTTATAAAGCAAAGTTTGCCTGTATCAAATTGGTACAATTGAACAAGATTCTACAGTACGAAAGCGGATGTAAGCGCGCGTCGGCATGCCCGCGGCACATCATATGCAAGTGAATTTTGTTCTCCTTCATAAAATGGACATATAGTTATGCACATTATCCACAGAGTTATGCACTGTTTTCCCTAAATCCGGCTTTTTTCCCTTATAACCTTGCCCGAGTTTTGCACATGGGAACAACTGTGCTGATAAAGTGTGCAATGTTCCCTGCAAAATACTTTTGCGCTTTTTTGCGGCAGAACTATGAATATGCAATGTCTTCTCTTTTAAAAGCGCGCGGCTTCTGTTACAATAAAGCAAGCAATTCTGCCATATTAGGGGGGCGCATGGAGGTTCGCAAAAAGCGCATAGCAAAGAACAAACGCAAGCTTGTTTCCAGGCTTTTATTGTTATTTCTTATATTATTGCTCATCGGGGCGGGCATCGTAGGCGGTATTTTGCTTTTGCAGCGCACCTCTTCCAAGGTGACAGCCATGACG
>JAVBPK010000055.1:0-23241 GCA_031549625.1 Eubacteriales bacterium
CGGCTGGATTACAGCCCCCTATGCCAACGAAGGCTATGCGGTTGGCCAGGTTGTCGCGGTTGTTGGCGCTCTGAACGTGCCCAGCAATGCCGACTTCTATGCAGAAGGCTATCGCCAGGTTTACTTCTCCAGCAGCAATGTCAACCTGAACGTCGTTGACAACTACTTGGGGCTTTTCTATGCCCTGCGCGAGACCGTGCCGGACAGTGCTGACGTAATAATTGGTATCACTCCGGTGACCTGGAATGCATGGTGGTTTGATGGCGACGACACCAGGGGCGCGGGCGGCGTTGTTAACGTAGATAAGCTGTATCACTGGGCTGGCAAGAAGCCCGGCAGTACCACTGCCGCTTCCGACTTTTCCTACATCCCCGTGGTATCCAGCGCGAAGACCTACCGTTGGCTGTGCTTCGGCAAAGTAACGGGCGATGACGCGACCATGAGCTTTGGCATCACGCCGGGCATGAAGTTCAACCATGATCCCTATGCACCGTGGATCGACCTTGGCCCTGACGGAGGTGCCGACTGGCTGAACATTCTGGATGATGAGTATCTCGTGTTCCATTCTGAGCTTCCCGATGGTTCTCACCGGTATGTTGTATGGGAAAACCCAAACGGACCCATGCATCCTGCTGATCCCGCCTCTTACCCCAACATGACACTGCCCCCGCTTGTTATGTTTGAAACCACCAGCAAGCACATTGGCGACGGCTTGGTTCTGATCGACGTCAAGGGCTTTGACTGGCGCGTGGAAGTTTCCGGCGGCGAGCTGATATTCTGGAAGACAAACATCGCTCCTTACGACGACAAAGTCTCCAAGGGCGACACGCTGTACAACACACTGGTTGCGGAATACACCTCCGTCGTAGAAGACATCCTTGGCTTCAGCGCTTACAGCAAGGCAAACACGCTGAAAAAGAGCGACTTCGAAAAGCTGGCGAACAAGATCGCAGCGAAAGTCACTGTAGACATCGAACCCTGGACGCCTTACGTACAGGTTCCGGAAAACATCGTTGTTGATCCTCCGAAGACCGGCGAAACAGCAAGCGTACTTGGCTTCGTTATGATCGTGATGGCCGCGGCCGCCGCGTTTGTGGTGAAAAAGGTTCGCGCTTAATTAAAACGAGCTGTCTTCTCTAAAATCAAAAGCCCTAAAACACAGCGCCACAAAACCGGCGCTGTGTTTGCTTTACACGCAAAAGCGGCGCTTTATCCTGAAGAAATATATAATGCAATGTGGCGCTACAGGCATTGCGCAGATTTCTTGAATTGGGTATCATGGAAAAAAGGCGATTTAGATAACAGGAGGAAATTACTATGGTGATCAAAAACTTTGACGAACTGATCGATCGAGTGAAGGGCAGCGCTAAGCGCACCGTGGCTTTGGTAGAAGCACACGACGAACACGCACTGGAGGCCGTTATACATGCCGCCGATATCGTGAACGCAATACTGGTCGGCGACAAAGATAAAATTACCGACGCCTTGAAAGCATTGGGGCAAAACCCTACCAAATATGAAATCGTGCAGGTTCCCGATGGCATGCACCCCTCTCTTTGCGCCGCCCAGCTCATACACGACGGCCGCGCCGATTTTCTCATGAAAGGCAAAATCATGACTGGCGACCTTTTGAAGGGCGTTTTGATGCCGGAGGCCAACCTGCGTTCCGGCGGGCTGATGAGCCATGTTATTGTGAATGAAGTCCCCGGCTACCACAAGCTTCTTTGCGTCACCGACGGCGGCATGTGCACGTATCCGGATTTAGAAAAGAAAAAGCAAATCGTAGAAAACGCGGTTAACTTCTTCCATAGGCTTGGCTACGAAAAGCCAAATGTGGCGGCACTGTGCGCGGTGGAAACCGTTAACCCCAAAATGCCCGAAACCGTAGACGCCGCTGCCCTCAAAGAGATGAGTTTGAACGGCGAATTGCCCAACTGCTATGTGGAGGGTCCCATCTCCTACGACCTTGCGATGGTGCCTGAACTTTCCGCCATCAAGGGGTATTCCTGCCCCTGTGCCGGAGAGTTTGACATACTGCTCGTTCCTGAAATTGTGGTTGGCAATGTACTTGGCAAATGTTTTGTTTATACCTGCGGCGGACGTATGGCCGGCGTGATACAGGGCTGCAAAGTGCCCATTGTGCTTACTTCGCGCGGCTCTTCCGCCGACGAAAAATATTATTCCCTGGCCCTTGGCGCCGGGTGCGTCAACTGACGTCCAACAATAAAAAAGGAGAAGCACATGGATAGAATACTTGTAATAAACCCTGGCAGCACGTCCACTAAGATAGCTGTGTTTGAAGACAATAAAAAGATTATTGACGAAACGCTCCGCCATGAAGACGCCGATATCGCGCATTTTAAATGGGTGATCGATCAGGTCGACTACCGCAAATCCATCATCGAAAAATGCCTGCGGGACCGTAATTTTGATATTCAAACGCTGACCTGCATAATGGCCCGCGGCGGCCAGATTCCCCCTGTCCGCTCCGGCGCGTACCGTGTTGACCAAAAAATGGTCGATTATTTAAGCAAGCTGCGCGAAGGCTCCCATGTATCCAATATCGCGTGCATCATCGCTTACGGGCTTGCTACAGAATTGAACATTCCCGCTTACATTTATGACCCTGTCAACACAGACGAGCTTTCTCCCATCGCAAGGATTACCGGCATGCCCGAGCTGCCAAAACAAAGCCGTGGCCATTCGCTCAATACGCATGCCGTGGCGCGCCGCTGCGCAAAGGAAACATTGCACAAGCCCGTGGAAGAATGTACATTTGTCGTGGCGCATCTTGGCGGCGGCTGCAGCGTATGGCTCATCGATAAGGGCGTCTCTCCCGACCTGTACAGCGACGACGACGGCGCCTTCAGCCCCGAGCGGATTGGCCGCATGCAGGCCATGGAGCTTATTCGCCTTTGCTACTCCGGAAAATACACATTCACCGAAATTGCGCGCAAAGTGCGCGGCAACGCGGGCATTCGCGCCCACCTTGGCACGGCGGATATGCGCGAAGTAGAAAAGCGCGTACTGGAGGGCGACGAACAGGCCAAACTTGTTTACGACGCGTTTGCGTACAACATCGCAAAAAGCATCGGCGACCTTGCCGCCGCCGTTAAAGGAAAGGTGGACCGCATCATACTTACCGGCGGAATCGCACATTCCAAAATGCTGACGGACGAAATCAGCAGCTATGTCGATTGGATCGCCCCCATCATCATCATCGCCGGCGAATACGAAATGGAAGCGCTGGCCGAAGGCGGATTGCGCGTTATGCGCGGCGAGGAACAGCCCAAGCAGATTGCATGGCCCGAAGACTGATAAGCGCCTGATTTGCGCGGGATGCCAACGCCCGCTTTTTATGGAAGACCGCTCCAAGCCAGAGGGGCCATCCCCAAGAACCCGCTGCCGGAATATAGAAGCATTCCGTAAAACGGTTCCTATAGGGATGTTCCCTTTAGCAGGGGCAGGGCAGCGGCATATCTTCCCTCCCCGGCGGATGACCTGGTTTGCGGTACCCGCGTAGATTTTCCTTTTTTATGTATGAGTTGCACGGAATGAGCGCACGATAGACATATGACATCTTGGCAATACCGCATCGATACCCTGCGCACCATGCGGCAGGGACAAAGGTATAGGCGACCCGGACGCCCGCGCGGCGGCTGGCGTATTGCTGTGCTTTTTCTTTTGGGCGCCGCGGCCATTTACTTAGGCCTGCTGGCTTTTGGCGCGGTTCGTTTGCCATTTTTGGTGCCGACCCCTTCCCCGACTCTTGCGCCCACGCCCAGCCCGACGCCTACCGCCACGCCGACACCTACCCCAACTCCCACGCCGACACCGACGCCGACGCCTACCCCAACCCCCACGCCAAGACCGACGCCGACGCCTGCCCCCACGAAAAAACCCACCCCGCGCCCAACCAAAAAGCCTACCCCTACGCCCACCTTGGAGGCATCTCCCGACCCCGAACCTTCCGCCGCGCTATTTACACGCAGCACGCCTTCCCCCACGCCTGCGCCAACGCCGACATCCGGAGTGTGATTCCGCGTTAAGCTGGGGGCTTTTTCATTCATCCATCTGTTTCGCTACGCACCCATATGGCGCCCTGCTTTGCTTGGCATTTAAAGCGTCGGGCAATTTCGCGCTTTATTTCTCTTGCTCTTTTTATGAAGTGTTCTTATAATAGAGAAGCGCATTTCATGCAGGCGGGAGGTGCTTCATGGATCAACGCCCCATCGGCGTATTTGACAGCGGCTTAGGCGGCATATCTACCTTGATACAAGCACGCCTTGCTCTGCCTACCGAAAACTTCATTTATTTCGGCGACAGCATAAACGCGCCCTACGGGAACCGCAGCCAAGAGGAGCTGGAACGCCTGGCAAGCAATGCCTGCCAATTTCTGATTGATCACAATGCGAAGGCCATCCTTATTGCCTGCAACACTTCTTCCGCTGCCGCTCTCGACCTGCTGCAACGCAAATTTTCTTTGCCGATATGCGGCATAAGCCCCGCAATACTGCTTGCCGCAAACCATGTGGGCAGCGGCCTTGTGCTTATGGCCGCCACAGAATCTACCGTGCGCTTGCCGGGCTACCGCAGGCTGCGCCTCCGTTTGCCGGTTGACGCACATGTTGTGGATACCCCGTTTTCAGCCGAAGTGGTTCGCCGTGTAGAGCGCGGCCTATTTGCGCCCGGCAGCTATGACGACCTGCTTGCGGCCCCTTTTCAGGAATTTGAAGGGTTGGCCGTGCAAGGGATCGTGCTGGGCTGCACGCATTATCCTTTCATTCAACCGGAAATCGCCCGCTACGCGCAAACGCATTTTCAAGGAACACCCCGCTTTTTTGAGGGCGGATTAACTGCGATTTCCCAGCTGAAGGCACGCCTTGAGGTTTCCGGGCTCCTAAACACGGAAGGCCATGCGGACGTTGCTTTTTTTACCAGCGGTGATATAGCCGCTGTACAGCCTTTATTTGAACTTTTGTTGAATCGTCCGCTTTTCGATGGCTTAATCACCCAATAAAACAATATATTTCTTGAAAAATACTGAGAAACTTTGTATGCTACTAATATAATAGGTTGTATGCTTGTTCAATTGTATACTTGTATGACAGGAGGTTATTATGAAACGCATTCTTTCTTTTGCCCTTTGCGTACTATTTGTATTCTCCGCCGCCGCATGCGGCGCGCCCCAGCAAAAAAACCTTACCATGGCCACCGGCGGTGACAGCGGCGTTTATTACGCGTATGGCAGCATTATTGCTGGGGTTTTTACCGAGGCCATCGACGGCATGACCGTCACGGCCGTTACGACCGGCGCATCCAAAGACAACGCGAACCGTTTGAATAAGGGTGAAGCGGATATCGCCATCCTCCAAAATGATGTCATGGACTACGCTTTTAATGCCAAAGAGCTTTTTGAAGGGGGCGCCCCGCTCACAAACATCGCGACCATCGGTACGCTATACCCTGAGACCATACAGATAGTCGCGAGCAAAGCTTCCGGCATCACCAGCATCAAAGATCTAGCCGGAAAGCGTGTTTCCGTTGGCGATCTGGGTTCCGGCACAGAGGCAAACGCACGCCAGATTCTTACAGCGCATGGCCTGACCTATGACGATTTGGGCCAAGTGCAATACCTTGGCTTCGGCGAATCTTCCACTGCCATACAGCAGCTGACTCTGGATGCCGCTTTCCTGACTGCGGGCCTGCCCACACCGGCCATCATCGACCTGAATTCCCAAACCGCCGTTGTGCTGGTTTCGCTTGACCCCGCCGCCATCGACCAGCTGATTCACGATTATCCATTCTATACGCCTTACCATGTTGAAGCCGGCGCATACGAGGGCATGGAAAGCGCCGAAACGGTCGCCGTGCTGGCCACCATGGCCTGCCGCAAGGACCTTGACGAAGATACCGTTTATGCCATTACTAAGACACTCTTTGAAAGCAAAGACAAGCTGCAGCATAATAAGGCGTCCTTCCTTTCTGCGGAGAGCGCCATCAACGGCGCTTCCATTGCCATGCACCCCGGCGCCGCGAAATACTACAAAGAGCTTGGACTTATCCAATAAACGGTTCCGCTTTTGGCCATGACGCTAGCGCAGCCGCAATCTATCGGTCAAAAGCAGGAGAACAAGTTTACATGGCTTGTTCTCCTGCTGGTTTTTGTTCTGGCTGCGGCATTTTTTAGTTTTGCTCCCATTTTGCCACGGCTTGTTTTTTCCTTCGGCAACCGCGCGCTGCTTGTGCTGCCCTTGCAAAAACCAGAAACATTTTGCATACAGTTTACGCATTCCGCCAACCTTTCCCCCGTAACCGACGAGTATGAATGGACGGGCGACACGCTCATATTACGCCAATCGCGATTTCTTACATTTGGCGCCGGTATCCCTTCCCCCGCCGATGGCATTGGCAAAGAGCTTGTTCACACCGATGAAGGCGAATATGTTTTGACGGGCATCGATGCCCCTCGTTCTTTTGTGGACATTATGATCGGGGATATACCCGACCAACGTTTGCTGTATCGCGGCCAAGAGATACATCTCTCCACTATGATTGCCCCCGGCAATGTTTTACGCATGCAGGTAAGACATGTGCCGCTGCTATATGAATTGCTCTTTGCGGGCAACGAATGAACACCTTGGAAGGAAGTGAGAAAATGCCTCTGTTTCGCAAGAATAAATCTGCCGGCCAGGTATCCGTTCCTCCGGCCGCGCACAATGCCGTGGCCAGCGAAGGCGCGCTTTCCGCACAACAGGCTGAAGAGGTGCTCCAAAAATTTGATAAAGAGAGCGCATTTCGCAATCAGCTCAATAAACGCCTTACATTCATAACGGGAGCAGCATTAATTTTATTTTCGCTTTACCAGCTGTACACAAGCGTCGTTACCATTCCGACGCAATTGCACAGGGCATACCACCTCGCTTTTGTTCTTTTTTTGGTATACCTGCTGTTTCCCGCCAAAAAAAGCCTGCCTCGCGACCGTATCCCCTGGTATGATTGGGCTCTCGCGTTCTTTTCGCTTGCCGTGGTGCTGTATATCCCCGCAGACTTTCCCTATCTCGTGCAGCACGCCGGCAATTACGGGCCGCTTCAAACCATCATCGGCATACTTGGCATATTGCTGCTTATGGAAGCATGCCGCCGCATTGTGGGGACGCCTATCCTCATCATCGTGGGCTGTTTCCTTCTGTACGCTTTGTTTGGCAACTATATTCCCGGCACATTCGGGCACCGCGGCGTATCTTTGAACATGCTGTCTTCCCATATGTTTTTTACGACAAACGGCATTTTTGGCACGCCGCTTATGGTGAGCTCCACGTTTATTTTCCTCTTCATTCTTTTCGGCGCGTTCCTGGATAAAACCGGCGTTGGCAAACTGTTTATCGACCTCGCGAACGCCATTGCCGGGCAACGCGTGGGCGGGCCTGCAAAAGTGGCCGTATTGTCCTCCGCTTTGCAGGGCACCGTTTCGGGCAGCTCCGTCGCCAACACCGTCGGCACCGGCTCGTTTACCATCCCCGCCATGAAGCGCATGGGATACAAAAGCGAATTTGCGGGCGCGGTCGAAGCCGCCGCTTCCACCGGCGGGCAAATTATGCCGCCCATCATGGGCGCAGCCGCCTTCCTGATGGCCGAAGTGACGGGTTTCGCATACAGCCGCGTTGTTCTTTCCGCCATTATCCCCGCCGTACTGTACTTTTCCGGCATATTCATCAGTGTGCACCATGAAGCGCGCAAACTGGAGCTGCGCGGACTTTCCAAAGAGGAAATGCCCCGTATCGGCGCGGTTATGAAGGAACGCGGCTTTCTTTTGCTGCCGCTGTTATTCATGATTTACATCCTCTCCATACGGCTAACGCCCACATACGCCGCGCTCGGCGCCATACTCGTTTCACTTATGGCTTACAGCCTGCATTTTTGGAGCGTTATTCCCGTACTCGGCATGGTGGTGGCCATGCAAAGCGGTGTGCACATCGGTTGGTGCGTGATTGGCGCCATCGCTTTATGGCTCTTGATTTGCCTTTTCCGCCGCAAGCTGGGATTCGACGCCAAGGATATATTCGATTCACTGAAGAACGGGGCGCGCGGCGCTCTTTCCGTAGCCATTGCCTGCGCCATGGCCGGTATGATTGTTGGAACGGTCACTATGACGGGGCTCGGCACAAAATTTGCTACCGGACTTGCGCACCTTGCAGGTGACAATATCTTTCTCATGATGTTTTTTACCATGCTTGCCTCCATCATACTCGGCATGGGCGTACCCACAACCGCCAACTACCTTATCACTTCGACCGTATGCGCTCCGGCCATCATCTCTATGCTGATCGCACGGGAGGGCGTAGCCCAGCCGACGATGGCCATCATTATGAGCGCGCATTTATTTGTTTTCTACTTTGGTATCATCGCCGATATTACGCCGCCTGTGGCCCTTGCCGCCATGGCAGGCTCCGCCATAGCCAAGGGCGACCCGTTTAAGACGGGCGTAACCGCTACACGCATCGCCATTGGCGCGTTTATTGTGCCGTACATTTTTGTACTGAACCATTCCATGTTGATGATAGATGCTACATTTATTGAAATAGCGCTGAATGTTGGCTCCGCTTTGCTCGGGATGTATGCCCTTTCCGGCGGCTTGGCAGGCTTCATACAGGACGACTGTACGTGGTATGAACGCATCTTGTTGATTGCCGGCGGCATGGGCATGATCGTGCCCGGATGGCAAACCGATCTCATCGGGCTTTTGGTGCTGGCAGGCATCATCGTTTTACAAAAGCGGCGTTACCAAAAAAACGGACGCCTCCGGCCACTGAACGCCGCCGCAAAATGACGCTCAGCGCCACCCGTACATGGCCCCGCACGGCGCTTATCCGCAGATTCCGCGCCGCATCTCTTTTCTGAACGCCACACATACAAAAGGCTGCGTCGATCACACGCAGCCTTTCATGTATGTAAAAAATCACCGTGCGGGTATGCCGTGCACATGCGATTTTACGGCGGTTACCGCATGCCCGGCCTATGCTCCTGCGCCACACGCATCAGCGCATGCCATGTTTCCCCATCGGCTACGCCTGTTACGCGCATGCCCTTTTGCTGCTGAAAGCGCCGCAGATTGTGCAGCGTTGCCCCGGAAAAGCAGCCTGTCAACGCCCCTTCCGTCAGCCCATGCAAGCGCAGCACATCCTGCAGCAGCAAAACATGGACACCCTTGTCGCCTTCGCGCAACGTAGGGTATCCGCCCAACATCCCTGCAGGCGGCGCAACGCTTTTTTCCACATGCAACCAACCCGGCGTCGCGTACGGCGGCTCAACCCGATCAAAGCCACACCTGTCCAGCGCCAGCCGCATCAAACGCATCTGTTCTTTTGTTGTAAGATTTCGCCCTATATCGAACGCAAGCCCCGCATAATGCGCGGACTGCCCTGTATGCGTACCTTCGGAAGCGCTTCGAAACGCGTAACGCACACGCGTATCCAGCGACACCGCAAGGTCCTGCAATTTTTGCAGCGCTTTCAAGGCGCGTAAATCGCTCCAGAATGTATTCGCCTGACTCGGCCCAAGAAATTCACGCACGGTAATGCTGCCCCGTACTGTGCCCGGCATTGGATCGTCCGGCGCGGCATCCCGTATGATCCACTCACACCCGGAAGAATCGAATATATATACCAACTGCCGTCACCCCCTGCCGCATTCCCATGCCCTGCTTTCAATGTATGATAGGGCGAAAGGATGCGTGAGCGGCGGCCGCGCATTATTTTAGCAAAGGGTGGCGCAAGTCAGCTGCACGGCGTGCGCCTTCGCCAATGCCGGCTCTTGCATGCCATAATCAAATACACACATCATGCAAAACCCGCCTATGATATATATTAACGCGGAATATGCATACGCTCTATCCAGCTCCGCGCGCACGGCCCCTTCGCCAAAAGCGACCGACAAGAGCCGGTCCACAATGGCGCGCAGCCCTTCCGCCACCTTATCGCGGGAAAAATCGGTTTCGCAGATTCCCATGTTGCCCGCTCGCAAAAGCACGCGCCAGCTGGATGATTCCTGAATGATGCTTGTGAACACGGCTTCCAGCTTGCCCATGAACGAATATTCTTCCGCCATTTTCCCTTCCATGTTGCTGTTCCATTGGTATAGCCCATATTCCCGGGCCTTGCTCAGTATTTCTTCTTTTGAAGAGAAATATTCGTATATCGTGCCTTTGCCCATATTTGCTTTTTCGGCTATATCCGCTACCTTCAGGCCCGCCAAATCCGCGCCTGCCTTCAGCAGTTCCAATACCGCCTCTAAAACTCCCAGTTCTTTTTCATTATACGTCACTGTCTTCACCCTCCTGCTCCCCCTTACCGCCCTCTTTTACCCACTCCCGCTGCTTGATCTGCTTCTTTTGGAAAATATCATAGATGACCGGCACCACGAATAATGTCAGCAACGTTGCGTAGCTCAAACCGCCGATCGTCACCACCGCCATGGGCTGCACCATGCTCGCGCCCGCTCCAAACCCCAGCGCCATAGTAGTAAGCGCCAGTATGGTGGTGAGCGCCGTCATCAATATGGGCCGCATGCGCATCGTGCCTGTTTTTACAAGAGCTTCCGTTCTATCCATGCCCTCCGCGCGCAGCTGGTTGACTGTTTCTACGAATACAATGCCGTTATTGACCACGATGCCCGCCAGCATCAGCATGCCGATCATGGCGATGATGCTGATTTCAAACCCGCATAATATGAGCGCGAGAAAGCCGCCTGTGAATGCCAGCGGAATGGTAAACAGCACGATAAACGGCGAAAGCAACGACTGGAACTGCGCCACCATAATGAGATAGATAAACACTATGGCCAGTAATACCATGTATGTGACATCCTGCAGGGCGGTATTGATGGCCTCGTTTTCACCCTCCAGCGTGATTTTATAGCCGTCCGGCGCAACATACGCGTTTATCTCCGCCTCAAACTCTCTGGAAACAAGCCCTATGTTGTAGCCGTCCGCTATGCCTGCCGTGACAGTCATAATGCGCGTTTGCCCTTGATGCCGGATGGAAACCGGACTTTGCGCTTCTTTGATATCCGTGATATCCGAAAGCGCGATCACCACTTCTTCGCCGTCCTTTTTCACGGTGAGCGGATAGTTTTTCAAAGTGGCCCGCGTCAGCTTTTCGTCATAACGCACCACCAGCGGATACTCTTCGCCCTGTATGCTCAGATTTGTTGCTGTTGTATCCGTTTTTAGCGCTTTTGCCACCTCGGCAAATACCTGCGCGGTCGTCAGCCCGTATTGCATGGCTTCGTTTTTATCTACTACCACGCGCACTTCTACATTCGCGTCTTCCATGCCGTTGCTAATATCCGCCGTGCCCTCCGTACGTTCCAGCATGCCGGCGATTTCATCCGATATGGCATACAACACATCCAGATCATATCCTTCGATCGTGACGGAGATGCCGCTGCCTGTGAGCATGGACATATCCATTTGCGTGGTCTCCACGCTGATTTCACAATCCAAATCCGCACCAAAGTCCATGATGCGCTGCGCTATCTCTTTGTTATCCGTTTCCCGCTTTTCATCTAAGAGAGCGTACATGGATATCGTATGCCCGCTGCCACCACCGCCACCGCCGCCAAACAGCATGTTGCCGCCGCCATCCTGCTGCATGGCGCCCACTGTTTTTACTTCCGGCATGGCGGAGACGCGCTGTATGAGCGTGTCACTGATCGCGCGGATTTCCGCGTTTGTGCTGCCTTTTCCCGTGGAAATACTGATGGAAACCTGGTCGCTTTCCATTTCGGGAAACATTTGCGTACCCATCGATACCGCCACCACCGCGCACAGGGCCAGTAGCCCCGTTACCACGATGAGCAGCGGCGCTTTGCGCTTCAGCATGCGGCGCAATTTTTTTTCGTAGGCATTGTATACCCTTGAACCACCCGCTCTGCGTTTTGGCTCTTTTATAGCCGTCAGCATAAACGAGCCCATGGCCGGAACCAACGTAAGCGCCACCAGCAAGCTGGCAAACAGGGAATACGCTATGGTAAGCCCCATATCCGTAAACAATTCGCGCGTCATGCCGTTTGTAAATACGATGGGCAGGAATACGCTTACCGTGGTGAGCGTGGACGAAGTGAGCGCCGCCGCAATCTCCTTTACTCCGCGCACGCACGCATTGAACACCGGCACGCCCTCCGTCCTCAGGCGGTATATGTTTTCTATAGCCACAATAGAGTTATCTACCAGCATACCCACGCCTAACGCAAGGCCGGACAGGGAGATCAGATTGAGCGTGACGCCGGAGAAATACATCAGCACCACCGAGAACATGAGGCTGATCGGTATGGACAGCGCGATAATGATGGTCGGCTTCCAATCGCGCAGGAACAGTATGAGCACGAGTACGGCCAGCAATCCGCCATACATGAGATTTTCTATGACGCTATCCGTAACCAGCTTTATGTATACGCCCTGATCTTGCAGGGCCGTGACATGCAAGCCGGGATAGGCTTCTTCCATGCGTTCGATTTCTTTGCGCAGCTTTTCGCATACTTCGGCGGTGGAATACAGGCTTTGCTTCTGCACAGTCATGATTACGCCTTCGTTACCGTTTATGATGGCGTAGATGTCTTCCTTATTGTCTGTCTCCCGCACTGTTCCCACATCCGTAAGCATGATATCGCCAATGCTCTCAAATTCGACGTGGAACAGCACCAGGTTTTTCAGATGATCGACCTCCGTGAGCTGGTTGCCCACTTTCACCATGTATTTTTCTTCGCCCTCCACCACATATCCCGCGGGCATGGCGAAGTTTTGCGCAAATAGCACCTGCGAAATCATTTCTTTCGTTATGACTCCATCCAGGCCTGCCTGCTTGTAGGCTTGCTCTTTTGCGTCCTCAAACTGTTCTTCCCCTGCTTCCAGCTGCTTTTCGCCTATGTCCAGGGCGGCGCCCGCCTTTGCAAATTCGGTTGTGAGCGTTACTTTCCCTTGCTCAAGCTGGATTTCCTTCTCACGCAAATCTTCCAGAGTCTCTTCGAGCTCTATCTTTTTATCCGGCAGCTCTACTTCCATTTGTTTGACCTGCCGCTCCGCTTCGATCATGGCGTTTTGCATCAAAGTGATGCGCCATGTGGTAGACAGCCCCGTACCGTTCTTTGGAAGCAAATCCATTTCAAACTGCGCCGTAAGATCGTATAATCCGTCGTATAAAGCGTTGATGGCCGAGTCGCTTTCTTTTATCGCCAGATCGATCGCGTCGATGGCCTCCTGCCCGGGCATAACGGCCAATGCCGCGCCCATCAAAGGTGACGCCACAGCGACCATGGCCGCAAGTTCCACATCGGAGACGGGCTGCGTTAAATCCGGCATTGGCGTTCCCGCCGGAATAGGCAGCGAACCAATCACTTGCGTCAGCGGCGCTATGTACGCCATGCACGCCGCCGCTTCCGGCGACGCCGGATCCGCCCCCGCCGCCTGATACGCGGCGTACAGCACGGCGTATCCCGCTGCATATGATGGGTTGTCTATGCCTGCCCTTAGTTGTTCCAGCTGCTTTTTTTGCTTTGCGGCGTCTATCGTTTGCAGCCTCGCCACCTGCAAATCCTGATATCCTTTCGCCGCCGTATCCATGGCCTCTTTCATGATCGGCAAAGCCTGCTTGATGGTTTTCATTTGGGAAATGGCTTCGTCGATTTGTTTGATGCCGTCCTCCAGTTTCGCTTTGCCCTCCGACAGCGCCTGCGCTGCCTCCGCAAGTTCCTTGCTCCGCTTCTTCTGCTCTCTTTCGAGTTTGCTTTTGCCTTCGTCCAGTTCAGCCCTGGCATCGTCTATTTCCAACTGCTTTTCGGCCAGCTCTTCATCTACCGCGCGCAGCACTTCTATATTCAACGCGTCGATCTTCGTTTGATCCAACTCGAATATTACGTTCTTTTCCAGCAGGCCGGATACTTCTACCGACCCCACGCCCTCGATGCGTTCGATGTTTGGCTGAATTTCGTCCTTCACCATATCGCTCAGCGCAAAGAGATCCATATTGTCGGAATCGATGGAAAGCGCCATGACCGGCAACATATCCGGATCCAGCTGCATCATGATAGGCGCGCTTACTCCTTCTTCGAACGACCCTTTTACGCGGTCCATGAAGCTGGACAGCTCAATCATCGCCTTGTCCATGTTTGTGCCCTGCTCAAACTGCAGTATGACCATAGAGCTGTTTTCGCCGGATACGCTGTTCATCTCCTCCAGGCCGCTGATGGTGGACAGCATGCTTTCTATCGGTTTTGTAACCGATAGTTCCACTTTTTCTGGGCTTGCGCCCGGAAACGGCGTGATGACGAGTATATAGGGCAAATTGAGACTGGGTAGCAAATCTGTCGTCATATTCATGAACGATATGACGCCGAGTATGATGATGAGTATTACGCAAACCGCCACTGTGTATGGTTTGCGCACACTGAATAACGACATGCTTTGGTTCCTCCTTATCGAAACAATCCGCTTCGATGACTATAGGCATATGCCGATATGCCGCGGCGTTCCGACCGACCAGTCGGTCGATACCAATCGAGTTTACCACACTCGCTGTTAAAATTAAACAGTAAAATTTCGGCTGTGCCCTCTTCCTTTTGCTTGGGTTATTTGGTCTTTTCCCTATGCGTTATTTGGTTTTTCCCCTGTGCGCCGCCTTGCGCAAACCCCAGCAGCGCGTTATAATACAAAGGTGCATCTTGCGGCATTTTTCCGCAGGATGCCGCATAATCGCTATATATGGGCAAACTGCGATGTAGTTTTCTTTCGTATTTTGCTGTCTCTGTTTCGCGGCCCTTTTAAGCGCCGCCGCCTCGCGCCTTATATTGAAACAATCGCGCCCTTCGCGCGTTACTATTTAAAGATTTGAGAGGGTTACGGTATTATGCAACGTATATTAACGCTTAATTCCATCTCCGATGCCATATTGGAAGCGCTTAAACCCGACCGATACAGCATTTCCAACAAAGAATCAGACCCGGACGGCATACTTGTCCGAAGCGCCGATTGCCGCGACATGACATTTGGGCCCGATTTGCTCGCCATCGCGCGGGCCGGTGCCGGCGTCAACAATATTCCAACCCCCCGCTGCACGGAATCGGGAATAGCAGTCTTCAACACGCCCGGCGCCAATGCCAACGCCGTGAAAGAATTGGCGCTTTGTTGCATGCTGATGGCCTCGCGCAATGTGTTTGCGGGCATTCAATGGGTTAATACGCTCGCGGGCGGTGATATCCCTTTGCAAGTGGAACAAGGCAAACGCCAATTTCTTGGCACGGAGCTTTCGGGTAAGCGGCTGGCCGTTATCGGCCTCGGCGCGATCGGCGTCGCCGTCGCCAACGACGCCCACGCCATCGGCATGCATGTGACCGGCTACGATCCGTTCATATCCGTGGAAAACGCGTGGGGACTTTCGCGCGCCATACACCGCGGCGGCTCGCTGGAGGAGATATTGCCAGACAGCGATTATATCAGCCTGCACATTCCCCTGATGGAAAAAACACAGCACTTTATCAACGCGCGCGTGCTTGGCTATATGAAGCCCGGCGCCATACTTCTCAATCTTGCGCGCGGCGAGCTTGTGGATACAGGGGCGCTGCTTGCAGCCATGGAAAACGGCATACCGCGTTGCTATGTTACCGACTTTCCACATGAGGGGCTCATCAATAAACCCGGCGTTATTTGCGTGCCGCACCTTGGCGCAACCACACCCGAAAGCGAAGAAAACTGCGCGCGTATGGCCGCGCGCGAACTGGACGCCTACCTTTCGCTCGGGAATGTCAACAACAGCGTGAATTTCCCGCAATGCACGATGGCACCCTCCGGCTGCTATCGCGTTTGCGCGCTTCACCAAAATATCAAAAACATGGTTGGCCAGATTACGGCGGCTGTCGCTTCCTATAATTGTAATATCTCCAATATGATCAACAAAAGCCGCGGCGCCATCGCATACACCATACTGGACCTCGACCAGCCGCTGCCACCGGAGGGCGAAGCCGATATGCGCACGATATCCGGCATGATTCGCACACGGTATATTTGCACGAAAGAATTTGCGGGCCTTCATGGCACCAACGGCGTAAACGGCTCGCATTGAATCCCCGTCCGCTGACGAGACCACACAACCATAAACTTAAGGAGGGCGAACCATGAGCCAGTATAACAACAACGTCGGTGTTCAAGTACCACATGTTTTGCTACCCAAAAGCGGCGCAGATTTCAAAAAATGGGCTGTGGTCGCCTGCGACCAATACACATCCCAGCCGGCCTATTGGGAGCGGGCGCAAAGCTTTGTTGACGGCGAACCTTCCACTTTAAACCTGATACTCCCCGAAGCCTACCTTGGCAAAGCCGGCGAGGAAGTGCGCATACAAGACGTAAAAGCCACCATGCAGCAATACCTCAAGCAAGGCGTACTTGAAGAATTACCGCAGGGATTTATTTTTGTAGAGCGCGAAACCGAAGGCAAAACGCGCCTTGGCCTCGTACTGGCGCTGGATCTCGAAGAATATGATTATAACAAGGGCGCAACCACGCTTATCCGCGCCACCGAAGGCACCATTGTCGACCGCATCCCCCCGCGCCTGCGTATCCGCGAAGGCGCTCCTATCGAGCTGCCGCACATCCTCGTTTTGATCGACGACCCCAAACGCACCGTGATCGAACCGCTTGCCGCCCGCACCGCGGATATGCGAAAGCTGTACGACACCGACCTGATGGAAAACGGCGGCCATATCAAAGGATATCTTGCGGACGATTCCGCCCTCATACAAAACGTACTGGACGCGTTGGCGGCTTTAACCGATGCCGACGCTTTTGAGCAGAAATATGGCGCGGGGCATGCGCCGCTGCTCTTTGCCATGGGCGACGGCAACCATTCGTTTGCCACAGCAAAAACCGCCTGGGAAAATATCAAAAAGACATTGCCCGCGCATCAGCGCGATACCCATCCCGCGCGCTATGCGCTGGTGGAAATCGAAAACGTGCATGACGATGGCATCGTGTTTGAACCCATTCACCGCGTTTTGTTTGGCCTACCCCCGCTTGACGCGCTGGAGCAGCTGCTTGCCCTTCTGCAAGGCAGCAACGGCTGCGCCCAGATGCAGCTTTGCGCAAACGAAGCCCAGTTGGAGCAGACCATGGCAAGCGCTCCCGCTTCCGCGCATCTTTTGCCGTTCTTCCACGGCGGTGCTTGCGGCGTCTTTATCGTTTCCGACCCTTCGCAGCAGCTTGCCGTCGGTACGCTGCAAAGCGCCATCGACGCGCTGCTTGCTTGCTCGAAAAATGGAGAAGTCGACTATATTCACGGCAAGGATGTTGTGCTGGAGCTTTCCAAAAAAGAAAACGCGCTCGGCTTCCTGCTTCCTGCTATGAAAAAGTCCGAATTATTCCCAACTGTGGTTTACGACGGCGCGCTGCCGCGTAAAACATTTTCCATGGGGGAAGCGAACGAAAAGCGCTACTACATGGAATGCCGCAAGATCATTTAAGCTGTTACTATTTTTACGCGCGCCCGCAAAGCGGGCCGCGTTTTGCTGAAGAACCCGCTTTACAGCGCTTTGGGATGGCTTGCTTTTGCCTATAGCAAGCCATTCTCTAAGGAGCGTCGCGGTAAATTTAAAATATAGCCACTGGCGTGCATCGTAGGCGATGCAAAATGAGAGGAAGAGAAAACTACATGAATGTGAAGGTTGCAAAGTTTGGCGGCAGCTCTTTGGCGGACGCCACGCAGTTTAAAAAAGTGAAGGCCATTATCGAAGCTGATTCGGAACGGTTGTACGTCGTGCCCTCGGCCCCCGGCAAACGCACGTATAAAGATAAAAAAGTAACCGATATGCTTTACTACTGCCAGTCTTTATCCGCCGAAGGCCGCGCTTTTGACGAGGTTTTCGATGAAATCGCGCAGCGCTATATCGATATCGAGCAAGCGCTTTCCTTGCGCACGGATATTCGCGGGCATTTACATAAAATCTATTCGGATATCAAAAACGGCGCTTCCGCCGATTATGCCGCCAGCCGCGGCGAATATCTCAACGGGATTTTATTGGCCGATTTCCTTGGTTTCCGCTTTATGGACGCTGCAGAGCTGATTTTATTTGACGCGACCGGCCGCTTTGACTCGGAAGGCACGCAAAAGCACCTCACAGAATGCCTTGCCACCGAACGCAACATAGTCGTGCCCGGTTTTTACGGCAGTATAGCCGGCAGCAGCGGCAAGCAAATCAAGGTTTTCCCTCGCGGCGGTTCCGATATTTCCGGCGCCATCGTGGCGCGCGGCGTGAACGCGGATATTTACGAAAACTGGACGGATGTATCCGGCTTTATGATGGCCGACCCGCGTGTCGTGAAAGACCCGCTGACCATCCATACCATTACGTATTCCGAACTGCGTGAGCTTGCCTACATGGGCGCTACCGTGCTGCATGAAGACAGCATTTTCCCCGTGCGCCAGGCCTGCATCCCCATCCATGTTTGCAACACCAACGCGCCCGAAGCCGAAGGCACCTTCATCATACCCGACAGCGACGCAAAACCGGCCGACGGCAAGATGACAGGCATCGCCGGACGGCGGGGCTTTACCGTCATCACCATACAGAAAGATAACATGCATAATGAAGTGGGCTTTGGTTTTCGCGTGCTTTCCGTGCTGAATAAACTTGGCATTTCCTTCGAACATATCCCCACCGGCATCGACACCATGTGCGTGGTAATCGCCGACGCCGAAATCGAGGGCAAACGCAAAACGGTGATTGACGATATCCTTGCCAACTGCAACGCGGACAGCGTAGAAATTTACGACGGACTCGCCTTGCTCGCCACCGTGGGGCGTGGCATGGTAAACGCAATCGGCACTTCCGCCCGCCTATTCGGCGCCCTGGCTAAAGCAGGCGTGAACGTGCGGATGATCGACCAGGGCAGCAGCGAAATGAATATTATCGTGGGCGTAGAAAGCAGCGAATTTGAAACCGCTATGCGCGCTATTTACGAGGCATTTAAGGCCGATGCCTGTTAGTTTCCCCCTCAACCTTCGTTCTCAAGAGGCGCCGCTTTGATAACGCGGCGCCTCTTTTTTACGCTGGCCGCCCGGAAATAACGATTGCTCCGCCTCTGTAAGGGCTGACTAAACCGAACCAGCGGGCTCCGCCCTCAAAGAACGCTGCTTCGCCGGTGCCTTGTGATACTGTATGTATCTTTATTTGCACTTGTCATTATAATCTTTTAAAACTTGGGCATACTTTCCTACACAACCTTTGGATGGGAAAGGAAGGATCGTATGAACTTTGGCATTAGCAGCCTTTTTGGGCTGGATGTAGGCATCGATATCGGCACAGTAAGCACATTGATCTCCCGAAAAGGCGATGGCGTGATATTGCGGGAGTGCACAGCCGTGGCCCTCGACAACGATAACCGTATTCTAACCGTTGGCGACGATGCGCTTAGCATGGTTGGCCGCACCCCCGGCGACGTGCATATCGTATATCCGCTGCAGGACGGCGTTGTGGCCGATTATCGGCTTTGCGAGGCCATGCTCCGCCATTTTATTGTCAAATCGCTGGGACGTTCCGCTACGCGCCTGGGCGTGCGCGCTGTGCTTTGCGCGCCCGGCTGCATAACCAATGTGGAAAAGCGCGCTTTAGAAGAGGCCGCCCGCGGTGCCGGCGCCCGCACCGCCTTTATGCTGGATGAACCCGTTGCCGCTGCCCTGGGCGCTGGCCTGCCCGTACACGAGCCATTTGGTTCGCTGGTGGTGGACATCGGCGGCGGCACCACCGATGCCGCCGTGCTCGCGCTTGGCGGTGTTGTTGTGCAGCGCTCCGTTCACGCGGGCGGCACGCATTTGGACGCCGCCATCATCTCGCATCTTAAGCAGACATACGGCGTATCCATTGGCCCGCGCACCGCCGAAACGATCAAACTTTGTGTGGGATCCGCGCAGCCTGGCTCTATTCGCGGCATGGAAGTACGCGGCCGCGACATCAATACGGGCCTGCCACGTACCCTTGCTATCAGCGCCATGGAAATTTACCGCGCTATGCAACCGCAAATAAACGCAATACTTGGCTGTGTGCGAGACGTGCTTTCCGTTACTCCGCCGGAGCTTGCGGGGGATATTTATGACCGCGGCATTTGGCTGACCGGCGGCGGCGCTTTGCTGCACGGCATCGCGGACTATTTCGCTTCTGTTACTGGCATCAGCACATATATAGCGGAAAATCCGCTTGACTGCGTTGTGGAGGGCACACGCCTCGCCATAGAAAATATCGCCTACTTTAGGAGCCGCGCAGGCTGAGTTTTTTGCGTATTTCCCCCGGCAGCCGTTTCTCCGCGTACTACGGCGTGAACTATTATGAAAACGCTGTAAACGATTTGTTGCCAATTTTGCACAAGCGTTTTCGTGTGGTATAATACCGATGAACGTATTGGATACTTTTTGGAGAGGCTGCATGCGAAACATCTTTAAAAACAAGCCCTTGCTTATTGCCCTTGCCGCCGTATTGCTGCTGGGGCTATTGGCGATGTTTTCTGCGGGAGAACGCACGCTTACCGTTGTTGAAAGCGCGGCGGGCGGCATATTGCAGCCCGTGCAGGCTTTTGCCTCGCGCGCGTCGGACGCCATCATCCTTTTTGTGCAGAATACCTTCAATACCACAGAAGCGGATATCGAAAACCAGCAACTGAAAGTGACTATTTCCCAGCTCGAACAAAAAGTGAACGAGATGGACAACCTGCGCGCCGAAAACGAGCGGCTGAAAAAACTATTGAACTACGCGGAACAAGCGCCGGATCTTTCCTATGTGACCGGAGTCGTCACCGCGCGCAGCCCGGGCGTTTGGTTTGAGCAATTTACGCTGAATGTTGGCCGCTCGCATGGTGTTGATAAAAACATGCCCGTCATCAGCGGTCAGGGCCTCATAGGCCGCGTTACCGCCGTTGGCGCGACATATTGCAAAGTCGTCACATTGCTCGATACTTCTACCAGCGTCAGCGTTATGGTGGAGCGTACGCGCGATACCGGCATGGTGCGCGGACTCCTGGAAGCCGGAAACGAGCTCGACACGCTGGAATTGTACTACCTGCCCGCCGACAGCGACTTGTTGCCCGGCGACAAGATCGTGACAAGCGGCATAGGCGGGCTTTACCCCAAGGGACTGCTCGTTGGCGAAGTGCGTGAAGTGAGCCGCGCCAGCAGCAACGACCGCAACGCTATCGTGACCCCCGCGTCCGACTTGCGGCATTTGGAGGAATGCATGGTGGTCGTCGGTATGCCAGCGGAGGCCGTCACGCCATGAGTAAAAAATTAACCGCCGCCTTAGCCATACTGATTTGCCTTTTTCTCGATACGATATTGTTCCCGCGCCTCAATATTCTGGATATACGACCCGACGCCATGCTCGCCGCCACCGTCAGCTTTGGCGTACTTACCAGCTCGCTTTCCGGCGCCGTGTTTGGCGTGACTGGCGGCATGCTCATCGACATTCTAGCGGGCCGTTATGTAGGCCTGCACGCCGCCATTTACCTTGTGGCCGGTATGGTCGCCGGCTTCTTTTATAAGAAGTTTTACGCGGACAATATCATCATTCCTGCCGTTACCGCCTCCATACTGGGCTTTTTAAAAGATATTTTCTTCTTTTTGATTACGGTGATTATCGGCGCGCGCTTTGCCTACCTGGGCGTCCTTCTCCGCTACGCGCTTCCCTCAGCACTGCTTAGCGGTATCCTATGCGGTCTTATTCACTTGCTGTTTAAGCCACTGTTGCTACGACAAACAAAACGCGGACAGGCCGAAAAAATAAATCCCTAGCCTGCCGCTGCCAACCCAGAGCGGCTGTTCACATGATTTGCCGCAAGCTTTTAGGAGGCTCCTAACAAATGAAAGGAAAACCGAAGTTTCGTTTTGCAATACTCGCGCTGGCTTTGCTTGCCATGATGTCGGCGCTGATTTTCCAGCTTAGCCAGCTTACGCTGGCCGAGGGGGCTACGTATGCCGCCCAGGCCAACAGCCGCCGCACCACTACCACCGCCACCACCGGCGCCCGCGGGCGCATACTCGACCGCAACGGCATCCCGCTGGCCTACGATGATACCAGCTACAACGTGCAGTTTGCGCGCAACCCCGAAAAATTATCGGAGGCCGACAGCGCGCTGTATACCGAATCTTTGCTGACCGCCATTTCCATCATCGAATCAGGCGGCGGCACCATCATCGACACCTGTTACATCCGCAAAAATGAGGACGGCTTTTACTATGATTGGGGCGTCACCTCCTTTGAATCGCGCAAGGCGCGTTATAAAAACTTTTGCGACGCGATGGGCTTTACCATAAAGGACGGTGAGCTGGACGACGAGGCAAAATGGCGCAAACCCGAAGAAGTTTATAAAACGCTGCGCCGCGCTTGGAGAATCCCTGAAGAGCTGCCTTACGAGCAGGCCGTCAAGATCATGTCCATCCGCCAGGAAATCAACATGAACAAATGGCGCGCGTATGAGCCGGTCACCATTTCCTACAATGTGCCTATGGATGTTATCGCTCAGCTGGAGATGCGCGCGGACGAGATGATCGGCGTAACCACGCTGCAAAGCACCACTCGCGTTTACCCCTGGGGCACCACCGCGGCGCATATTATCGGCTACCTCAGCCGCCAGGTCAATAATGTTACAATAGCCGAAATGGAACGCATGGGTTACCAGGCCAGCGAACTGAACGCGCTCGAGGATATTTACGCAAAGGACAACGACGGCAATATTTTGAAAAGCGAAACCAATGGCAACGATCTCATACAAATGACAAAGCTGGGGTATTCGTATAATGACTATATCGGCATAGCCGGCGTGGAACGCACAATGGAGCGGTACCTGACCGCCAACACCAACGAGCAGCGCGGCGAAAAAACGATAGAGATCAACAAGCACGGCACCATTACACGCGAGCTTTCCAAAACGTACGCCCGTAACGGCGATGACGTGATGCTTACCATTGACCTGCAGCTGCAGCGCGTAACGGAAAAAGCGCTGGCCGACACCATAGCGGCCGTGCGTGCGACAGAAGAGCAAAAGCTTGCCGAAAAACTGGAAAGTTACCAAAAAAAGAGAGCCGATACTTCCTCAATCAAGATGGCGGAAACCGGCTGCATCGTCGTGCTGGATATTCACACGGGCAAAGTGCTTGCCATGGCCTCCTACCCCAGTTATGACCCAAGCATATTTCTTTCGCCCGTCAGCGAAGA
>JAVBPK010000023.1:0-6651 GCA_031549625.1 Eubacteriales bacterium
GGAAATGGGGTACGACAAAACCTGGTCTGCGGGCCTGGTGGCGACGGCAGGGGGACTGGGTGTCATCATCCCGCCGTCCATCCCTTTTGTACTGTATTCGCTGGCAACGGGCGTATCGACGGGCGCGTTGTTTTTGGGCGGAATTATCCCCGGCATCCTCATTGGGCTTTCCCTGATGGTATACGCGGTGGTATACAGCGTTCGCAGGGGTGAAAATAGCGTAGCCATTCATGCAAAGATGGAAGAACTGCGAAAGCAGGGTTTTTTCAGGATCTTCAAGGAAAGTTTTTGGGCGCTGCTTTCGCCCGTTATTGTGTTGGGCGGCATTTATAGCGGTATCGTTACGCCAACGGAAGCGGCAGTCATATCTGTTTTCTACTCGCTCATCGTATCGCTGTTTATCTACAAGAGTATACATATCGCGAATATCATCCCGTTTCTTCGCAACGCGGTCAAAACATATGCGCCTTTGTGCTTCGTGCTTGCTTGCGCCACGGCGTTTGGCCGGGTTTTGGCGCTTGTACAGGCGCCGGCGCTTATTCAAACGTTTATCGTGAGCAATTTCACATCCGCGTTCGCTATAGTATCCGTTGTCGTTCTGTTATTCCTGCTGTTGGGCATGGTCATGGATACAGGCCCCGCGATAATCGTACTCGCACCCATTCTTCTGCCTGCCGTATCAAAAATGGGCGTGCATCCGGTGCATTTAGGTGTTATCATGGTGTGTTGCTTGTCAATTGGGCTTGCAACGCCGCCGTTTGGTTTGGATTTGTTCGTAGCGGGCACGCTGTCCGGTTTGCGGCCGATGCACATCGCGCGGCGGGCGATGCCGTTTATATTCGCGTTTGCGGTTGCGCTGCTGCTGATAACGTATGTGCCGTGGTTCAGCCTCGCTTTCACAAAATAATGCGGCTTAGTAAAAAGCAGCTCATATGCTGTACAATATAAGGAGAGACAGAATGAAAAAAAGACTGGCGGCCGTCCTGATCGTGGGCATACTTCTTGCGCTGGCGGCATGCGGCGCTCCGACAGCGCCAAGTGAATCCGCAAAACCGGTTGCGCATGCAAATGGATATGACGCGCTGGAACCCGTTATACTCCGTGGCGCGGATAACGCGGGTGTGGGCGCGGCGGCCCAGCTGTATGGTGAATTGGTGGCGGCAAAGGTAAAGGAAAGCACGGGCGGCAAGCTGACCATAGAATATTTCCCAAACAGCCAACTGGGTAACGATCAGGAGCTGCAGGCGCAAATGCTTGCGGGGGATATCGATTTCGTTATTTGCCAAACGGCGCAAACGGTCAACTTTGTGCCGGAGGTAGCCATTTTTGATTTGCCAATGATATTTGCGAAATACGATGCGGCAACGATAGGCAAAGCGCTTAACAAGAGCGCGTTTACTGAAAAAATAGCCGAATACTACAGGGCAAAAGGGCTTGTACTCTTGCATTATCTGCAGGGCGGTACATTCCGCGAGACTACGGCAAACAGGGAAATTCGCAGATTGGACGATTTTAAGGGTGTGAAGATTCGCACGATGGAAAACGCCAACCATATGGCGTTTTGGCAAGCGCTTGGCGCAACGCCCACGCCCTTGCCGTGGAGTGAAGTATACGTTTCCTTGCAGCAAGGGCTCATTGAGGCGCAGGAAAACGCGACGGATACCTGCGCGGGGAATAACCTCAACGAGGTGCAAAAGTATCTGATTATGACGCATCACATTCTATACTGCAATCAATTTCTGATCGGTGCGGCATCGTTTGACAAGCTGGATCCGGCGTATCAGACGGCGCTCCGGCAGGCCGTAGACGAAGCGGCCGCGGAAATCGAGGCGTCTCTCGCGAAGATCGATGCCGACAATACGAAATTGCTGCAGGACAGGGGCATGACCGTTATCGAATTAGAGCCTGCGTTTATTGACGAAGTCGTGGAGAGCGCCAAGGGCGTTTATGATGAAATCGGCGCCGTGGTTGGCGCAGATCTCGTGAAATTGCTGCAGGATGAGCTGGAAAAATAGGCGTATAGAAGGGGATTGGCGTATGGCGGATGGTTCCGCAAACTGCTAAACACGGAGGATTTTATGGCCGGAAATAGTTTGGAGTACGAGATTACCGGACACACGCGCCTGATCGGACTGCTCGGCTTCCCGGTCAAGCAAAGCCGCGCGCCCAAAATGCACAATCTTGCGTTTGCCAAGGCCGGCATCGACTTGGTATATCTTACGTTTGACGTTACAAACGATAATTTGGCAGACGCCGTAAAGGCCATGCGCGTATTGAGCGTAGCGGGCTTTAACGTAACCATGCCAAACAAGCAAGCGATTCTTCCCTTGCTGGACGAGCTTTCCAAAGAAGCGCGCATCATCGGTGCGGTGAACACCGTTTCAAACAGCGGGGGTATACTAAAGGGCTACAATACGGATGCCCTGGGTTTTATAATGAACCTGGATGAGCACGGCGTAGCATATAAAGCAAAGAAAGTGGTCGTCGGCGGGGCAGGGGGCGCGGGCAGTGCGTGCGCCGTGCAGTTGGCGCTGGGCGGCGCGGGTTTGATTGCTCTGTTCGACATTGACACGGAAAGAGCGAAGGTGCTGGCGGATAAGATCAATCAAAATATCCCTGCCTGCAAA
Source organism: Eubacteriales bacterium (assembly GCA_031549625.1). Classification (GTDB taxonomy): domain Bacteria; phylum Bacillota; class Clostridia; order Christensenellales; family CAG-138; genus JAISXK01. The sequence goes on from JAVBPK010000023.1 coordinate 2,628, forward strand.
GCATACGCGCTGCAGGCGGATCAAGCATCGCTGGTAGGCGAGTTGAGGGATGCAAACGTGTATGTGGATGCCACGCCGCTCGGCATGGAACCGCGTGAAGAGGAATGTGTGTTCAACAACGCGGAACAGATACCGCCCCATATAACGGTTTGTGAAATATGTTATGCGCCCGTAATGACAAAGCTGCTAAAGATGGCGGAAAGCCGCGGCTGTAAAATAGTCACAGGCATAGGCATGAATGACTATCAGGGCGCGGCAGCGTTTAAAATCTGGACAGGCGAGGATATGCCGCTTTCTTATGTGCGCAGCAGGATGGCAAAAGAAGATGCCGGTATGGTAGAATAAGATGCAGTCTCAAAAAGAGGGTAGGAGTATGGCTATGAACGGGCAGGAAACACTTCGTTTACTGGAGCAAATACAAGCGGGGGACGTAACGCCGGAAGAGGCGCTGGTTCGCCTGAAAATGCAGCCATTCGAGGATATAGGCTTTGCAAAGCTCGATCATCACCGTGCGCTGCGCCAGGGCGTTGCAGAGGTTGTGTATGGCGCGGGCAAAACGCCGCAGCAGATACACGCCATTATAGCAAGCATGCTGAAAAATGGGCAAAGCACAATCCTGATTACCCGTCTTGCGGCGGAGGCTGCCGAAAGCATTCAAAATCAATATAGCATGCGTTATGATGCTTTGAGCAAAGTTGGCATAATAGGCGATCCCCCCAAGCCCGATGGCGCGGGCAGTATTGTGGTGGCGACAGGCGGCACAAGTGATATGCCCGTGGCGGAAGAAGCGGCGCTTACGGCAGAGGCGTTGGGCAATCATGTCGTGCGCATCTATGACGTGGGCGTTGCCGGGTTGCACAGGTTGCTTTCGCATTTGGAAACGCTGATGAGCGCGCGGGTTGTTATTGCCATCGCGGGTATGGAAGGCGCTCTCGCGAGTGTAATCGGTGGGCTGGTGGATTGTCCTGTGATTGGCGTGCCCACCAGCGTGGGGTATGGCGCGTCCATGAAGGGGCTTTCAGCGCTGTTGTCCATGCTCAATTCCTGCGCCAGCGGCGTTAGCGTAGTCAATATCGACAATGGCTTCGGCGCGGGGTACCTCGCCAGCATGATTAATCACATACCGGGCGGCGCGCGGCCATAAAACCATCGCCCGCTGCTGATTTGGCGCCGTCAGGTTTTTATGGGTTAGCATCATCTCTCATCCCCGGATGAATTATTGAACAGACATCAAGTATATGAAAGGCTTATGTTGTTATTCCATATGCCGCTCTATCCGCGTTTGCGTTGCGCAGCACTTCGCGGGGCGACAAAATGCGGTTGTAAAGGCGGATCTCATAGATTCTGCCATAGAAGTTTTGCACACTTGTAGGAAGGGCCGGGTTGCCGCCCATTGCTACGTAATGCGTGGGGAGCTGCACAAAAAAGTTTGCGCTTCTGGCCGCGTTGAACGTTTGTATGCCGTTATAATAAATGATTTTGCGCCCGTTTCGTGCCGGAACGGGGCTATAATAGGACGCCTGCATGCACACATTATAAATATTATTTGCCAGCAGGGCTCGCGTGTTTGTTATAGTGAAGTTGCCGGTCTCCTGAAAAATGATCTGGGCATTGAGCGCGCTCATTTGAAGAGTTATCGTTGTATAGGGGTTGTTAGGGATATCGTCAATTCCTACGATGTCGCCGCCGTTGCTCGCGTCGGCGCCGGTATATGGCATAAACACAGCTTCCAGCGTACAATTTTCGGGGGAAAACTGCTCGGGCAAAGCGTTTGAGATCCAGGAGTAAGGGGCGACGGAAACCTTCAGGCTCTCAAAATAGTTTACGCCCCATTGCCGGGTGCCGGCGCGGAGTCCGGCGGCCAGGGTGGCGTCGCTGTCTCCAACCAGGTTTTTCCAAACAGCGGTGGTGGAGCTGTGTCCGGCACCGGTATTGTTTGAACCAAGGTAACGCACGATCAGCCCGCTCGTGACATACCCCGTTTGCCATGTGATAACTTGTCGTCGTTGTGAAGGCATACGCTCACCTGCTTATTGTGTCGAAGGCCCATCTGATGCTGCCATCAAACAGAAGAATGGCTTTCATCCACACTTCATTTATGCCGATCGGGAGTATGGGCGGTGGGGTAAAGAAAACCGCCGGCCATGTTTGTGTGCCATTGGCGAGAATCTGAATGGAAACATAAATGGTATTCTCTCTTTGGGGAACGTACTCGGGCATAAATATCGTAAAGCCGCCCTCCGCGATCATTCTTCCGCTGCTATTATTTAAAAGAATGACTGAACCGCCGGCGGGGATCAATCCATAATCTACTACGAGAATGGTATTGAGCAGGATTTGCGTGTTGGTATAGGCGATAGACTGGGCATAGAGTTGATTGCTGTAAGCGTTGGCCTGCGCAAGAATGCTGTCGGTATCAGCGGCAGGCCCTGTCGGCCCGGTAATGCCCTGTTCGCCTTGTGGCCCAATGGGGCCCTGCAAGCCCTGCTCGCCTTGCATGCCTGCCGGGCCTTGCGCTCCCTGCGGCCCGGCCGGGCCTTGCGCGCCTTCAGGCCCCGTCGGCCCAGGAATACCTTGCGGGCCCTGCACGCCCATTAGGCCTTGATCTCCTTGCGGGCCCTGTGCGCCCGGTATTCCCTGGATTCCCTGCATGCCATCTTGTCCGGGAATGCCTTGTGGTCCGGGCAATCCGACAGGGCCTTGCGGGCCTTCTAGCCCCATTGAGCCGATGGCGCCTGGAGGCCCGGGAACGCCCGCGGGGCCTTGGGCCCCGTATGGGCCCTTAGGGCCTTGTTCCCCCTGCGGTCCGGTGGGCCCCGGAATGCCCTGCGGTCCGGTGGGGCCCGGCATTAAGCTGCAACCGGTATGCCTGCCGCAATGGTTCGAAGGAGAGGAATGGCTGCATTTATTAAAGTAAGTATTCATGGGAAATGCCCCCTCACACGGATGTTGCTACCTCATTTTATGTATCGCAGCTCCTTTGTGTTCGTTCTTGCGTCATTGCGGTAAACGCTTTGGAGCATTCCAATCGAATGATGGCTGGAGTTCCATGATTGAAACAAAGAACGGATTACCGGCATATGATGGGGTAACGGAAAGCACAAAAATAGGAAAGGGTGAAAAAGGTGTATAGAAGAAGTAACAGTGCCGGATTTATGGGTACATATAATGAGCAGCGCACCGTAGATTACGGCCCGGAACCGTTTGTAGTGGATATCAGCAAGAATACCAGGCAAAACCCAAATTTCAGAACGGCCTTTTGGACCGGAAAGCATTTGCAAGTGACACTAATGAGCATACCTGTTGGCGGTGAAATCGGTTTGGAGTCTCATCCAACGCTCGACCAATTCCTGCGCATCGAGGCCGGATGCGGGGTAGCCATGATGGGAAGCCACAGAAACAATTTGAATTTTAAAAAACGGGTGCGCGACGGCTACGCTGTTTTAATTCCGGCGGGAACATGGCATAATCTTGTAAATACCGGGAATATGCCGATTAAACTGTACTCCATTTATGCGCCGGTTCAGCATCCGCATGGCACGGTACATGAAACAAAAGCGGAGGCTGAGGCTTCTGAGCATCACTGATACTACCCACGGTCTTGTTAATCCTGCTTCGAGCTGGTGAGGAAATAGCTGGCAAAAGCCACGCCAAGGAGGAGCAGGATAGGCAGGGTTCGCAACAACAGTAACTGGTTCTGTTACAATGCTTTTACTGCTTGAGGCAAAAGCGGTTTCATTCTTTGACCAGCGGGCGAGCGTGGGTACAAGCGCGGAAAGCTGCTCACGGGCAGCCCTTTACCAATTTTTCTTGCAAGATGCGGACATCTCATTTCCACCATGTCCGCAACGGTGTCATCGGGATTGAGAAACTTGCCGTCCTTATAGCAATAGACGCAATACAGGCTGCTTGCACCGTCCTTTTCTTTTGCTATAATACGAGTGCCGCTTTTAATGGTGAACTTCAAGGCATATTGATACTACGCAGTTTCTCCCCGCGCGCTTTTCCTGTTGCTGATGAAAAC
>JAVBPK010000068.1:0-63776 GCA_031549625.1 Eubacteriales bacterium
CCTTCCGCATAACCACCGAGATATCCGCGCAGGCGGAAGGACTCCGCACAGTGTGGGTGCGATTCTTCCCCCCGTATACGCGCATCAACGCGCTCGAATCCGATACCGGCTCCAATACCTGGCCGCTTGCCTGCATGGGAATCGGCGCCGTGCTGCTGCTGCTTTGCCGCAGGCGCGCGCGGCGCAAAAGGGAATAAAGCAAAAGCCCCCCCCTTTGGTGAGTGACGGGGCAAATAAGAACGCTGTTATACAAAAATCGGCATACGCGCTATGCTGATTTTTGCTGTTTACCGGCTTATCCAAGCTTTCGCAATCGGTTGCGCGCCGTTGCGTTGCCGCTTGCTTTCATGCGGCCGCAGCCTTTGTCCGGGAGGCTGTTATCCATATACTTACAGGCCAAAGGGAAGGTTTGCCGCCCGTGCGGCCGTCCTCACAAAAAAAGGCGTTTTCTTGGTGCATTTCGCGTAGCCGCGTAGTATAATACAGCAGAATACGTTTTACGGAAGTTTGGATGAAGGCGGAGGCGGCGCGCCGGTGCGCCATGCTCGCTTTCGCAAAGGAGATACTTCGCATGAAAATCATAGTTGTGGGCGACGGCAAGGTTGGTTACACGCTGACCCAGCAGCTTTCTCTGGAAGACCATGAGTTGGTGGTTATCGACAACAACCCCGCCGTCCTGCGCGAACTGCAGGAATCGCTCGACGTAGCTATATTGGTGGGCAATGGGGCGAGCGTAGAAATACAGCGCAAGGCGGAGGTGCCCACGGCCGATATACTCATAGCGGCCACCTCTAGGGATGAGGTCAATTTGCTTTGCTGCATGGTGGCGCGCAAGCTTGGCTGCAAAAACACCATCGCCCGCGTGCGAAACCCCGAATACGATCAAAATCTGCGCTTGCTGAAAGAAGAGCTGGCGCTTTCTTTGCATATTAACCCCGAACGTGCCACTGCACGCGAAATATTCCGGCTGCTGCAATTCCCCTCGTTTTTGCAGCGCGATTCTTTCGCAAAGGGCCGCGTGGAACTTGTGGAGCTCAAGCTCAAGCCGGGCAATGTGCTCATAGACAAACGGCTTTCCGAAATGAGCTCCATCGGTTTTGATAAGCTGCGCGCGCTCATTTGCACGGTAGACCGCGCGGGCGAGGTTACCATACCGGGCGGCCATTTCCGGCTGCGTGAAGGCGATAAAATCACCGTGGCGGCGGATGCCACCGAGATAGCAAAGCTGCTGAAGGTGCTGCACATCAGCAGCCATGGTACGGAAAGCGCTATGATTATCGGTGGCGGGCGCATAGCGGAATACCTGGCGAAGATGCTGCTGGCCGCCCGCGTGCAGGTCACCATAGTGGAACGCAATATCGACCGCTGCAAAGAGCTGTGCGAGCTTTTGCCGGATGCGCTTGTGCTGCAGGGCGACGGCACACAGCAGGAATTTTTGCTTTCCGAAGGCATAGAATCCACAGACGCGCTCGTTACGCTTACAGGCATAGACGAAGAAAACCTCATCGTTTCCATGTTTGGCGACCATATCGGTGTGCCGAAAACCATCACGAAAATCAACCGCACGGAATACGCCGCCGTATTCAAAGACAAGGGAATCGACACAATCGTGAGTCCCAAATTGCTTACCGCAAACGAGATTATCAGCTATGTGCGCGCCATCGACAATACGTCGGGCGGTTCCGTTGTGACGCTTGCGCGCATCGTGAACGGCAACGCGGAAGCCATGGAGTTTTTCCTGAACGCGGACGCGCCTTACCTGGGCGTGCCGCTGCACGAACTGACTCTCAAGCCAAACCGCCTGATCGCGGCCATCATCCGCGCTAAAAAGGTCATCATACCCAAAGGCGGCGACCATATGGAGCGAGGCGACACCGTCATCGTTATCGCGCCCGCGGAAAGCGCCACGGCGGACATGAAGGACATATTCCGGTAAGAGAAATAAGCGGAAAGCATACACGAAGGAATACGCATGAACATCCGAACAATCGTTATCTATATTGGAAACCTGCTGCTGTGGGAAAGCGTGGCGATGGTGCCCGCGCTGGGTATTGCGTGGTACAACAACGAAAAGGCCGCCGCAAATGCCATAGCGGCCACTATTTTTTTGTTGGTTCTCGTCGGGCTGCCGCTTATGCGGCTCAAAAGGCAGAAGACGGGCTTTCAGGCGCGCGAAGGCTTTATTACCGTGGCGCTCGGCTGGATACTTATCTCGCTTTTTGGCGCGCTGCCCTTCTTTTTAAGCAAAGCGATCCCGAATTACATAGACGCTTTCTTTGAAACCGTTTCCGGCTTCACCACCACAGGCGCAAGCATCCTGCAAGAAATCGAAAGCATGCCCCGCGGCTTGCTGTATTGGCGCAGCTTTACGCACTGGGTGGGCGGCATGGGCGTGCTTGTGCTTGTGCTGGCGTTTTCTTCGCTGGCAAAGGGTGGCGGCGCGCTGCACCTGATGCGCGCGGAAAGCCCGGGCCCTTCCGTGGGCAAGCTCACACCGACTTTGCGCCAAACAGCCCGCATACTGTACAGCATTTATGTGGTGCTCACGCTCGTGCAAATCGTGCTGCTGCTGCTTGGCGGCATGTCGCTGTTTGATAGCGCCTGCCATACATTCGGCACGGCGGGCACGGGCGGCTTCAGCGTGAAAAACCTAAGCGTGGGCGCGTATCAAAGCACATACATCGAAATTGTCATCGGCGTATTCATGCTGCTGTTTGGCATGAACTTTGCCATGTTCTACCTTTTGCTGCTGCGGCAGTTTGGCGCGGTATGGAAAAATCAGGAATTGCGGCTGTATTTGGCGCTGGCCGTATTCTTTACGATCATCATTGCGTTTAATATCTGGCCGCAATACGGCAGCTTTTCGCAGGCGCTGCTCAAAAGCTTTTTTCAGGTATCCTCTATCATCACCACAACGGGTTTCGCAACGGCGGATTTCAACGCATGGCCGCAGCTTGCCCGTTATTCGATTGTGCTGCTCACGTTTTTGGGTGCGTGCGCCGGTTCCACGGCGGGCGGGCTAAAATCATCCCGCGTGCTCATATTATGGCAGTCGCTGAAAAGTCACATGCATATCATGCTGCGCCCGCGGGCCATACGCCCCGTTCGCGTGGAAGGCCATACGCTGGAGGAAGAAGTTGTGCGCGGCGTACATTCCTTTTTGGCGGCGTACATGTTTATAGCGCTCATATCCATGCTTCTGCTTTCCATGGATAATTTCAGCCTGGAAACGACGCTCACGTCCGTCGTTACCGCGCTGGGCAACACAGGCCCGGGTTTGGATATGGTCGGCCCGCGCGGCAATTTCTTTGCGTTTTCACCGCTTTCCAAGCTGGTGCTCTGCGCGGATATGCTGCTTGGGCGGCTGGAAATATTCCCGCTGTTGCTGCTGTTTTCGCCCGCCACATGGCGGCGGCAGGCATAGCGGCGGCTGCCTTCTGTAATAGCAGCCGCGAAACGCACGCTTTGCGTCGCCGCAACAACGTTCAATTCATAATTGACCGCGCATTTTCCCTGTCGTACAATGAACATAGATGGGGGGGCTTTTATGCCGCGAGACTACACAAAAGTGAAGCATTTGGAGCCGATCATTTTCGAAATGAAAAAGGCCGGCAGGACAAACGCGCAAATCGGCCTGGAGTTTGGCCTCACAAAAGCGCAGGTAAAAGGCATTGTAAAACGCTTTAACCGCCGGCAAAACGCGGACGAATTTGGTGACGACGAATATGCCGAATCCGTTGATGCAGCGGGGGGGCTTTTTGCGGAAGAAGAAACGGAAGAGGCGGCGCAGTACGAAGCGGAGCCTTTCGAGGAAGAAGAAGCGGAGGCGGCGGCGCAGTACGAAGCGGAGCCTTTCGAGGAAGAAGAAGCGGAAGCGGCGGCGCAGTACGAAGCGGAGCCTTTCGAGGAAGAAGAAGCCGAAGAGGCGGCGCAGTACGAAGCGGAGCCTTTCGAGGAAGAAGAAGCCGAAGAAATAACGCAATACGAAACCGAAGCGGACAGCGACGCGGCGGAAGCAAGCACGAACGCCCAAACAGCCCCGCCCGCAAGCGCCATCAAAACGGCGCCGCTTCCGCGTGACGATGCCGAAACGCGGGAAAAATTGCTCGCCTCCATATCCGCGGAATTTGGCCCGCATGGCAAATACGCAGCCGCAACCAAAGCGGCCGCGCCCGCCCTAAGCGCCGAACCGCGCCTGAAGCCACGGCCCGCGGCCTTGCCGGAGCTCGGTGAAATACCAACCGGCCTGCAAACGAAAAAACAAGTGGATGTGGAACTCACGCGCCTTTCTTCCGAAATGGAGGACTTGGAAAAAGCCCTCAAAGAGATCGATAAAATATGGGCGCGTCTGGAGAAAACGCGTAAAACATTAAAATAGGCGTTTTGGCGTATGAGGGGATGATGAGCGGCGATCGTACATCATCCCCCCTTCTTCATTCTATTTCGACCTAGGTAAACGCTGATGAATGCAGGCGGAGACGTCTTTGCGGTTCTTTATCCCTCCGGCAGCGTCATCGGAACTTGAAATAGCGCCGCTATTCCTGCGTTCCATCTTCCTTGCCGGAGAAAAAAACTCCTCGCAAATCCGCCACCTTCATTTAATCAGCGATTACCTAGCATTGACACAGGCGCCCCTAAAAGATATACTAATTTAGTAAATTACTAAAAGGAGTGCCATATGTCTATACCAACCCAACTCAAACACAAGCCGGTGCTTGTTTGCGAAAACTACGAGCAAGTGGACGGCCGCAGCGCGTATGCGTCCGAGGCGAAGGGCCTTTCTTTGGGCCTTGCGCAGTGGAACGACAGAGGGCGCGTGGACGCGTCCGCCAAGGTTTGGCGGTATACCGGCGAAAAATGGTCGCGCCAAAGCGAGGAGCTGCCGCTGCACCGTGTGCTGGATTTGGCCATATTGGTTGCGACGGGCCTGCGCTATTTCCAGGAAGAAAGCTATCGCCACCCGCGCCTGTATGATCCGCAAGCGCCTCAATTAGGCCGTATCGGCGTGCAGGGCGACGCCATGACGGTATCCGTTTGCGTAGAAAACCCAAATATTGACGAGGACATTGCCCTGCTGCGGGACGCGCTGGCAAAGGACGGCGAATTGCTGGGCGAGCGCCTGCGCGTGCTCGGCGGGCTGCTGAGGGACATGGGCTGTTAGCGAAAGGCATATTTTGCTTGACAAACGCGCTCCGCTTGGGCATACTATCAAGCAAACGCGATATGGCGGGGATGGGAATACGCGCGGCGATTGTTGCAAGAGCGAGCTGGGGAAGGTGCAAGCCCGGCGCAAAACAGCCGCGTCTGGCAACCCGGAGCCAAGCAATTGAAAGTGGGCGGCATTGCCGCCAAAAAGGGTGGAACCGCGGGCACAAGCTCGTCCCTTTATCAGGGCGGGCTTTTTTGTTTCCCCAAAACTGGCCCGCATAAACGATATCCGAAAACAGCGATCAGGAAGAGCAACAGGAATTTCATTCAAAATTTGGAGGATTGACCAGCATGGAAAAGACGATGGACAAAATTGTGGCGCTTTGCAAAAGCCGCGGCTACATCTTCCCCGGTTCGGAAATATACGGCGGGCTCGCGAACTCTTGGGATTATGGCCCGCTGGGCGTAGAATTCAAAAACAATGTCAAGCTCGCCTGGTGGAAAAAGTTCGTACAGGAAAGCCCCTACAACGTCGGTATGGATGCCGCTATATTGATGAACCCTAAAGTGTGGGTGGCCTCCGGCCATGTCGGCGGGTTTTCGGATCCGCTCATGGACTGCAAAGCATGCAAGTCGCGCTTTCGCGCCGACAAGCTGATCGAGGACTACGTGGCCGAGCAGCATATCGACAATGTGCGTCCGGACGGCTGGAACAACGCGCAAATGGAAGAATACATCGAAAAGCAAGGCATCGCCTGCCCCGATTGCGGCGCAAAGACGTTTACGTCCATCCGCAAGTTCAACCTCATGTTTAAAACATTTCAGGGCGTCACGGAGGATAGCTCCGCGGAAATCTACCTGCGCCCCGAAACGGCACAGGGCATATTTGTAAATTTCAAAAACGTGCAGCGCACCACCCGCAAAAAGATCCCCTTTGGCATTGCGCAAATCGGCAAATCATTCCGCAACGAAATCACGCCGGGCAACTTCATATTCCGCATCCGCGAATTCGAGCAGATGGAGCTGGAATTTTTCTGCGAGCCGGGCACGGATCTCGAGTGGTATGAATACTGGAAGGCGTACTGCAAAAACTGGCTGCTCAATCTCGGCCTGAAGGAAGAAAACATCAAAATGCGTGAACACGCCAAGGAAGAGCTTTCGCACTATTCCAAGGGTACCACGGATATCGAATTCCTCTTCCCCTTTGGCTGGGGCGAGCTGTGGGGCATCGCGGACAGAACCGACTTTGACCTCAAGCAGCACGCGAGCCATTCCGGCGAAAACATGGAATACGTCGATCCCTTCGACAACGCGAAAAAATACATCCCCTACTGCGTCGAGCCCTCGCTTGGCGCCGACCGCGTAGCATTGGCCTTCCTGTGTGACGCGTATGATGAGGAGGAGCTGGAAGGCGGCGATATCCGCAACGTGATGCGCCTGCACCCCGCCCTCGCCCCCTTCAAGGCCGCCGTGCTGCCACTGCAAAAGAAGCTGGGCGAAAAAGCGCAGGAAGTGTATACGCTGCTCAGCTGCAACTGCATGGTAGACTACGACGAAACCGGCGCCATCGGCCGCCGCTACCGCAGGCAGGACGAAATCGGCACGCCGCTGTGCATCACCATCGACTTCGACACGATGGAAGATAACACGGTCACCGTGCGCGACCGCGACACGATGACGCAAATCCGCCTGCCCATCGACGAGCTGCCCGCCTATATACAAAAGCAGCAGGAGTTTTAATTCACACTTGACTCAAACGGTATAGCGGGGCGGAAAGCTTTGTTATGCCGTTTGTTTTTGTAAGAAATCATGCAAAAGCTCTGCTTTGTGTTATAATAGGTAAACGTATACGCCGCATAACGGCGGTGTAAGCGGGAATACGCAGGCCTGTATGTTTTTTGTTTTGAAAGGAGCGCGCATATGCAGTTCAAGATGGTACACAACAATTTCAACGTAACAAATCTTGAAAGAAGCCTCGCTTTTTACAAAGAAGCGCTCGGCCTCGCGCCTGTGCGCGAAAAGGCGGCGCCCGACGGCTCGTTCAGGCTGGTGTTCCTGGGCGACGGCGTGTCCCAGCATCAGCTGGAGCTTACCTGGGTGCGCGAGCATCCGCAAGCATACGACTTGGGCGAAAACGAATTTCATCTCGCCTTTACCGTAGAAGATTTTCAGGCCGCGCATGCCCTGCATGAAAAAATGGGCTGCATCTGTTATGAAAACCCGGCCATGGGCATCTATTTCATAAACGATCCCGATAACTACTGGCTGGAGATTATCCCGCAAAACAGGTAGGCAGGCATGCGCATACGAAGCTTTTGGCCCGGTAAGGCGGCGGTAAGCCGTAAAAAATTCTACGATTCACTTGCGCAGCCCTTCTTCCACAAAGGGAACGAAATCGGCTGCGCGCTCCTGCACGGCTTTACGGGCACGCCCGCCAATATGCGCGTGGTAGCCGATGCGCTTGCGCAGCAAGACTATACGGTCTACGTACCACGCCTGTGCGGCCATGCCTCCTCCTTAAAAGAGATGGACGCTTGTTCCGCCGAAGACTGGGAACGCGACGCGTTTGAGGCCTACGACAAACTCAAGCAGGCGGGCTGCGAGCGCATATTCTTCATGGGCCTTTCCATGGGCGCGCTGCTGACGGTATTCGTGGCAAGCAGCAGGCCATGCGACGGCGTGGTATTGATGAGCATGCCGCTGCGTATGCACAACTATTTGCATAGGGCGAGCAAAGTTTCCCGCGTGATGCCCTATGTGGTCGCCGAAGAACGGTCGCCCAAATACCAAAACGATTCTTTGCTGCAAGGCTATAACGGAGCTCCCCTCCGGCGCTTGCGCGATTTGGAGCGAATGGCGCTTTCCGCTCGCGGCCGCCTGGGCTACATTACCTGCCCCGTGCTTATCCTGCAGCCATACAACGATCACCGCGTGGATTTAAGCAGCGTGGAAATCACGCGCCATGGCGTAAACAGCAAAGATGTGGAAGTGATCTATTTAGAAAATTCGCCGCACGCGTGCACGGTCGGGCCGGAACGCATGCAAATAGCGGCGTACTGCCGCGAATTTGTGCGGAGAATAATACGGTAGTCCGGGTTTAGGAGGTCGAAATGGACGAAAAAATGATGCGAATTGCTCTCGAAGAAGCACAGGCTGCCTACGCGCTTGGCGAAGTGCCTGTGGGCGCCATCATCGCGCAGGGCGGTCACGTCATCACGCGCGCGCATAACCTGTGCGAGGCAGCCGCCGACGTAACCGCGCATGCCGAGATGCTTTGCATACGCGAGGCTTCACGCATATTGGGCGGGCGCCTTTCCGGCTGCACGCTGTATTGTACATTGGAGCCCTGCGCCATGTGTACGGGGGCTATTTTGCTAGCGCGTATCCCGCGCGTGGTGTTTGGCGCGTTTGACAGCCTGGCCGGTTGCTGCGGTTCCGTCATAGATATGACGGATCACTGGTTTCAAACCAGCACCGAGGCGCTCGGCGGCGTGCTGGAACATGAGTGCGTGGAACTGTTGCAACGCTTTTTCAAGGAACGCCGGTAAACTGAAAAAGAGAAACCCGTTCCCATGCCGCATGCGGGCATGCGTTTTTATTGCCATCGGCCTGCGCCCTGATTGTTTCGCGGTGTTGTAAAACGGATTGCGGAATGCCCGGGCATTCCGGCTATGTGTTTCAAAAGGAAGGCGGGAGGACCGGCCCTCGTTGCGGGGCCTGCGCTGCCATCATCTTCCCAATAAAAGGAGGAAAAGCATGTTTTGGTTTGGTTCCCTGTTTGAGCTTGCGCTTGCGGCATACCTTTTTATTCTGGCCATTCGCGGCAAGGGCCGCATCATCGAGAATCCATATATCAAAAAGGGCAAAGAGGCCCAGTATAAAAAAATTGCGCGCATTGGCCTTTTCAGCCTCGCGGGCCTGTTGGTGCTGCTTGGCGGCGTCGGCGTGGCCGCGGGAAATATTTCCCAGGAATCTCCTGCCTGGGATATCATCGGGCCGGCCAACTTTGTAATCAGCATATTGGTGCTGACGGCAATGATGGCATTGTTCCTTATACTGCGCGCAATGCAGGACAAGGAAAAAAGGAAGAATGTGGGAAAACCGCCCGCGCCCCGCGCCGCTTTCTTCTTTGACGAGGAAGAGCGGGATAAAGCCGTTCCCGCAGCCAAAACCGCACCCAAACGGAAAAAATAGGTTTATTAACAAATTTAAAACATTGGCCATTCCCCGGCTGTGCCGTTGCTTTTGCGTCGCCAAAACTGATATAATACGCGAAAAGGCGCTTTCCAGGGGGGCCAGTGAATATGACTGCCGCAATGCGATTGCATGCGGCGGGAAGAGGGATCATGGGGAATTTTTTCGGCCTGTTTGAGCTGATTATCGGCGTGTATTTGATTTACGGCGCCATCACTGGAAAAGGGCAGTTGTACCGCAACGAGCACGTAAAAAAAGGCCAGGAAGCGCTGTATAAAAAGCGCGTCCGGCAGATCAGCGCCGTGCTGGGCCCGATCATGCTGGCGGAAGGCGTAATCGACTATATCCTACATGCGCAGGAAGCGGGCGGGGCTTTGCGCGTGCTTTCCCTCGTGTTGTGGGGGCTGGCGCTCACCGGCATCGGGGTGCTGTTCGTGGTTTCCCTGCGCCTGACAGACCGCAGCAAGACCGGCTCGCAAGCAAAACAAACGCAGCAACGGCCTGCCGCGCCTCGCAGCGCCTTTGAATTCGACGACGAAGACGAACCCGACAAAACAAAAGAGTAACCGCGTTTGCGTTCGCTGCGCTCATGCCGGCAACGGACCGTACCGGTTGCTGCCCGCGAACAAAATATAAAAGAAAGCATCATTGGCATGAAAGGGGATCTCATCATGAAGCAGCGCACATTACTACGTTGCCTCGCATTTATCCTTTGTTTAATGGCGGCTATGGCCTGCCTTGCGCCCGCAGCGCTGGCGCTCGAAGCAAAAACCACAAAAAGCACGACGCTCCGCGAAGGCGCGGGAACCGATTCTTCAACCATCAGCAAACTGAAATCCGGCGTTACAGTCACCGTGCTGGACGCCAAAACAAACCCAAAATGGTGGAAAGTATCCCACGAAGGCAAGGAGGGCTATATCGACAGCGAAACAGTAAAGCTTGTGGAGCAGCCCGCCGAACCGGCCACCACCACCCGCAACATCGCCATGCGCGCCGAGCCCAAATCCAACGCAGCTGTGCTCGACGAGCTCAAGATATATTCGCAGGTGGCCGTGCTGGACAGCAAGAGCCATCAAGGCTGGTGGAAGGTGTTCTATGAAAACCAGGAGGGCTATATTCCCGCAAGCGCGCTGAAAATGGGCGACCTTGCCTCCCTTGAGCAACGCGGCACAACGGGCGGCACAGAAACCACCCTAAAAGCGCCCGACCCGAACGCCTCCAAGATCACGAAGGCCAAAGGCATCAACAAGGACACCGTCGGCTGGATCAAAGTGCCAAACACCAACATCGACGATCCTATTTTGTACGGCGCGAATTTCTACTACAACGACCACAACCTCTCCAAAAAGAAGTCGCTGGAAGGCGTGTACCCGTACAGGAATTCTTTAAGCAAAAACGTAGTAATATTCGGGCACAACCTGCGCGGTTCCAACAGCGGCATGCACCAGCTGCACCACTTGCAGGAAGTGGCCATGGGCAAGGGCAAATGCCAATATGGCAGCTGCGGACGGGGCCTCTCCCATTCCGACTGGTATAAAACGAGCAGCGGCCGCACGTGGAGCATATCCATATTCGGCAAAACCCAATGGGAAGTATGGGCCATGTACGAAGTGCCCAGGAATGAGCCCATCGAAACCTTGCGCAACAACTGGAACACAGGGCCCGCAAGCATGTCAAAATGGATAGACGGGCAGCTCAAGCGCTCCCAGATCAATTTCGGCGTGAGCGTGAGCGATAAAGACCAGATCATGACGCTCATCACCTGCGGCACGTACTACGACTCCGCAACGGCGAATTCCCGCCTGTTCACGTTCCTCAAGTGCGTGGGCTAACGGATTAAAATATCTCTACAAAGCGAAAGCAATATTTAAGGAGGCACGATCATGAATCTCAAAAAGACAAGCATGCGCATCCTTGCGCTGGCGTTATGCCTGCTGACAGCGTTTGCCGTAGCGGCACCCGCCACAGCAGCCCCTATCTCGTACTATGCTGTTATTTCCGCGGACAACACGCCGGTATACGGCAGCAGCACAATGGCCACCGTAATCGGCTACTTCGCTAAGGACGATGTCATTCCCATCGTGAGCGCTTCGGGCAGCCTGTATCAGGTATACACAAACGGCGCAACGGCTACCAGCGTAGGCTTCATACTGAAGAGCGCCGTGCCCGGCGTTACAAACACCATCAGAAGCGGCCAGGCAATCGCCTCCATGAAAGCGGCCAACGGCACTGTCATCACAACAGGAACAACGACCACAACCGGCACGCCGGGCTACATTACCAACTGTAATTCCGACGTAAACTTCCGCGCCACGGCGAGCGCGAAAGGCAGCTTGCTGGGCACGCTGAACAAGAACGCAGTTGTCAGCATACTCGGCGAAGAGAGCGGCTTCACAAAGCTCGTCAGCGCCGCGGGCGTCACGGGCTATGTTTCCAAAACCTATGTTAAGGCAGGCACCCCGCCCACCAGCGCTTCCACGTCCACATCCACCAGCGCTTCCGGCAGCACGGGCACCATTGTGAACTGCAAGAGCTCCGTAACATTCCGTTCCGGCGCCAGCACAAAGAGCAAGTCGCTCGGTTCCCTGAAAAAGGGCGCCACTGTGGAAGTGCTTGGTTCCGAAGGCGATTTCTACAAAATCAAATACAACGGTAAAACGGGTTATGTCGCAAAGCAGTACCTGTCTGTTGGCGGCAGCGGAAGCTCCAGCGGAAGTTCCGGCGGCTCGAAAGGTTCCGGCGACATCAACGTAACGCCCGGCGCTTCCAAGCCCAGCGCCACCGTGCAGAATGGCTTTGACGCCGCGAAAAAGCAAAACTCCGAAACCATCGGCTATGTTTACATCGCGGGTTCCAACATCAGCTACCCCATCCTTTTCAACAAGGATACGAACTACTATGACAGCCACAGCATCAGCAAGGCTTCCAGCTCCGCGGGCGCTGTGCATGCCTTCTACAATGTTCTGGCGCGCAACAACACCGTTACGGCGCACAACATGCGCGGTTCCAACCAGATGTTCCACCAGCTGAGCCATATCTACGATAAGGCCACAGGCAAAACGACCTGCCAGACCACCGATAACGGCGGCTGCAAGTCGCCAAACCTCTCCTCCATCAAGGATATCAACGTGGCTTCCAACCGTGTTTGGGAAGTCTACCTGAACGGCTACACCCAGTGGGAAGTCTTTGCTTTCTACAAGACAGAAGCAAGCGAGCCCGCCACCACAATCAACTACAACATACAGCACCTTTCGAGCGCCTCTGATTCTGAGATCACAAACTGGATCAACACGCAGAAGAACCGATCGGCTGTGAAGTTCAATACCAGCGTTACGGCGAAAGATACATTCCTTACGCTGTACACCTGCGGCACGAACTATGACTATGCCACCGCGCAGTCCCGTATTTACTTCTTCCTGAAGGCAGTGAAATAAAAGGCTATTGCGCGAAAGCTTCATGTGAAAAAAGCAAAACACCGGAACAGGTTTCGTTCCGGTGTTTTTGTGTGGTGAGGATTGAATTAGGAGCTTTCGTCCTTCAGCAAATACCCATACCCCTCCCGCTCCATATCTTCACGCGGAACAAACCGCAGTGCCGCGCCATTGATGCAGTAGCGCAGCCCTCCGCTCTCCCTTGGCCCATCTTCAAACACATGCCCCAAATGCGCGTTCCCCGCCCTGCTCCGCACCTCCGTGCGCAGCATGCCATGCGAAACATCCGTATGCGCATGCAGCACAAAGGGCTCGATCGGGCGCGTAAAGCTGGGCCAGCCGCATCCCGCGTTAAACTGGTTTCTGGAAGAAAAAAGCGGCTCCCCTGTGGTAATATCCACATAAATGCCCGCTGTCGCGCCGTTAGCAAATGGGTGCGAAAAGGGCGGCTCCGTAGCGGCTTGCCGGGTTACGGCATAGGAGAGAGGCGGTAATGTTTGCTTTAGCGTTTCCTCCGCCGGCCGGGGATATAGCGCGGGATTTACGCGCGCCGCCGCTGCTTGCCGCATTTTCCAGGCCGGAATGTGGCAATAGCCGCCGGCTCGTTTTTCAAGATAATCCTGGTGATAGTCTTCCGCCGGATAAAAAGCGCGCAATGCCTCGCATTCCACCACAACGGGCTTGTCATAGCGTTCCCCCAGCGAGCGCAGCGCCGCCTCGATGACGGGAGCGTCCGCCTTGTCCGTATAATAAATGCCGGTGCGGTATTGCGTGCCCTCGTCCGCTCCCTGCCCGTTTAGCGTGGTGGGATCGATCGCCTGAAAATACAATTCAAGCAAGAAAGCCAGCGGGAGCGCGCTTTCGTCATATTCTACGCGCACCGCCTCCGCGTGGCCGGTGCAGCGCGTGCACACTTCCTCGTATGTGGGGCTTTTCGTGTGGCCGTTTGCGTAGCCCACCTCCGTATCCTTCACCCCCGCTATGCCGCGCATATAGCGTTCCAAACCCCAAAAACAGCCCCCGGCCAATACGATTTCCGCCATATCGCCGCCTCCTTCCAAAGCAAAAGGTTTTCCCGGTCGCCCATACAAACAGTATACCCCAAACGCGCTTTCAAAGCACGCTGCCGCTTGCTTTCAAAAACGATGCGCTATACAATAAAAAGCATTCAGAGTATTTCGCTGGAAAAATGGGGAGGTATACGAATGCAGGTGCGAAAAATGGAACAGCACGAGCGCCCTTACGCGCTTGCGCTGGTGCGCGGCGTATTTGACGCGTTCGTGGGCTGTGACTACAGCCAGGAGGGCAAAAACAATTTTTACGCATTTATCGATAAAGAGCAAACGGATCCGACCCTTCTCTTTTTCGGCTGTTTTATGGGGGATGCGCTCGCGGGCGTACTTGCGGCGCAGGGCAATCATATCAAGCTGCTGTTTGTAGGCGAGGCGTTTCACAGGCAGGGTGCCGCCCGCGCGCTGTTTGCCGCTTTTCTTGCCGAAGAAGCTGCAGCCTGGGAACGAAAAATTACGGTGAACGCTTCCCGCTTTGGCTTGCCTGCCTACAAAAGCTTTGGTTTTTACGCAACGGGGCCGGAGCAAACCGTTGACGGCATGATATTTACGCCCATGCGATACGATATAGGCGGCTTTGCTTTGCGCCCATGGGAGCAAGGGGACGCAGAGGCTTTGGCCGCCGCGGCAAACCATGCGGATATAGCGAAAAACCTGCGTGACCGCTTTCCTTTTCCGTATACGCGTAGCGACGCGGAGGCGTTTCTCGCGCATTGCGAAACGTGCGGCGAGGAAGGATTAAATTACTGCATTGCGGTGCGCGGCGTACCGGTGGGCGGCGTAGGCGTCATTCCGGGCACAGATGTGTACAGGAAATCCGCCGAAATCGGCTACTGGCTTAATAGTGCGCATTGGGGAAAGGGCATTATGACGGAGGCGGTAAAGCGCGTTTGCGGGGAAGTGTTTGAACGGTTTGACATCGTGCGGCTGCACGCGGACGTGTTCGCGAGCAATCCCGCATCATGCCGCGTGCTGCAAAAAGCGGGCTTTGTATGTGAAGGCATAAAGCGCCAAAGCGTATATAAGAACGGCGTGGTGCAGGATGCGCTCACATATGCGCTGCTGAAGGGCGAGCGCTGAAAGGAAACGTATGGAACAAAACAAGCTTGGCATGCTTGCGCTGTGCGCGACGCCCATAGGCAACCTGGAGGACATCACGCTGCGCGTGCTCCGTACGCTCCGCGAAGCGGACGAAGTATGGGCGGAGGATACCCGCCGCACGCTCGGGCTGCTTACGCATTATGATATCAAGCAGCGGCTGGTCAGCTGCCACGAACACAATGAGCGTGAGCGAACGGAGCAGCTTCTGGCGGCTATACGCAGCGGCCGCGTTATCGCGTATTGTTCGGATGCGGGCATGCCCGGCATTTCCGACCCGGGTGAGCGGCTCGCGGCTGCCTGCGCGGAACAAGGCCTGCCCGTAAGCGTGCTGCCGGGCGCTTCCGCAGTGCTGACGGCGGCGGTACTCAGCGGCCTGCCTTGCGCGGCATTCAGTTTTTTCGGCTTTTTACCGCGGGATAAAAAAGAACGGCGTAAACGCATGCAGCGGCTTTGCGCCGCGGAGGAATTGATTTTGCTGTACGAAAGCCCGCAACGCCTGCCGGATACGCTTAAGGAACTGGCGCGGGAATTGGGCGGCGAACGGCCCGCCGCCGTACTGCGCGAGCTGACAAAGCTGCATGAAGAAGCGGCGCGCGGCACCTTGGACGCGCTTGCGCAGCGATTTGCGGAACCGCCGCGCGGCGAGTGCGTAGTAGCGATAGCGGGGCGCGAAAACGAGCCGAGGCGCGTGGAAGAAAAGCAAGTGGACGAGGCGCTGAAAAAGCTGCTTGCGCAAGGGTTTTCAACCAAGCAAGCAGCGGTGGCCGTGGCAACGGTATTGGATGTGCAGAAGAATGTCGCGTATGAACGCGCGCTGAACGCCTCTAAATGTTGACAATCTCTTTGATGGTGATATTCAGCGCGTTGTAGTCGTGCGTGAGGTCTATATAGCGTGGTACGGTTTTGCCGTCTTCGATGAGCTGCAGCTTAGGACGCAGGCAGGTGTTTTCAAAGTTTTCCACCACGATGCCTATGCAGTCGTTGCTCAGCCGCACGCAAGTGCCGACGGGATACGGCGCTACTTTGCGTATAAACGCGTCCACCACAAGCGGGTCAAAGAGCGTGTTGTAGCCGCTCATGATGTATTCGATGGCGTCTGAGGGCAGCAGCGCGCGGCGGTATGGCCTGTCGGAAACCAGCGCGTCGTATACGTCTACCACGGCGATGATGCGGCCAAACAGGTGAATGGCCTCGCCGCTCAGGCCCGCCGGATATCCGTTACCGTTATATTGCTCATGGTGCGTCAGCACGGCGGTCTTTGCCTCCGGGGGGATGACCTTGCTCGGCGCGAGGTAATTATAGCCGGCCAGACTGTGCCGCTTCACTTCTTCGAATTCTTCCAGCGTAAGCTTGCTTTCTTTGTTGATTATCCGTTTGTCGATGAAAACTTTCCCCAAATCATGCACAAGCGCGCCCATGGCGAGCTCGTGCAGCGTCTGGCGGCCCATGCCCAGCACGGCGCCCAGCATGGTCGATAATACAGCCACATTGATGCTGTGGCTGTAGGTATAATCGTCATACGCGCGGATATCGATGATGTTTACCATGAGATTGCGGTTGCGCAAAATTTCGTCCACGATATTTGTAACGGTGGAAAGCAAAGCGTCGAAATGATTTTTTGTCTTTTGCAAAGACGCGGTTTCCACTGTGACGAAAAGCGTGCGCACCTCTTTTTGCGCCTTGCCGCGCAGTTCGTCGCTGATGACGGATTCCAGAAAGATGCTTCTTGAAAGGTCATCGTCGATATAGACGCCTTGAAAACCGAGCATGCGGACTTTGCCGATGAGCGATGCCGTTAATGTTACACCGCCGCGCAAGAGGACGCGATTGCGGTCAAAGACCAAATCCCGTCCTAAAATCTGGCCCGGCCGTAAACAATTCGCAGGGACAAAACGCATAGCAACCTCTACAACAAGTTGTTAATATCCAAAATAAGGCTGATGCTGCCGTTGCCCAGTATGGTGCAGCCGGCAATGCCTTTTAGCCATGCTTGTGAGCGTGAGATATAGAAAGGCATGGGCTTGATAACCGTTTGTTGCTCGCCCAGCAGTTTATCCACAAACAGGCAATATGATTCTTTATCTCCGTCTATCAAGATGAGAATGCCATCCTGAAATCTTGTGACGTTTGTTTCTATATCAAGCAGGTTATGCAGCTTTACAACCGAATAACAGTCGTCGCGGATGAGTATCATCTCGTTGCCGTCCGGGTCGAGGAACACATCCTCCGCCTTCGGCTTAAACGATTCGCGGATGTTCAGCAGCGGCACGATAAACACCTGCTCGCCCACCTGCACCTGCATGCCGTCGATGATGGCAAGTGTAAGCGGAATGCGCAGCGTGACAGTCATGCCCTCGCCCAGCGTGCTGTCCACGGAAATGGAACCGCCCATTTTCTGAATGTTTTTCGTAACAACATCCATGCCGACGCCGCGGCCGGAAAATTCCGTGACGGCGTCTTTTGTGGAAAAGCCCGCCGAGAATATAAGCGCGTACGCTTCTTTATCGGAAATTTCGGAGGCGGGCTTTTTCACGAGGCCGCGCTCGATGCCTTTGGCGATGAGCGCTTCTCTATCCAGCCCTTTGCCATCGTCGGAGATGATGATGAGGATATCGCCGCCTGTATTGCGCGCTTCCAATGTGACCTGACCGGTGCGCTTTTTGCCCATGCTTTCGCGCACGTCCGGCAGTTCGATGCCGTGGTCCATGGAATTGCGGATGATGTGCATCAGCGGGTCGGAAAGGTTGTCGATGACGTTCTTATCCATTTCCGTGTCTTCGCCGATGATGATGAGGTCGGCCAGCTTATTTGTTTTTTTGCTCATATCGCGCACAATGCGCTCCAGCTTGTGGAACGTGGCCGAAATCGGAATCATGCGGATGGACATAACGGTGTCCTGCAGCTCGTCCGTCAGCTTACGCAGCTGGCGGGACGCTTTTGAAAAGTTTTCCAAATGCAGCCCGTCTATATCCGGGTTTTTGGTTACGGTGGTTTCTGTAATGACGATTTCACCAACCAAATCCAGAAGCTTGTCCAGCTTGTCCAAGCGAACGCTCATGTAGCTGTACTTTTGCTGCTGGGGCGCGGCTTGCGCGTCCTGCTGCGCCGGTTCGCGCTGTGTACGGCGATCCAAAGGCGTCTGCGACGGGTCGGGCAGCTCGTCGAGCGTAACGCTTTCCAGCAGGATATTGCCCTTTATCTTGGCCAGCAAGGTGGGCAAATCCGCAGCGGATTCAATAAACATGGTGAAGCCGTTCGCCACGATCAGGTCATCGGTATTATCCTTGAGCAGATCTTCCGGTACTGTGGCCACGCGTTTGCACAGGGGCTCGATGGATTTTACCACGCCGAAAGCGCGGATGTTTTCCATCTTGCATTCTTTTTCGAATATGATGGAGCATTTGTAGAAACGCAGCACGCCTTCCGCGCTTGCGGTCGCTTGTTCCGCCTTTTCGGCGGGCGCCTGTTCCGCGGCCTTTTCAGCTTTTGGCGCGGCGTTTCCTTTCAGCTCGTCATAATAGGCGTGGATGGATTTCTGTAGCTCGGAAGCGTCCGCGTCGGCCTGCTGGCCCGCCTGCAGCTTTTCCATTTCGGTGCGCAAAAAATCTTCCGCCGAGAACACCATGTCGCACAGCTTGCGGTGGTCGTAAGCGGCGTCGATATTGTCCCGGATATAGCCAAACAAATCTTCCATGACGTGCGAAAGCTTTGCCAGCTGGTCAAATTCCATCATGGCGGAAGAGCCTTTGATCGTATGGAGGATGCGGAAGATGGACGCTACCTGCTCGGCTGTGAAGCGGTCGCTTTTGTCCGCGACCAGCAACAACCCGTCCAACTGCTCAATCAACTGCAGATTCTCGTAAATATAAATCTCTAAAAGCGAAGTATCGGCTTGCGTCATAGGTTTGCCCCTTTGTCAACGTAAATTTTCCCGCAGAATCTGCGGGTGACGGCCTGCCCGCGCTGTTTAGCCCAAGCTGCTGAGCGCATTGATAATGACGTCTTCTTTGAAGGGCTTTACGATAAATCCTTTGGCTCCGGAAATAATCGCTTCGCGAACCATACTTTCCTGCCCCATGGCAGAGACCATCACCACGTTTGCCCCGGAATTGACGGCCAGAATCTCTTTGAGGCCCTGCAACCCGTCCTTTTCGGGCATGGTAATGTCCATCGTAACGATATCGGGCTGAAGCTCTTTGTATTTTTGCACGGCAACCTCGCCGTTCTCCGCTTCGCCTACGACTTCGTACCCATGCTTCGTAAGCATATTTTTGATCGATACCCGCATAAAGGCGGCATCATCCACGATAAGCACTCTTTTCATAAAATTATGAAACCTCCTGTGTTATTGCAATATATATACCGATTGCTCATTTCCCTTTTTATTATGTATATAGTATCCTAACGGATAAAATATTGCCAGCTCAGTTATTGTAAGCTTATATGGTTTTTTCCGTTTTGGGCCACGCTGTTTTGATGAGCAGCAGGCCGCTTTCGAAATCAAACGTAATGGTGCGTCCCATATTTCCGCCCGTATCTTCGGCGGCCAGCGCTATACCCCTGCTGCGCAGCATGGTGTGGCACATATCCACATTGCGCTGCCCCACCTTCATGATGTCGCTGTCCATGGAGGAGGCGAACATGTGCGCGCCGCCGGCCATTTTGGCGCTCAGCATGTAGGGGGAGGCGCCCGCCCGCAGCACGCGTTTAAACAGTTCCAGGAATGCGGTGTCGGCGTATTTTGCAAGGTGCTTTTGTTCCACATCCATGGGCGCGCGCGGCAACATGATGTGTGCCATACCGCCTACTTTGCTTATTTTATCATAAAGCACCAGCCCAACGCAGGAGCCCAGTCCCAACGTTGTGATGGCGTCTGGCGCTTTCGCGACCGCTAAGTCGGCGATGCCAATGATGGTATTTTGCATTACTCAATCCCCATTGTGCGCAGAAGTACGCTAAAGGAAGCGACATCCGGCACCAGCAGAAAATGGCCGTTTAAACTCTTCTGGTTATCGGAATCGATAAATTCCGTTTCCAGGAACAATATAACATCGCCGTATTCGCCATAGGTGGCCGCGGGCAGGTTCATAACCGCGCCCGCCATATCGATTACCATTCGCGGGATGGAATTCGCGATGGAAAGCCCTGTCAGCTCGGCTATGGCGTTCAGGTATGCGCCGGAAAGGATGTTTGAAACCTCTTCCAAAGCGGAGCGCTGCAGTTCGGAAAGCAGCTCGTCGCTTTTTTCGGCTTCGAGGCCCATGGCTTCCACGATGGAGGAAGAAAGCGCCTGCGCGTCGTCCGCGCTTTGCACGAGCAGAATAAAGCCGCTCAAATCGCCGTTCATTTCCACCAGCAGGCTGACGACCAGGTTTTCAGGCCCGCCGAGCAGGTCGCTGATATGAGCAAATTCATAGAAACGGACGTTTGGCACACGCAAAGAGATGGGGCGGCCCAATAAAGTGGATAGCGCTGTCGCCGCATGACTCGCGCCAATATTTTCCATTTCTTTAAAAAAGTCTAAATGCGTCGCATTCAGCTGGTTAAGATTTATCATAGTTGCCTCATTGCTGCCAAACCGCGCGGCCGGCGAAAATATAATAGTATGGCATACGACCGTATATCGACATATTCCAACATATACTATATCGAATTGATTACCTAAAAGGTTAATCTTTTTTTAAAATGATACGATAAATTATTAACCGGAATTTGGAGTTTGTAACGGTTTTTGCGGCTTGTTTTTCCGGGATGCGCCCCAAAAACGCTGCGCGTTAATAATATATTTATAAAGTGAAACGACCCCCCCTTTTTTTTCAGGAGAAAAATATGAGAATAGACCTTTCCCAGGTACAAAACAGATTACAGCAACAGCCCATCCTGATAGAACCGCAGCAGCGAACGCCGTTCGAAAAAGGCGACGTCGTGCAGGCTACCGTGATTTCCACAGATGGCGAAACGGTGCTGTTTAAAAACGAGCAGGGCGGCCTGTTCAAGGCAAAAATGGCGACGGATATGCTGCTTAACCCGCAAGATAAAGTGGAGCTGGTGGTTACGGCAAAAAACGAGAGCCAGCTCAGCATGCGAGTAATCACCGTCGATACAAGCGCCGCAAGCGCGCAAAAGGCGTCCGCGCAGACAAACACGCTCCTGAACGCGCTGGACGGCGCCCAAATGGAAAGCGCGCGCGCTGCTTTGGCCGCCTTCAAGGAATCGGGCGTAGAGCCCAGCAAGCCACTGCTTACCGCCGTGCTGCAAATCATGCAGGAAACACAGCTCAGCGCGAAAGAGGCCGTGTTCTTTGCCGCCAATCAAATCGACGTTTCCGAGGAATCCATCCGCGCATTCCAAAGCCTGCAGCAGGGCGCTTCCACGGGTGAGGCGGTGTTTGAAATAGCGCAGGAAGCCGCTAGCCTTGCCGAGCAGGCGGCCCAGCAGCCCACCCCCCAAACGGATGGCGCGCCGTTGCCTGTGCGCAGCCAGCTCGAAGCCGCCATATTGGCACTGAACGGCGGTAAGGGAACAACCGCGCCGCAAACAAACGCAGCGGCACCGCAAGCGGAGGCGCAGGCGGCCGCAACGCAACCGCAAGCTGAAACAGCCGCCAGAGCGCAGCAGCCCGCGCCGCAAGCCGCGGCTGATCCGCTAGCTCCGCAGCAAGCACCGCAGCAAGCCCCGCAGCAAGCACCGCAGCAAGCAACAGCGCCGGCGCTTCAAACGCCCGTGTTGCGGCCGGAGGCGGCCGCCATGGCCGGCGCGCAGGCTCAAACGGGCGCGCAGGAACCCGCGGGGCAAGGGATGCGGGAGATTTCCGCCAAGCTGCTTTCCATGTTTTTAGAAATCGACGCCAGCACGGATGGCGCAAAGATAAAGCGAGCCGCCGCCGAAGCGGCTGCGCAGGAGACCACGCTGAAGGACATGCTGCAAAGCGCGGATATCCGCGGCAAAGCCATGGCGGGCAAGCTGGCGGATGTGGCGGCGCAATCCAAACTGACGCAGGATGTGCAGCGTTTTTATTGCCTGCATATTCCCGTGCATCATCAATCGCATGACACGGCGGACATGTATATCTACAAAAACAAAAAGCGCGGCAAGGGAATCGACCCGGAAGACACCGCCATATTGATCGGCCTTTCCACGGAGACGATGGGGCGCGTAGAAAGCCTGATCCGCGTCGAAAAGCGAAATATTTCGCTGAAGTTCGATGTGGAAAGCGAGGAAGCCGTTCCTTATATACGCGAACGCGCGCGCGAACTTTTTCCCGTGTTGAAGCAATACCAGTATAATCTGGTAGATACAAAGGTGGGCAGGCTGGCCGAGGCCACAACAATAGCTAACGCGGAGGAAACGCTGGCCACAGCAATGCGCAAGCCCAAGATATATGTTGATTGTAAAATATGATGGATAACGAAAAAGAAAAAATTGAGCGCAAACAGGCAGCCGCGCTGAAATACGACGCCGCCCAAAACCGGGCTCCCTATATCGTGGGGCTTGGCCAGGGCGAGGTCGCCGAAAATATGCTTAAGCTGGCTGCCGAAAAGAATATACCCGTCGTGGAGGACAGGGGACTGGCTGCCGCTCTGCAGCATTTGGGCATTGGCGACGATATTCCCGAAGACCTGTACCAGGTTATCGCGGAAGTGCTGGTATTCGTATCCAAACTGGATGGGGACAGGGGAAAACGCTTCAAACTCGACCAGGCGCTGAAGCGCTTTTCGGGCCCGCGGTAAATAAACGCCAAATAATATGAAAATACGCGTGTTTTTATGAAAAGGCCGTTACGAAGCGGCTGGAAATGTTTATAAAAAAGAAGAATATGTTTATGCCCACGCGCACATGCGCACAGCCACGCACGACTAAGAGAACGGGAGCAATCACGCTTCTTAACGGCATCAGGCACGGATGGCAAACATGTTCGACCGGAACACACGAACCCAGGTTTTGGCAAGAACGCATGGATGCGTTAAAGTTGTTCCCGATATTTATCGATATTGATAGCAGCGGGAAGAAGGGACTCTATCATGCAGAACAAAAGGAGTGTTGTAAAATGTCACTTAGCAGCATTAATCGAAATATGTTGCGTTTAACAGGGCTTTCGTCCGGCATGGATACGGAATCCATCGTTACAAGCCTGCTAAACATAGACCAAATGAAGGTCGACAAACAATTCAAGGTCAAAACCAAGCTGGAGTGGAAGGGCGATGCCTATCGCGATTTCAACTTAAAGCTGCGTAACTTCCGCGAGAAGTATATGAGCGTTTTGAATCCGCAGGACAACGTGTTTACCGCTTCCGCCTATAATTCTTTCAAGACCAACATGGTAGACAACTCGGAAGCGTTTACCGTTTCCGCGGGCAGCAACGCCAACGTCGGCTCCATGGTAGTAAACGAAATCACCCAGCTGGCCAGTTCGGCCACGGCGAAAAGCCAGTTTATGTTTACCGGCGGCGCCACGGCAACGGTTTCGCTGGATACAAAGCTCAAGGACGCGGCCTTTGCTACGGGGCTTGCTTTCGCCAGCAGGCAGGTAGGCACGGAAGTAGATGAAGAGGGCGATCCGGTAATGGAGAATTACATCGCTTTTTCCATCAACGGCAAAGAGTTCGAGTTTAAAGAAGATTCCACATTCAACGAAATTGCTACGACGGTCAACCGCGCCAATGTGGGCGTAAACATGAGCTATAGCAGCCTGTCCAAGGGATTTACGATTACGGCGAAGGATTCCGGCGCGGCTAGCAAAGTGGAAATCACAAATATCGCGGGCAACGCGTTTGCGACCACGGCGGGCGCCGCCGCCTTTGGCATAGCCGAAGGCACGACGTACGGCCAGAACGCGAAGCTGAAAATCAACGGCATCGATGTAGAGCGCAATTCCAACTCGTTTTCCATCGACGGCATCCAGTATACCCTCAAAAAACAGATGGATCCGGGCAGCGATATCAAATTCAACGTAGAACGCGATATCGAGCCGACATTCCAAAAGATTAAGAGCTTTATCGAGGGATACAATCAGCTGATCGCCGACTTGCAAACCGCTTACGAACAAAAGCCGAATCGCGACTATGCGCCCCTTACAGACAACGAAAAGGACAGCATGACCGAAAAAGAGGCCGAAAAGTGGGAAGCGCTCGCAAAAGAGGGCATGCTCTACCGCGACAGCAACATCGGCAATCTGCTTTCCACCATGCGCGGCGCGTTTTACAGCGTGGTAGAGGGCGCGGGCAAAAGCGCGGCGGACATCGGTTTGCGCACATCCGACAAATACTACGAGGGCGGCAAGATTGTCATAGACGAAACAGCCCTGCGTGAAGCGCTGAACAGCAATCCCGAGCAGGTAAAGGATATCTTTACCAAGCTGAGCACATCGACAGACAGTGCCACAGCAAGCAAAGAATCAGGCCTCGTGGTTCGCCTCCAAAACGCGCTTAACGGCTATATCAACACCGTCACTGACGTAACCCTGCAGACAAATTCGCGTCAGGTCACTGCGGCTACAAGCAAGCTGGAGCAGCTGGAAGACTGGATCATTACCCGTGAAAGCGCATATTGGAGAAAATTCACGGCCATGGAAACAGCGATGGCTTCGCTGCAAAGCCAAACGTCTTCCCTCGCAGGCCTGCTGAATAACAGCGGCAAATAATCGCTTTCTTCCCGCCAGCCGGTTGCCGGCGTTCTAACGCTGGCAGCCTGCCGGGAGTTTCGGGCTAACATTTGGAGGTAAACATGTACGCAGCATTGGCGAATCCACAACAAAGATACAGGCAGCAGGGCGTATTGACGGCCAACCCCGTCGAACTGGTCGTCATGCTTTATGACGGCTGCATCAAGCAGCTAAAAATGAGCGGCTTGGCCATGCAGGACAAGAATGACGCCAAAATGAACGAATGCCTGGACAAAGCGTATCTGATCGTGATGGAGCTGGTAAACAGCCTCGACCTGCATTTCCCCATCGGGCAGGAATTGCTGCGCATTTACGATTTCATTTTAAACGAGCTGGTCACGCTAAGCGTCACCCGCGACAGCGCCAAATTGGAAGGCATGCTCAAAATATTGGAAGATCTCCGCGACGCGTGGAAGATCGTTGCAAAGGAAGGTCCCGGCAGCGCTATGCTTGCCGACGAGGATTAAAACTGTGGATAAGGTCATGCATGAGTTGGTGAACAACCGCGTACAAAAACTGGAATTGCTCGACCGCATGCTGGACCTCACCCAGCGGGAACGGATGCAGCTTGTTGAAGATGCGGTTGAAGAGCTGGTGCAAACCACAGAAGAGTGGCACGCGGCGGCCAAAGAGGTCGAAGACCTGGACGATACTTACCGCAACGTGGTAAAGTTCCTCATGCTGCAGGACACGAAAGAACCGCTCGGCAACTTTGCGCAGGAGTTAAACGATTACGAAAATAAGGCCGGCGAGTTGTTGCGAGAAATACAGCAAGTACAGATGGAATGCAACGCCATGGCCGAACGCAAAATGGAACAATACAAAAGCGAATTAAAGGATATACGCAAGTCCAACCAGCGCGCCAGCTCGTATGCAAGCGCATATGGCGTAGTTGGGGACGGGATATACTTCGACCAAAAGAAATAGGCGCAAAAACGGGAGTGGCTGGCAATGCGGATTAAGGACATGCCCAAGGTAGCTGTGGATGCGCCCCGCCTGGTTTCCGTGGAGGAAAAGCGCAGCGGGGATGGCTTTTCGCACCAGTTCCAAAGGCATATGAGCGATGTGCAAACCGCCGAATATGAAGCATATATCAGCGACCTAACAGAAAAGGTCTTTCGGCAGGGAAAGCTGCTCGGCGAAAAAGTGGATTTCGCAGAATTCCAAAAATACAGGGAATTGATCATGCAGCTTTTTCACGAAACAGCCAGCAATTCCTACGTATTCAGCAAAACAGACAAGTTTGATTCGCGCGGAAGGCATAAAGTTTTCACTATGATCCGCAATGTGAACAAGCGGCTCGACGAGCTCGCCAAACTTGTATTGGAAAAAGAAGCGGATAACATTCAGCTGCTCGATATTATGGATGATATTAGAGGCATGCTGGTCGATATGTTTTTATAAAAAATAGCACGGCCCATGTTTGGCGGTATGTTGCGAGGAGACGCAAGCATGCCGCATACGCATGGCAGGGCAAATTCAAACGTGAGTCAACTGCAAAAAGGGCGCTGCCCTGTTGGCGCAGTTAGGGGGGTATACATGAGCATAGATGAACAGTGGGATAACATTGACGATTCGCAACAAAACCGATATCTGGCCTTTGCTCTTGATGAAGAGGACTATGGCATCGACATCCGCTATGTCACGGAGATCATTGGCGTACAGCCGATTACCCGTTTGCCGGAAGTTCCCAAATACATCAAGGGCATTATTAATTTGCGCGGGAAAGTCGTTCCCGTTATCGATATGCGTTTAAAATTCCATAAAGAATCCGTTCCCTACAACGACCGCACTTGCGTCATCGTTATCGAAGTGCAGGAACTTACGGCAGGCCTCATCGTAGACAGCGTGACAGAAGTGCTTACCATCGAAGGCTTCAGCATCGTGCCGCCGCCGGAACACAGCAGCATGGGCGTGCAAAACAAGTATATTTCCGGTATTGGCCGTGTTGGGAATGAAATAAAGTTGCTCTTGGACTGTGAAAAAATATTCTATGAAGAAGGCTCCCCGGAGGAAACCAGGGAAGTAAAATAGGAGGCGTCACATACTATGAAATGGTATAGAAACTTAAAGATATCCGGCAAATTAACGTTCGTATTTGTCATCATCATTATTCTTGCAGCGGCTTTGTGCACGGTGCTTACAGAAAAAATGAAGAGCATGCGCAAAGATTATAACGAAATGATGGAGATATATGGAAATTCACAAGGATATGCCGGGGCAATCATGTCCACCTTCCAGGAAGTAAAAAGCTTGTTGGCTATGGTGAACCTCGAAGATAGCCAGGAAATGGCTATGGAAGTGAAAACCAAGATGGATGAGGAATTCGACCCTCTCTTGCAAGAAAGTATAGCCGCATATGCGGCCACATGCAAAACGACGGAAGAAACGACGTCGTTTGAACAGCTCATGCCCAAAATAGAGGCCGCGGTAGCCATGCGTGACCAAGTGCTGGCCTTGGCAATAGCCGGTGACTTTGACGGAAGCAAAGGATTTTTGCTTTCCCCAGAGAGTGATGCTGCGATGGGTGACTTTGAAAAGCATTTGGATTCCATGCTGGCACTCAACAAAAGGAACGCCGACGCGGCGCTGGCGGCATCAACAAAAAACATAAGCACGTTTATCACCGTAGCAATCATTGCCATGGTTTCCGTATTGTTGCTCGTCATAGTGTTCCTGATCATCGTATCCCGGGGCATTACGAACCCGCTGCGCCAGCTTTCCGGCATGGCGGAGAAACTTGCAGAAGGTTGCATCGACGTGCAGTACCAGGGTGAGGTCAGCAAAGACGAAACGGGCATTCTCGTACACTCGCTAGAGAACGTGATTGCGTCTATCAAGAGCCTTGTGGCCGACACGGACATGCTCACCGACGCGGCAGCGGCAGGCAAGCTTTCCGTTCGCGCGGACGCCAACAAACACAAGGGCGAATACAAAAAGATCGTTGAAGGCATCAACGACACGCTGGACGCTATCATCGCGCCCGTGCAACTGGCCAGCGATGTGCTGCATGATATTTCTTTGGGCAACCTGAACGGGCGCGTGGAAGGGAATTTCCGCGGCGACCACGCCATCCTTCAAAAAGCGGTCAACGAGACCGTGCAGGAGCTCAATTCCTACATCGGCCAGGTGAAAGACGTGCTGGGTGCCATCGCTACAGGCGACCTCAGCGTGTCCATCAATACGGAATTCCGCGGCGATTTCTCCGCTCTGAAAGAGGCCATCAACTCCATCGCCCTTTCGCTGAGCAATGTTATGCAAAATATCAACACCGCTTCCGAGCAGGTGGCAGCAGGCACGAAGCAGGTTTCCGACGGTGCGCAGGCCGTTTCGCAGGGCGCTACGGAGCAGGCCAGCGCTATTGAAGAACTGACCGCCACCATCACCCAAATCGCGGAACAGGTCAAGCAGACCGCCAGCAATGCGAACGAAACCAACCAGCAGGCGATCATGACTAAGCAGTACGCCGTCGAAGGCAACGAGCTGATGAAGGGCATGCAGGGCGCCATGGAAGAAATCAACAGAGCGTCCGCAAATATCTCCCGCATCATCAAGGTTATTGACGATATCGCCTTCCAGACAAACATACTCGCGCTGAACGCTGCCGTAGAAGCAGCGCGCGCCGGCGTACACGGAAAGGGATTTGCCGTGGTCGCCGAAGAAGTTCGAAACCTCGCTGCAAAGAGCGCGGCAGCCGCAAAAGAAACAACCGACCTTATCGAGGGTTCCATCAAAAAGGCCGAGGCGGGTACGCAGATCGCCAATGAGACAGCAAAATCGCTCGCCAAGATCGTGGATTCCGTGGAGACCTCCGTCGCGGTTGTCGGGCAGATCGCCGTGGCTTCCAGCGAACAGGCCACTGGCGTGTCGCAGATCAACAAGGGCATCGAGCAGCTTTCGCAGGTGGTGCAAGCAAACTCGGCCACTTCTGAAGAAGCTGCCGCCGCCGCCGAAGAGCTTTCCAGCCAGGCCGAGATGCTCAAGCAAATGGTCAGCCGCTTCCAGACCCGCGGCGAGCAAAGCGTGCGCAACAACGGTGGTATGCGCCAGCTGGCCGCTCCCGCGCATCGCGCCAAGGCTTCCGGCTTGTTCTCCAATGACGTGGATACAATGGAGTACGATCGCCGCATGAACGCCGATTTTGAGCGCGAGATGGATCGCTATTCCGGCATAGATCATGCCGAAGAAATCAAAATCGTATTGAGCGACAATGAATTTGGGAAATATTAATAGAAGACGGCGCATGCCAAACGCTATGTAAACGTTTTGAAGGCGCTTGCCTGGTTCGGGAAGCGCCTTCAAATTTGAAGCGGTTCAGCCGGGTTTCCATAATGGGAAAGAGGGAAGGGCGCGGGCGATATTTAACAATCCCAGTCCGTCATTTGGGTTAAATTCGCGGGAAAAGCGCCGATATATAATAATAGGGGAAAATGCGCATGTGGGACGATGAAGCTCTAGAGCAAATGCGGGTAGGTGTGGGAAGCGGCATGATTAAAATAAGTGATGCGGATTTTCAGGTTTTTACCGATTTCTTAAAAAAGAATTTCGGTATTAACATGACGAAAAAACGCACACTTATTGAAGGACGCTTAAACAACTATCTTTTGCGCAATGGCTTTTCCGATTACGGCAGTTATTTGCAAATGTTGTTTGAGGACCCAACCGGTTCCGAAGTAAACAATGTTATCAACTATCTCACCACAAACTATTCCTATTTTATGCGTGAGTGGGATCATTTCGAATATTACCGCGATGTTATACTGCCGGAATTGCGCGACAAGATCGCGAATTTCGACCTGCGCGTATGGAGCGCGGGCTGCTCAACCGGCGAAGAACCATACATGCTGGCCATGCTCACCGATGAAGCGCTAGGCACATTGCGCACCGTATGGGATAAAAAAATACTAGCTACGGATATTTCCGAAAAAGTCTTGAATCAAGCCCGCAGCGGCATATATGACGCCAGCTCGCTCGAAAAGGTTCCGCCGCTGTGGATGAGCAATTATTTCAATAAAATAGATAAAAACCTCTATCAAGTAAAAGAAGCGCTTCGCAAAGAAGTGATCTTCCGGCGCTTCAACCTCATGGAAGAGGTCTTCCCCTTTAAAAAGAAATTTCACATGATCTTTTGCCGCAATGTGATGATCTACTTCGACGCCGAAACAAAAAGCAAACTCGTGCAAAAGTATTTCGACGTGACCGAACCGGGTGGTTATCTCATTGTGGGCCAATCCGAATCCATCGACCGCGCCACAAGCCCATACCAATACGTTGCGCCGTCCATATACCGTAAAAAGGAATAAACGCACACGCAAAAAGGCATACCCGGCCTTGAGCGGAGCTAGCCGCTAACGGCCGCCGCGGCACAAACAAAACAGTATGGCAGCGCCATTGCCAAATAGGTAATAGCAAAGCCGGAAAGGCGATACGCTTCATGACGAATAAAAGAATTCGTGTACTCATTGTGGACGATTCCTATTTTATTCGTAGATTCTTAAGCGAAGCCCTCGCCAAGGATCCAAATTTGGAAGTGGTGGGCGTGGCTTCCGACGCATATGAGGCGCGGGACAAAATCGTAGAATTTGCGCCGGATGTCATGACGCTCGATATGGACATGCCGCGCATGAGCGGGCTGGAATTTTTACGTCAGCTGATGCCGCAATATCCCTTGCCCGTGCTGGTCGTGAGCGCCGCTACAAATATGATGTACGAAGCGATGCAGGCGGGAGCCGTCGATTTCATGGTGAAAACCAATATGGCGGACGAAAGCAGCCGCGATATCTTTATATCCGAACTGATTATAAAAATCAAAATTGCATCCATCGCCAAAGTCGGGCAATTCAAGCATACGCAACCGGCTTCCACCTCCCATCCCCATGCCACCGCCAGCTGCCCTTACATCATCGCGCTGGGGGCCTCTACCGGCGGCACGGAGGCCACAGAAACCATATTGCGTGAATTAAAGCGCGACCTTCCGGGCATTGTGATGGTGCAGCATATGCCCCCTGTCTTCACGCGGCTGTATGCCGAGCGGCTTAACGACAGCTGCCAGATAGAAGTAAAAGAAGCGCAGGACGGCGACGATGTTTTGCCGGGCCGCGCCCTCCTCGCCCCGGGTGACTATCAGATGCAGGTCGTCAAGCGCGGCAATGGCTTTAAAGTAAAGGTGTATCAGGCTGAAAAAGTAAGCGGACATTGCCCGTCCGTCGATGTGCTGTTCTCTTCCGTGGCAAAGGCTGCCGGTAAAGATTCGCTGGGCATTCTCCTCACAGGCATGGGCGCCGACGGTGCCAAAGGATTGCTTGAAATGTGTGAAGCGGGTGCCATGACCATTGGCCAAAATCAGGAAACCTGCGTGGTGTACGGCATGCCGATGGTGGCAAAAAATATCGGTGCGGTGGTACACGAGCTGCCTCTCACACAAATCGCGCGCAAAGTGTATTATTGGAATTCAACCATAAAATCTCGCAGTTAGGCCGTGAAGGTCTGTAACAGGAAAGCAAGGGGCTGCCGATAGGCAGCTTTTGTTTGTTTTGGCCGGGTTGCTGTTGCAGGTGCTTTGGTGTTTTGCCCGCCGGTGCGGCGCAGCGCAGCGGTGGATGCAGAAAAACGCCGTGTGGTTCCCGCAAGTCGGGGTAGGACAAATACCGTTAAGGCATGCAATGCTTAAAGCAATGGATGTGCGCGTCCACATTTAAATTGGGAAAAAATCCTTTTTTAAACGCAAAAATAATGGCCCCCATTATGTAACATTTATTACCATAAAACCAAGTATTTTCAAGCGATATAACTGCCGCTGCATTCGACTCAAACACAGCATATGTGACTCGATTTTTCAAAAAACACTATATATTGCGTATTTTTTGAATAAATTTGTTGAATAACCAAGGGGGTGTATGGTATATTAAAACGAGGAATAAGGATGTGAAGCATGGGGTATATTGAGGAGATTTCTGCACAACGGCCTAGCGTGCTGCAGAGCCGGGCACATGGAGCGAGCAACGCAAGCCCGGCAAACCTGTTTGACAGTATGCTGCAGCAAGCGCAGGCAAACTTGGCCGATGAATCGTTTGAAACGGTAGCCTATTTGGTGAGTGGTTCCGAGCTGCCGCAGTTGGTGCGCGAAAACAGCAAACCAACGAGTTATGACGACATCATCCAGCAAGCGGCAAACGAGTATAATCTGGAGGTCAACCTCATCAAAGCGGTCATTCAGGTAGAATCGAGCTTCAAGCGTTATGCCGTTTCCGATGCGGGCGCGCGCGGGCTCATGCAGCTCATGCCGGATACCGCAGCCGGCCTTGGCGTGCGAGATTCCTTTGACCCTCGGCAAAACATCATGGGCGGCGCTGCGTATTTGCGCCGGCAGCTGGACGAATTTGGCGATATCCGGCTGGCGCTTGCGGCATACAACACCGGCCCAAACAGGATAAAAGACTTGGATATTTCCGACGCGGACGACACCAAAGAATACAGGCGGATTACCCAGCGGGTACGCAACTATGTAGAAGGCGTGCTCCGGTATTACGGCGAATACAACGCCGGAGAAACGCATCCGAGCGTCTAAACAGCAAAGCTGCCGCGCAAGCAGCGGCAAGCAGGAGGTGTGCGCAGTTGTTTGAAAATGTTTTTAATACGGCGGGCGTTATGCGCAAAGGGCTTGATGCCGCCGTCCTACGCAACGAAGTCATCAACAACAACATAGCCAATGCGGAAACGCCGGGCTTTAAAAGTTCCGCCGTCGAATTTGAAACGTTGTTTCGCAATGCTCTGCAAAATGGGGGCTTCGATGTGAAAAAGACGCGCGAAAAGCATAGAGAGTTCGAAGATTCTTTCGATGATGTGAACGCGGTGATCTTTCAAAACAATACCACGACCATGCGCATGGACGGCAACAACGTAGATATTGATTTCCAAAACGCTGAGCTGGCGAAAAACCAGCTGTACTACAACGCGTTGGTCGAAAAGCTCAACAGTGAATACAGACGGCTTCGTATGGCCATTCGTGAAGGGAGTTAATCAACATGGCATTTTTAAAAACGCTTGATATCGCCGCTTCTGGCATGACGGCGCAACGCATGCGGATGGATACCATCACCCAAAACATCGCAAACGCCACCACAACGCGCACAGCCGAAGGGGAGCCATACCGCCGCCGCGTTGTGATTATGGCCGAAAAGGGCGGCACGCCTTTTTCAGCGTATTTCAGCAATGCCATGGCGGAGCGTAATGTGCGTGGGTTTTCTTCCGGCGAACGCGGCGTAAAGGTCAGCGGCATCGCTACCGACATGACAGACTTCCGTTTAGAATACGACCCGAGCCACCCCGATGCCGATGAAGAGGGCTATGTGAAATATCCCAACGTGGACGAAGTGGTGGAAATGGTCGACATGATGGCCGCCACCCGCGCATTTGAGGCCAATGTAACCGCTTTTAACGCCACAAAGAGTATGGCGCTAAAAGCGTTTGAAATAGGCAGATAACCTCCAGCCAGAAAGTGAGGAATGACACATGAACAGCATCAGCCCCATCCCGCCGCTCGAAGCGCTTTCGCCGGTACTATCGGCAGATCAAAGAAAAGAAGCGCGCGTGGAAGGCAAGGAGTTTTCCAACATACTGGCCGAAGCCATCCACAATGCCGCGCAAACCGACATGCAAGATGAAAACGGCATGGTCGCGCTTTTGTCCGGCGCGGATGTCGAACCGCATGAAACGATGATCGAATCGGTCAACGCGGAATTGGCGCTTAACTTAGCCATCCAAATCCGCAACAAAGTGATCGACGCGTACAACGAAGTGCTGCGTATGCAGATTTAATGTCAGCCGGGGCAACCCGGCGCATTTTATGCAGGCGGGAAGCGCCTGCCATATGACGGATATGCGCGCGCACAGGGCTTTTTGCCCTCTGCGGGGCACACGAAATAGACGCATTGCGCGCCGGCAAAAGGGCCGGTGCGCATCTGTGCATAAAAATGGGCGTCTGTTATAAGCCCCGTTTGTATGCCGCATTTTTCCAAACGTGACGGTTTATCAGCGTTATTTTTAGGGAGGATTGACGATGCCGAGCACAACGCCGGACCAGGCGGGCGCATTACTTAACAGCACATGGGGCAACCAACCGAGCGGCATAGGCTCCATATTTGGCTTGCTCGCCATGTTGGCGCTCGTGCTTGTGGCGGCCTGGCTTACTACCCGCTTTGTGGCCACCCGTGGCCGCGGCTTGGCAAAAGGCCGGTTTATCCAGGTGAAAGAGCACTTTTACATCAGCAAGGATAAAAGCGTGCTGCTGCTTGAAGTAGGCGGTAAGTATTTTCTCGTGGGCGCTACCAATCAATCCATGCAGCTGCTGGGCACTCTGGAAAAGGGGGAACTGCGCTTTGCTTCATCTGCGAATGAAGACGCGGCGGCCCCGCGTTCCGGCGTGCAGGGCCTTTTTCAGGGC
Source organism: Eubacteriales bacterium (assembly GCA_031549625.1). Classification (GTDB taxonomy): domain Bacteria; phylum Bacillota; class Clostridia; order Christensenellales; family CAG-138; genus JAISXK01. Next base: position 34,048 of record JAVBPK010000068.1, read on the forward strand.
GTATTCGCGTCGATACAGGCCATGAGGAACGCGCCGAAAGAATTGCAAAAAGCGCGTAAGGCCGCAACCGCCCTACAAGAACAATCGGTAGAATCCAAACAGAACATAAGCGCCTCGATGCCGGAAAAAGAAGAAATTATTGCCCCGGCTACCAAAACGCAAGCAGAGCAAAAAGAAAAACCCGCGCCGGCGCTTACATTGCTGGACAGCGGCAAGGCCAAGGGCGACAAAGGAAAAAATGGATTTTTTCCTTGGCCCAAACAGGAAAAGCCCGCTGAACCGGAAAAAACAGAAGAAGAGAGAAAAACGGAGACCGCGTTTGCGGCATACCTGGCGGAATCCGATGGCTTGCTCCCGCTGCTTCCGGACGATGCCGAAGCGCAAGCCGTTATAGTCGAGCTGACCACCGATGTCCAAAAAGAAAAAGAGCGGCGCGGCCCGCGCAAGCAAGAGAAGCAGGCCGCGGAAGACGACGAGATTGACCAAATGATGCAGGCCATCGAAGAACGGAGGATTCGTCTGCAGAACAAGCGCGGGAAAGACGAAGATAAGCGATGAACAAACGCAGGCAGCGCAAACGCGCAAACCGCAAAAAGATTATACTGCTGCTCGTTGTGCTTGCGGCCGTTTTCCTGTTTACGGCGTGCGACAGCTTATCAAGCGCGGCCGAAAGCGGGGATGCCGTGGCGGGCTTGCTAAGCAACCGTTCCGAAAGCGTTAACATTCTCCTGCTGCTCACCATACTATCGCTGCTGCCCAGCATACTCATCATGCTCACATGCTTCACGCGCATCGTGATCGTGCTTTCGCTGGTGCGCAACGGCATGGGCGTGCAGCAAATGCCGCCAAATCAGGTATTGATCGGGCTTGCGCTGTTCCTTACGTTTTTTGTGATGAGCCCGGTCATTACGGAAGTGAAGGAAGTGGCTTACGAACCGTATATCGCTGAAGAAATCGATGCGGGCGAAGCCATTGAACGCGGCATGCAACCCATCCGCACATACATGATAAAGCAAACGTACCAGGAGGACCTCGCATTTTTTACAAATGTATCCCAGGCCCATGCGGAAGAACCGCTTGTGATAGAGAGCTACGACGATATTCCGACAAGCGCGCTTATTCCAGCCTATATCACGAGCGAAATCAAGCAGGGCTTTAAGATCGGGTTTTACATTTACATTCCCTTCATCGTAATCGACATGATCGTGGCAAGCACGCTCATGGCGATGGGCATGATGATGTTGCCGCCGGTGGTTATCTCATTGCCGTTTAAGATATTGCTATTCGTGCTGGTAGATGGCTGGATGCTCACCATCAAAACGCTGCTGAGCTCATTCCGCTGACGAAGCCGGTGCGGTTAAAGCAAGCCGCACCGGCCAATGCGACCAAAGTAAAAAGTAAGGAGGTTGCCATGTCACAGGTTGAAATTATAAAAGTAATGCAAGACGCCGTTATGACGATCATGGTTGTGTCCGCGCCCATGCTTATCATCGGCATGGTCGTTGGCGTCATTATTTCGATCTTTCAGGCGACCACCCAAATCAACGAGCAAACGCTGGCGTTCGTGCCAAAGATCATCGCGATATTGCTCGCGCTGCTAATATTCGGCGGCTGGATGGTCACGTACCTTGTGGAATTCACCGGCCGCATATACAGCTATGCGGTGCCGGGCCTCATTCCATAAAGCCGCATGGAGCGGGTGCTTGAAAACGTCATATTGCGCTTAGACGTATTCGTGCTGATGTTCATTCGTGTGACAGCGCTCGTAATGACTTCCCCGCTTTTTGGCCGCAGGAACATTCCGAATATCGCGAAGATCGGCTTGTGCGTCAGCCTGACGTACATCGTGTTTGCAAGCAGGCTCAGCCTGCCGGCGATAGAAATCCGCGGCATATGGGAATTCGCCATGCTGTGCGTGCTGGAACTGCTGTTTGGTGTAATCATCGGCTACGTGGTCTCCGTGTTTTTCACGCTGGTGCAAACGGCGGGCTACGTAATCGATATGCAGATGGGCTTCGGCATGGTCAACGTGTTTGACGTGCAAAACAACATCAGCGTGCCGATCACGGGCAATTTCCTATACTTGATGCTCACGCTGCTGTTTTTCGCGGTGAACGCGCACCACCAGCTGATATATATATTGATGTCTACGTTTGACAAGGTGCCCGTGGGGCATGTGGCGGTGAATCCGCAGCTGGGCATAGCGGCGCTGGAAGTGTTTGTGCTTTCGTTTCTGATGGCTGTGAATGTGGCCATGCCGTTTATTGCGTCGGGCTTGCTGGGCGAAGTGGTGCTTGGGTTTATCGTGCGCACCACGCCGCAAATGAACGTATTTGTCGTGGGGATACCGCTGAAGATACTGCTTGGCTTTTTGATGCTGTTGCTGATATTGCCGGTGTATGCACGGTATTCCGAGACGATTTTTCAGCAAATGTTTCAAGCGATTGACTACATGCTGCTGGGATTGGCGGGAACAGGATGAGCCCACAACAGTCATCGGGTGAAAAAACCGAAAAAGCAACCCCTAAAAAGCGCAGAGACGCGCGGGAGAAGGGGCAAATCGTTAAAAGTGCGGATTTGGTTGTGGCACTTTCGATGGCGGTACTCTTTGGCGGGCTGCTGGCGTTTGGCGGCGGTATCGTAAACAATACCAAGCTGATGATGGTGGAAATGTTCACCATGCCCATCCCCGAGCAGCTTACGAAGGCCGCGCTGGGCGCGCTGACATTGCGGCTGCTCACACGCTTTATCCTCATAATCGCCCCCATACTGGGGACGGCGCTGCTGGGTGGCGTTGTATTCAATGTATTGCAGTCGGGCTTTATGTTTACGCCAAAGGCGATGGCGCCCAAATTTTCCCGCGTGAGCCCGCTGGAAGGATTTAAACGGATATTTTCCAAACGCACGCTGATTGAACTGGTCAAGTCGATCATAAAGATCACGGTGCTGGTTACGGTAGCCTACTCCAGCTACAAGCAGCAGTTGCAGAGCATGCCGGGCATGATGACGGCGGATATAAGCATCGGTTCCCTGAACGTGACGGTACGCGCGATCGTGGACATCATATTTGGCGTAAGCTTCAAGCTGGTTTTGGCGCTGGTGGTCATGGCGCCGTTCGATCTTTTCTTCCAGTGGTGGAAGCACGAAAAGGACCTGATGATGACCAAGCAGGAAGTGAAGGACGAGTACAAGCTGACAGAGGGCGACCCGCAAATAAAGGGACGCATCCGCCAGAAGCAGCGCCAAATGAGCGCCATGCGCATGATGCAGGCTGTGGCCGGCGCGGACGTGGTTATCACAAACCCTACGCACTACGCTATCGCGCTTACGTATAACGAGGAAAGAAACAGAGCGCCTGTGGTTGTGGCAAAGGGCCGGGATTATCTGGCAAAAAAGATCAAGGACGAGGCCGACAAGTACAGCGTGCCCAAAATAGAAAACAGGCCGCTCGCCCAATATTTATACTTTTACTGCGATATTGGCGACGAGGTGCCGGAAGAGATGTATAAGGCAGTGGCAGAAATTCTCGCGTATATTTACAAATTGCGGCATGATACGGGAAGGCAGGGGGTGAGATAATTGAAACTGAAGTTTGCGGATATCATGGTGGCGGCACTGGTGCTTGCCATTGTCATGCTCATCATCGTGCCGCTTTCCGCAGGATTGCTGGATATTTTGCTTATCGTAAATATCGCGCTTTCCCTGATGATTTTGCTGATGTCGCTCTATATCAAGGATACGCTGGAGCTCTCCATATTTCCGACGTTGCTGTTGTTGCTCACGTTGTTCCGCCTTGCGCTGAATATCAACTCCACGCGCCTCATACTCGGCAACGGCGGTGAGGCCGGCAGCGTTATCAAAACGTTCGGCAGCTTTGTGGTCGGCAGCAATCTGGTTGTCGGGTTCATCATATTCTTAATCATCGTGCTCTTGCAGTTCATTGTCATCACAAAGGGCTCCGAGCGCGTGGCGGAGGTCGCGGCGCGTTTCACATTGGACGCCATGCCCGGCAAACAGATGGCGATCGACGCGGACTTAAACACGGGCGTTATCACGGAAGTGGAAGCGCGTGAACGCCGCGGCGTTATCCAGCGGCAATCCGACTTTTACGGCGCTATGGACGGCGCATCCAAGTTCGTAAAGGGTGACGCCATATTGGGCATCATCATCACGGTCATCAACATCGTCGGCGGCATGATTATCGGCGCCACCGGCATCGGCGGCGGCCCGCAGATGGAAATGAACAAAGTGGTGGAAGTGTACATGCTGGCCACCGTGGGCGACGGCCTTGTCAGCCAGATACCGGCGCTTTTGATTTCCACCGCGTCCGGTATCATCGTAACCCGATCCGCCAGCACGCAAAGCTTTGGCCCGGATTTAAAAGAGCAGCTGTTCGGCAAGCCGGTGGTGCTTTTTGTGCTGGGCGGCGCGCTGCTGCTGCTGGCGTTGGTGCCGGGGCTTCCCAAAATCCCACTGCTCACATTCGCCATAGGGTTGCCGACTGTCGCCTATTTAACGATGCGCAAACAAAAGAAAGAAGACGAAAGCGAAGTGGAGGACACCGCGGCAATGGTGGCGCAGGAGAAGCGCAAGCCCGAAAGCGTTACATCGCTGCTGCAGGTCGACCTCATCGAAATGGAATTTGGCTATGGCATCATCTCGCTGGTGGACGCTTCGCAGGGCGGCGACTTACTCGACCGCGTTGTCATGATCCGCAGGCAATGTGCTTTGGATTTGGGCATTATCGTGCCGGTTGTACGCCTGCGCGATAATATCCAGCTCGGCACAAACGCGTATTCCATCAAGATCAAGGGCCTGGAAGTGGCGCGCGGCGAAGTCATGCTGGATCATTACCTGGCTCTGCGTCCGTCGGATGTGGAAACCATGATAGACGGCATCGAAACGGTGGATCCGGCCTTTGGCCTGCCCGCCGTTTGGGTAACGGAAAAAGACCGCGAAATGGCGGAGCTGCGCGGTTACACCACCATAGACGCGCCGAGCGTAATCGCTACGCATCTCATGGAAATCATCAAACGGCACGCGAGCGAGCTTCTGGGCCGCCAGCAGGTGCAGATACTCATCGATAACCTCAAGGCATCGCAACCCGCGCTTGTGGAAGAAGTGGTGCCCAAACTGTTCACAATCGGCGAAATTCAAAAAGTGCTGGCAAACCTGCTGCACGAGGGCGTTTCCATTCGCGATATGGGATCCATACTCGAGATACTGGGCGACTATGGCATGACAACGCGGGATTTGCAGCTTTTGACGGAATACGTGCGCCAAAACCTCAAACGCGCCATTACGCAGCGCTTTGTGCCGAGTGGCAAAGCGCGTGTTATTACGCTAGATCCGGCGCTTGAACAAATTATCGCGGAAAACATCCGCCAAACGGAGAGCGGCTCGTATGTGGCCATCGAACCGGTGCAGCTGCAAAAGATACTCGTGAATACGAAGCGCGTGATCGAGCATTCCGTAAGCATGGGCGTAGCGCCCGTCATTATGACATCGCCGAAGGTTCGCAAGCATTTCAAGCAGATGACGGAACAGCTTGATCCGGAGCTCGTCGTGCTTTCCTACAACGAACTCGACAACAACGTAGAAATTTATTCAGACGGGGTGGTGAACTTATAACCCATGTTTGTGAAGCGTTATCTTGCGAACGATATGGCGGAAGCAATGGAAAAGATCCGGCGCGAGCTTGGCTCCGACGCCGTGATACTTAGCCAGCGCACTGTCAGAAAAAAAGGGCTATCGGGTTTGTTTCAGAAAAAGCTGGTGGAAGTGATGGTGGCTTACGAGCCCGCTCAGGAAAAAGGGCTGCGCATAGATCCGCCGGCGCCCGCCGAGACAGCTTCGTATACCCGCCAGGAAGAGGCCAGGCAGCCGTTTGTGCCGCGCCCGCAGCAAGCGAGCGCGCAAAGCGCTCAGCCGATTGCCGGCGTATCGCAATACCAGCAGGCTGCCGCCCAATACTGGCAAAACGCCTCACCGCCCGACACGACGCAACTGATACGCAAGAGCGCCGAGGAAGAGCAACCGCGCGAACCCAAAATAGAGGCGCCGGTATTTACGCACCTGCTTTCGTCTGCGGCGGAAAGCCGCAAAGCGGACGCGGTGGAAGCGGCGCTGCACGCGGTGGAAGCACTGGAATTCTCCACACCCTCCACGGCGGACAATGAGCAGCCCAGCGCGGAAAAAATAGACCAGCTAAACGAAAAGCTGGCGGAACTCAAAGGCGTTGTGCGCAATCTGACAAACAGAATAATCACCGCGGAGCGGGACTCTCTGCTGCAATTCGCGCCGTCCGTCATGCGCGTTTATAACGCGCTGCTGGAGCAGGACATGCAGGAAATGCTCGCGCGCAGCATAGCGGAACGCGTGCAGCTGCTTTCCGATAAAACGGGCGATACGGCGGAAAGCATCGCAAACAACATGATTCAGGAGATACTGGGCGACCCGTCGCCGCTTAAAATCAAAAAATACCAGCAAACGGTCGTTATGCTGGTAGGCCCCACGGGTGTCGGCAAGACCACCACGCTCGTCAAGCTGGCGGGCATGTACGCGGTTGGGCAGGGCCTGAAGGTGGGCTTTATCAATACGGATACCTATCGCGTAGCCGCGCAGGAACAATTGAAAATCTACGCGGAAATCATGGATATCCCTTGCTGCACTGTGTATACGCCGGATGAAATCCCCATGGCGCTGTACAATTTATCGGATTGCGACCTGGTTTTAATAGACACTGCCGGCAAGAGCATGAGCGACAGGCTGTATCATGAAGAGCTTAGCGCCTTTATTGAGGAAAGCGGCGCGGATGAAATCCTGCTGCATGTGAGCGCTTCCATGTCGTACCAGGCCTGCGCGGACATGATTAAAAATTTTGCGTTTCTGCCGCAATACAAGCTCGTTATCACGAAACTTGACGAAGTGGCGGGCTGCGGCAATGTATTAAATATTTCGGCTTGCGCGAAAAAACCGATCGCGTTTTTTACGGTGGGCCAGAACGTTCCCCAAGATATCGAAGTGCCTGACATGCAAATCATCGCAAACAGGCTCTTGGAAGGCGCAGGTGCATGATGGAACAGGCACAATCATTACGCGACATCATGAATAAAAAGCGCGATACCAACGTGCAGGTACTCACGGTAACCAGCGCCAAGGGCGGCGTTGGCAAGTCGTGCGTGGCGCTCAACATGGCCATTGCCATGAACAGGCGCGGCAGGCACACGCTGCTGATCGACATGGACCTCGGCCTCGCCAATATCGACGTCATGCTGGGCGTCAAAACCAAGCAAAGCCTTTCCAGCGTCATACAGGGCAAGGCAAAAGTGACGGATATCATTGAAACCGGCGTGGAAGGCGTGAAGTTTATTTCCGGCGGCTCCGGCGTAAACGACCTGATCGACATACCACCCCAGCAACTGCACCGCATCATCAGCAATTTGCTCGGCTTGCGCGATGTGGCCGATACGCTTATATTCGATACGGGCGCAGGTATTTCCGACTCCATATTGCGGTTGATCGGCGCCAGCCACGCCACCATGCTTGTGACCACGCCGGAGCCCACCGCCATCATGGACGCGTACGCGCTTATCAAGCAAGTAAACGCCGAAAAAATGCGGCCCAATATCCAGCTGATACTCAACAAGGCCGAAAGCGAGCGCGAGGCCTCGGCGGCGCTGGCCGGCTTTATACAAATAGCAGAAAAATATACGGACGTTGAAATCAACAAGCTGGGTTATATTTTACGCGACCAGCACATGGTTACTTCGGTGAAACGGCAGGTACCGGTTCTGGTAAGTTATCCCAATTGCATTGCTTCGAATAATATAGAAGTGCTTGCCGATCGATTCCTAAACTGCGAAAGCCCTGCGAAAAACGGCTTATCCGGGTTTTTTGACAGATTGTTGGGACGTTCGGCGGGTGGATGGATGTGAGGATATATGAATCTATACGAACAATTACGTGAAGGCGAGACGGTGGAGATGCGGATAGGCGCGATCATCACCAAATCAAAAATCGAACGCATAGACAGCGCAACACATTTCGTCGTCACACAGCCGACTCATAAGCTGTTGCCGGTGGCTTTTGATTTGGATGAACAAATTGAATTTTTCTTCTTCCGTAACAATGGCGTGTATTCGTTTCGCGCGGCCTTTTCAGGGCGGGCGATGATGGGCAAAATGCGTGTCTGCGCGTTTACGGCCGTAACAGACATGAAGAAGAGCCAGCGCAGGCTTTCGTTCCGGCTTGCCGTACCGCTTTCCATGACATTGCGCCGGAAGAGCCAATACAACCAAAGCAAGGCGGTGGAATACCCGGCTTTTACAATCAATATTTCGCAGGAAGGCGCGTTGTTCAGTTGTCCTTCACGTTTTCCCGTAGGGGCGCGCCTGCTGCTGGAGATCAAGTTCTCGGCTACGGAGCTGTGCATAGTAAACGCGGAGGTGCTGCGCTGTGAGCTGCCGCTCAACAAGGACGATCCGTATCTCATCGGCGTGAAGTTTGTGAACTTGACAAAGCACGATCAATCGCAGATAGCTAAATTCATACTTAATACGCAGATTGACGAACGAAGACGCAAGCAGCTGGAAGACTAAGCGGGCGGCGCCATCCGGCAACGTCGCAAAGAGAAGTGCCCTAAGGAGTGACATCACCGGCTTTCGGTGATGGGATAATGGACTATAGGAGACGGCATGATTAGCAGCGGGAATGAAAAAGTAGATTCATTATGGGTGGAATATGAACGCGACAAGTCGCTGGAAAACCGAAACGAGCTTGTTGTGCAGTATGTCTACCTTGTGAAGAATATTGTATACCGCTTGTTGCCGGTGTATAAGGGGTACAGCAACTACGACGATTTGCTCAGCTGCGGCATACTGGGCCTGATCGACGCGATTGACAAGTACGCGCTGAAGCGGGACGTGCGCTTCGAGTACTATGCCACCATGCGCATCCGCGGTGAGATCATCGACCACATGCGCAGGCAGGATTGGGCGCCAAGCAGCCTGCGCCGCAAGATACAAAGCATCAGCGCCGCGTACAGCGATTTGGAAAAACTTTTTTCCCGCACGCCTACCGACAAGGAAGTGGCCACGCATTTGGGCATGGAGGAGGAAAAGCTGCAAAAGGTGCTTGAAAAGGCCCATATGTTTAATGTGCTGCATTTTGAAGAGATGCTCAGCGACGATTGCGCGCTGGAATATACCGTGCAGGACAAAAGTGAAACTTCCGAAGAAAAGCTCGTAAACAAGGAAATGAAACAGGTGCTGGGTGAGCTGATAGACACGCTGCCGGAGAAGGAACGGCTTGTCGTCAGCCTGTACTATTACGAGGAACTCACATTAAAAGAAATTGCGGGAGTTCTTGGCGTTTCCGAGTCGCGCGTGTCACAGATTCATTCCAAGGTGATATTAAAGCTGCGCACGAGAATGCAAACACTGTTTAACGAATAGCCTACCGCTATGGCGGCATGCCTTGACCCATAAAATTTAGCCGGCGCGTAAGCCGATGCAACGGCGGCACCAAAGAAGGGGAGAGAAACGTGGAAGAACGAAGGGAAATGGAGAAAACCGAGGCAACAATTGAAAGGAAGGAATCTCTCGCAAACCAGAGCGGTTTTCCGTATATCATCGATTTTACGGAACAGGGCGTTTATTTGGAGCTGGCGGACGCGTTGTTGGACGCGCCGCCGGTTTTGCCGGCTTTGGTTGCGTATGATATAAAAAGGCGAGGCATCAGCAGCGTAAATAGCGGCGAAATGGTGCTGCGCCTGCGCCAGAAGCATTCGCGGTTCCGCCTGGCGGATCCGCAAGAAGAGAAGCAGGTGGATGCCGCGGTTTATGTGACGATCGAGCGCGGCGCCATGGAAGCGGAGCTCACGATTTTGCCACCCACCAAGGATGGCGCGGCGCTTGCCGCGCAAGATATTTTACGCATGATTCGGGAGTCCTGGGGTGTGACGCACGGCATAGACGAAGCGCTCGTAACAGAAATGGCAGAGGAAGCTGAGGTCCTGCTGGAGTATTACAAAACAAAAACAATCGCGCATGGCACACCGCCGGAAAGGGGCGCGGACGCTACCGTCACACTCTTGTTCGGTACGGAGCGCGATTTTAAGCCGACCATGCTCGACGATGGCAGTGTAGACTATAAAAAGCTCAATATATTCACGAGCGTTAAAGAGGGAGAGCCCGTCGTGGTGCGCGTACCGCCGCAGATGGGCACGCCGGGCCGCAATGTGCAGGGCGTTGAAATACCCGCCCTTTTGGGCAATGACCGAAAAATGCTGAAGGGCAAAAATGTGCGCTTTTCCGAAGATGGCAACACCATGTTTGCTGAAAAAGAAGGCCGCATCGATTTTGTCCGCGATATGGTAGTCGTGTCCGATGTGCTCCAGATTCCCGGCGATGTGGATATGAGCGTGGGCAATATCGACTTTACGGGCGACGTGCGCATTGGCGGCGGCGTGATCGCCGGGCTTACCGTCAAAGCGGGCGGCAACATCGAAGTAAACGAAACCGTAGAATGCGCGACGCTGATCGCGGGGCGGGATATCATACTCAAAAAAGGCATACAGGGTATGGACAAAGGCGTACTAAAGGCCGGCGGCAACATTATTTCGCGCTTTATCGAGCGCTGCAACGTAGAAGCGGGCGAAAGCGTACACTCCGATTACATCGTCTATTCCAAAGTAGAAGCGGCAAAATCCGTGGTGCTGCGCGGCAAGCGCGGCAGGCTGATCGGCGGTACAACATGCGCGGGTAGCGAAGTGATCGCGCGGACTATCGGAACACCAACGGGCGAAAAAACCATACTGGAACTCAGCGCCGCGCCGGAATTACGGGGCGAACTAAACGAGCTGATTACCACAGTGGCCAGCACAAAGGCGCAGCTGGATAAAATCGACAGCCTGACCCGCATGTACAAGCACAAAGGCGAAAGCGACGAGCGTATGGAAATGTGGACAAAACTGCAGGCAGGCAGAGAGCAGCTCAAACTTACATACGAAAAGCAACAAAACGAAGTGGAAGAACTTCGGGAGCGGATCAGAAAAATGCCAAAGGGCAAGGTGCACATTTATGGCGAAGCGTATCATGATGTGAAGGTAACAATCGATTTTGTGACATACACGTTTAAAGAGACCGTGGTGTTCACAACAATGAAATATAAAGATGGGGCGATTGTGTTTACGGCATGTGAAACAGGAGAGAGGTGAGCGCCATGCCTGTTGATGGATTAGGCCCAAAGGTGATGCTGCATAAGGCAACGGAATTTGTAAAAGACGCCACGGCCCAGCAAAGGCGCGGAGAAGTTATGCAAAGCGCCGCAAACCGTGAAATGAAAAACGAGGCAGAGCGCATGAGCGCGGAAGTGGTCGACGTATACAAGCCGGACGCCGCGCGGGTGCAGCGTGAAAAAGAAAAGAAACAACGCAAAGAGCAGGAACAGCCGGAAGAACAGGAAGATAGCAAAGAAGCGGGCGCAACGAAAACTACGCCCCTGCCGGAAGTGGCAAACGTCCGAAAAACGATCGACATTTTGGTTTGATGGGGTGGGAATATGGCACCAGGTTATTATTTTTTATTCGCGTTTTTCATATTTACTTTGATTGCGGCGGTCGTGTTTTTGGTGGACAGGCTGAAGCGTTCTCGCAATACGGATTTAGAGAACTTAATCAAAGATAAAGAAAAGCGCGTATTCAAGCTGTATCAGAACCTGGAGGATTTGATCTCCAGCGTGGAAGAGTACGCGGAAGAAACCAAGGACGATATGCGCGGTTTTCGCGATGAATCCATGGCGATCCTGCAAAGCATGCAGCGTTTTCAACAGGTCCCGGCTTCAAAGCGGCGCGAAGCGGCTGAAGCGGCCGCGCCCGCGGCGGCGATCATGACGCCCGTGCCGCAAACCGCGCAGGCGGAATCCCCGCAGGCAGAACCAGCCCCTGCAGATAAAAAAGAGCCGGTGAAGGAAGCGGCTCAGCCGGCGGCTGCGCAAAAAGAGGCGCCCGCGCCGGCTGCCAAACCAACCCTGACTCCCGCGGCAAAGCAGGCGGCCACGGCAGGCGCAGCCGCAGCGAGGCCAACCGCCATAAAAGCGGCTGCTGAAAAGAAAGTGCCGCCCCTCAAGCCGGCCAACGCGGCGCAGAAGAGCAGCTCATCCGCAAAGGCGGGCAAACCGGCGGAAAAACCGGCCCAACCGGCCAACGCGAAACCAAACGAAAAAGAAACCCCGCAGAAAGCGGCCGCGAAAGCGCCGCAACCGGCGGCAAGGCTCGAAGCGCAGCAGGTACCCAAACCGGCCGCACAGCCAATCATGCAAAAGCTGCCGGAGCAACCGAAGGCCGCGCCAAAGAGGCCGCCGGAAATAAAACGCCCGCCCGAGGCGGCAAAGGGCAAGTCAAAAGGCAAGGTGGACGACGTGCGCCGCCTGAGCAACCAAGGGCTCGACGAAGAACAAATAGCGAAAGAACTTGGCCTTTCCAGGGGTGAAGTGTCATTGATTACGGGGATGTTAAAAAAATAATAACACCTAATTTTCATTAAAGTGACACCCTACAGTTTACGATATAATAAATAAGCAGTGAAATGCCCATTTTTCATGTTTCATTCGCTGCATAATTTGGAGGACACTATGATAAGAAGCTTGTATCTGTCCGGCACCCAAATGGTGGTGCAACGCAAGCGCATGGATGTGGTTACAAACAACATAGCAAACGCGGAAACAGCCGGATACAAGGCCGACAGCCTGCTGTCGCAATCCTTCAAAGATATGATGCTCAGCCGGGTCGGCGATCCGGCCGTGCTCAACATGCGCAAAGAAGTTGGCCCGCTTAACACAGGCGTGCATGTCGATGAAGTCATCACGAACTTTGACGTCGGCAGCCTGCAGGAAACGGGCCGCCTGTCTGATGTCGGTTTGGCGTCCGCAGGCTTTTTCGCTATTTCTACGCCCGCAGGCGAACGATACACGCGCGACGGCAGCTTTCACTTCAACAGTGAGGGCGACCTCATTACGAGCGATGGTTACTACGTGATGGGCGAGGGCAGCGATAAAATCAATATCAGCAACGCGGGCGCAGGGTTTACGATCGAGCCAAGCGGCAACATACTAGACGCGGAAGGCAACAATGTCGGCAAACTGCGCGTGGTAAATTTCGAAAAACTCGAAGATTTGCGCAAAACAGGGCACAACCTCTTCCTCAACTATTCGGGCCAGCCCGTAGAAGAGGTGGAGGCATACGAGGTGCGTCAGGGTTACCTCGAGGCGTCCAATGCGCAAATGTCCATAGAAATGGTCAATATGCTGCAATTATACCGCTCTTACGAGACAAGCCAGCGCATGGTGCGCATGGTGGATGAATCGCTGGCAAAGACGGTAAACGAAGTAGGAAAGGTTTAAAGGAAAAGCTTTATGTTTCAGGCTTCCTCAACCGGTAAAATGGCGCTTATCGCGCAACAGCAGCGTATGGATACGGTTGCGAACAATCTGGCAAATGCCAATACCAGCGGCTTTAAAGCCCGCAGCGTAACATTTAAGGATATGTTATATACCAAGATGTACCGTCCTGTGGGCACACAGGAGGGCAACCTGCAAAAAGGCACGGGCGTGCTCGTCGCGGCCACGGATCTTCTCATGCGAAACGGCATCCCCGAAATGACTGGCGCTACGCTGGATTTCTTTCTGGAAGGCGATGGCATGTTCGTGGTGCAGGACGTGGAGGGCAACACGCGCTACACCCGAAACGGCGCGCTCACCATCTCCGTGGAGGGCAGCTCCTGCTTCCTCGTCACCTCTGAAGGCCACTATGTGCTGGACGAACAAGGCGAAAAGATCGAGTTTCCGGAGGGCGCAAATATCACGGATGTGGCGGTGGATAACGACGGCAGCCTGCGCGTAGGCAAAGAAGAACCGTTTGCCAAACTGGGACTTCGCTGGTTTCCCAATCCGTATGGGCTGGACACCGTAGGCAGCACCTGCTTTGCCGAAAACGCGGCTTCCGGAGAACCAACCGCAGCGCCGGAAAACACAGTCGTGCGTCAGGGCTACCTCGAAGCGTCCAACGTAGATGTGGCTATGGAAATGGTCAATCTCATCAAAACACAAAGGGCGTTCTCCTTTGCCAGCAGGGCTATAACGACGGCCGACGAAATGCAAGCGCTGGCAAATAATATGAGAAATTAACGCATATTGTTAGACCGCCGCGCATGTGTGGTAAAATATAAAGAGTGAGTTACTGCGTATGCAGTTAAAATAGTAGGAGGCAGACCATGGACATACGGCAATGCAAAGAGTGCGGAAAGCTTTTTCAATACGTGACAAAGCCAATTTGCCCGGAATGCCTGGATGAATTTGACAATATGTTTCTGAAAGTTCGGGACTATATATATAAAAATCCCGATGCAGATATAGCCGAAATCGCCGAAAAAACCGAGGTAAAAGAAAAGAGAATTCTTGAGTTTTTAAAGGAAGAACGGTTGAGCTTAAGCGATGCCAACGGGGTGCTGTCCTGTGAATCATGTGGAAGGTCCATACCGGCAGGCCGCTTTTGCAAAGGGTGTAAGGAGTCGCTGAGCAAAGCTCTCCAGCCACCAGCGCCTGTGCAAACCAAACCGGAGCCTATGCTTACATCAAGGCCCTCCGCGCGGATGCACATCACGCAAACACATACAAAAAAATAGGCAGAAAATGCCAAACAAGCGCCAAAAAAGGAAGTGAAAGAGAATGAGAATCAATTCAATTCCACCACAAGACCTCTTGTATCAATACGTACACGTTGACGAGAGGCGCCCCACGGTTAAGCCGACTATGGCTACGGACCGCGTTGAACTCACGGGTGATGCAGTTGCGTTCTCTTCCGCGCTGCGGGCTGCTAAGGAGCAAATGGAAGCAGGCGGCGTCACCAATCAAAGCCGTGTTGAAGCTATCAAAGCGCAGATTGCGGACAACAGCTATTTTGTACCAGGTATTCGCATAGCGGAAAAGATGCTCGGCGAATAACGAAATCAGCGGATACCCCTTTGCAATAGACGGGAAGGAAGGTGCAAATTTTTGCAACTGTTGGTTCGTGCACTCAAAAACGGAATGTCGAAGGAAAAAGAGATTTACTCCAATCTGCTGGCATTGGCGACCGAAAAAAAAGAAGTATTAATCAAAAACGATATGGCGCGCCTCGACGAAATTCAGCAAATGGAAGGCGAGGCGCTTGAAGCATTGCAAAGCTTGAACACGATGCAAAACGTTACACTCGAAAAGATCGCGCAGAAAAAGCATCTTTCCGAATCCCCTGATTTAACGGGCATTATCGAGCTGTTGCAGGATGAAAGGGAAAAGGATGAGCTGCGCGTGTTCCAACAGGATTTTCAGGCGTTAATCATCGAATTGCAGGAAAAGAATGAACTGAACCAGCGACTGTTAGAAACCCACTTGCAATACACCAGCTTTTGCATAGAAATGATGACTCAGGGCGACGCCGTAGGCGATTTGTATGGGAATACGGGACATGTTGCGGATGAGCCCGCACAAAGACGCGGTTTTATAAACCGGGAAGTATAGAGGAAAACATGGCATCTACTTTCTTTGGACTGGAAATAGCCAAAACAGGCCTGTTTATCAGCCAAAAAAACATGAATTTAACGGGGCACAACATAGCCAACGCAGACACGGCAGGCTATACCCGCCAACGTATTATATCCGAATCCATCGACCCGAACGCCGGATACATGCATTACGCGCCGGTTGTAAAGGGGCTGGTTGGCGGCGGCGTTACCGTGCAAACATTGGAGCGCGTGCGCGACAGCTTCATAGACAGGGAGCTGCGCCGGGAATATTCCGACGCAGGCCAATATTCTGTGCGTGAAGATACGTGGCTGTATGTCGATCAACTGTTCAACGAATTCAATGACTATAGCCTTTCCGCAACCATGCGCGATTTTTTCAACAGCCTGAACGAGCTTTCCAAGGACGCGGCCAGCGGCGAAATCCGCACACATGTGCAGGCAACGGCCGAATCGCTTTCGCAGGCTATGAATTACTACTACCGCAAGCTGGATGAAACGCGCGAAACCATGAACGACAACATGGTGGCCACCACAGAGCGCGTAAACGAAATTCTTGCTTCCGTCGCGGAATACAGCAAGCATATTTACGGCTATGAGCTGAGCGGCGAAAAGGCAAACGACCTGCGCGACAAGCGCGACGTATTGCTGGACGAGCTGTCGCAGCTGATGGATGTTACCTATTCCGAGGGAACAGACCGCATATTTACGTTAAGCACCGGCGACGGATTCGCGCTGGTCAAAAACGACGAAGTGCTGCACACCCTGTACGCGGATGATGCTGCAGGCAGCGCGCCGCTGGTAGAAATCCGCCTGCTCAACCAGGGCGGCGCAGATGTTGGCCCGCTCAATTACAAATCCGGCAAAATGCAGGGTTACCGCCAGATGCGCGACGGTTCCACGGCCGAGGACTGCGGCATCCCCTACATCATGGAGCAGCTAAACATACTGGCGCGTACCATTGCGCAGGAAATAAACGCGGTGCATGAAACGGCGTATACCTGCCCGCAGAACGGCGCATCCACAAGCGGCATCAGCCTGTTCTGGAACGGCGATACGGGCAGCGGCGCTGACTACACCGCCGTCACTGCCGAAAACTTCCGCTTATCGGATGCTGTGCGCACGGATCCGTGGAAGATTGCCTGTTCCAAAGAAGCCATCACGAGCCTCAATCCGGATATTACATGGAGCAACAACGTTAAAATGTTGGAGCTGGTTCAGCTCGTTTCCTCCCCCACGGCGATGGGCGCATACAGCGGCAGCTTTGAAAGCTTTTTGAGCGGCATTGTTGTGAAGATCGGCGCGGAAGGCGGCAAGCTGCGCACATTAAACGACAGCCAGTCTTCCGTGGTGCTCAATCTCGAAAACAGGCGCCACGCGATGTCCAGCGTAAATATAGACGAAGAGGTCACGTTGCTCGTGCAGTTCCAGCACGCGTATACGGCGAACTCCAGAATGATTACCGCCATAGACGAGGCGCTGGATGTACTTATCAACCGTACAGGCATCGTTGGCCGCGGCTAGTGTTCGCATTATTTGCGGATAACGGTTTGAATAGCGTGAATTAGGATTACATTAAATATACGATTACCGGGAATAGAGGGATTATCAATATGAATATGCGCATTACCAGCGGTATGATTACCGGCACGTTTCTAAGAAATCTGAACGCGAACGCAAACGCGATGGATAAGTATCAAAATCAGCTTCAGACTGGCAGGCGCGTGAAATATCTCTCTGACGATCCGGTAGGCATACTGCAAAGCATGCGCGCCCGCGTAAAAATTTATCGCAGCGAGCAATACCAGCGCAACCTTGACGACGCAAAGGATTGGCTGTCGCAGGCGGAAACCTGTGCCAACGAATTGAATAAGGTCATCCAGCTAGCGTATGAAAACACAGTGCAGATTACGTCCCAAACATACAGCACCATGGACAGGCAAGCTACCGCCCAGCTGATTGGCCAGCTGCGCGACCAAGTGCTGACCATAGCAAACAGCCAGGAAAGCGCGCGCTACATATTTGGCGGCTACATGACGACGGATCGCCCCTTTACTCTGGTTGGCGGTAAAATCTGCTACAAAGGCATCGATATGACCGATCCGGCAAATGTGGCGGATTTGACAGCGGAAAGCCAGGAATCCATCGAATTCGAGATCGGATTCGGGCTAAAAATGGAAACAACAATCTCCGGCGCAAAGGTGATGGGTATCGGTGATGAAAACATCTATCACATACTCGACAATCTTTACACCACGCTGAACAATCCGGCTTCCACATTTGACGACATCAGCCAGTATATTTCCCAGCTGAACGGCGTACCGGGATCTGCCGGCGCGCCTGCCCAAAAAGGCGCGCAGGATAGAATACTAAGCATACTCGCGGATATCGGCGGCCGCACGAACCGGCTGGATCTGATGGCCAGCCGCTATGCGGATGATATTCTCAACTATACGGAAATCAAATCCCGCGTGGAAGATGCGGATGAGGCAGAGGCTATCATGGGGCTCAAAATGGCGGAATCCGTATACCTTTCCGCGCTCAGCGCAGGCGCTAAGATCATACAGCCTACGCTTTTGAACTACCTGAATTAGCATAAATACAAATTCAAGGAGTGATTGGCATGGATGCCGTAAGAGTGCAAAGTGAGCGCCCTGTGTTGGAGATCACCACGCACAACGCAAAACTGCATATTACGCACAGCAAACCGAGGATGCGCATTCGCACCAAGCGCCCAACCATGCACATCGAAAGACAGCAGCCTACATTTAAAATGAACTGGGCAGATGTGCAAAAGCAAATCAAGGGCAATTTGGGTACGGGCTTTTCGCCTGAGTACAAAAGCCGCATGCGCCAAAAAACATTGGAAGCGATTGGCAAGCTTTCCGTGATGGGGGATAAAATGGCCCATACTGAAACGGGCCAAACAATACCCATCATACTGAAAGATGAGTTTTTGCACAAACCGATGCCCGAGGTGCAGCTGCAGTCGCTGGATCCCGCCACGCCGAAAGTTGAGTGGAACGAAGGCCACTTCTCTATCGAATGGTCAGACTATGTGCTTGAGATCGAATGGGAGGAAGCCGACGCGCCGGAAATCCAGGTGGAACCGTATTCTGTGGAAGTGCGCATACGCAACGAGCCCGTTGTTCGCTTTAAAATGAATCCGAAAAAAGTAAAAGACCCTGTGGGCAATAATGTGGATAAAACAGTATAGAGCTGGTACAAAGGTGGTAAAATAGCATGATTATCGAAACCGAGCGCTTCGGACAGATAGAACTGCAGGAATGCAGGATAATAGAGTTTGCGCATGGGCTTCCCGGGCTTGAAGAGCTCCATAAATACATCATACTGGAGGTCACGGAATCAAAGCCGCTCTATTGGCTGCAATCCATCGAAAGCAAACATATTTGCCTGCCCGTTATCATCCCGTTTGAATTTATGGAAGATTATTTCATCGAAATCCGCGACTGCGAAATGGAAGAACTAAAACTCGAGGGAAAAGACGATTTGCTCATCATGAATGTAGTCGTTATCCCCGAAGACATTCGGCAGATGACGGCAAACATGGCCGCGCCGATCGTCGTAAACGCAAAACAGGGCATGGGCAAGCAGTTCATAATCGATGCAAAAGACCTCCCCATACGGCTTCCTATTTATGATATGATTATGAACAAGCTGAAGAAAGAGGGGGTGCAGGCCGATGCTGGTATTGTCGAGAAAGAAGGGTGAAAAGCTGGCCATCGGGCCGAATATCACCATCGAAATACTTGGCGTAGAAGGCGACCGCGTCCGCGTGGGCATCGACGCGCCTAAAGAGGTACGGATATTCCGCAAGGAGCTTTTGGAAGAGACCATCGATATCAATAAGACCGCGCTCAGCACGCCGGTAGTGGATTTTTTTGCATCGGGCGGGATAAAGCAAGAAGCGCAGCCAGTCGCACAACCGAATGTATTTAACAAAGAATAAGGCGGCGCGGGCGCGCAACACGCCTTTTTCTTTTTTATTTTTCAAATGACATATTTTGTAATGTGGAGAAGCGCGTGCAGCGCACAGGTGATTCTTGAACAACTGACTGGTCGATTGTTTGGAGGGGTACATGAGGGAAATCATCACAACGGTTCTCGAAAGGTGCGAGGGCTGCAACCGTTGCGTTCGCGTTTGCCCGCTGGAAGAAAGCAATGTGGTTTTTTGTGACAGCGACGGGCAAATCAAAGTGAAGATCGATTCGGAAAAATGTATTGCATGCGGTGCCTGCCTTGATGTTTGCCAGCATGAGGCGCGTGATTATATCGACGACACGGAACGGTTTATGCGCGATCTGAAGTCTGGCGTGAACATTGCCATGCTTGTGGCGCCGGCCATGCGTGCCAATTTTAAAAACGGGGAATCGATACTGGCCTGGCTGCGCAACCAGGGCGTCTCGCTGATAGCCGATGTTTCTTTAGGCGCGGATATCTGCACGTGGGCGCATATACGCTATGTGCAGCAAAACCAGCCGGAAACGCTCATTACGCAGCCCTGCCCGGCAATTGTCGGATATATTGAAAAGTACCAGCCTACTCTGCTCGCATCCCTTTCGCCGGTGCATAGCCCCATGCTTTGCACCGCCGTCTTTATGCGCAGGCATCTTGGTGTGCAAGGCAAAATAGCCGCGTTGTCGCCCTGCATCGCCAAAGCAAACGAATTTGACGAAACGGGACTCGTGCAATACAATGTCACATTCAAAAAGCTGCAAAAATATATCGAAACAAACGGCGTGCATATTCCGCATGCCGATTTTGTGTTCGACCATGTTGATTCGTCCTTGGGCAGTATTTATTCCATGCCGGGTGGCCTGAAAGAAAACGTCGAATTCTACATCGGCAAGGGGCTGCGCGTAGACAAATCAGAGGGCACCGGCGTCGTGTATAAGCATATAGACGATTTTGCCGCCGAGCGCGCCGGAAACTTACCGGCGATATTCGACGTGCTGAACTGCGCCGAAGGCTGCAACGCGGGCACGGGATGCTTGCACAAGCAGTCCCTTTTCGAAATCAATAAAAAAATGGATATCGCCCGCCAAAAGGCGCTGCAAGAGAATCAAAAAACAGATAAATACGAGGAAACCGAGCTTTTTAATCTTTTTGATGAACAACTGCAAATGACGGACTATCTCCGCCGCTACACGCCGCAAGCAGTCCATTCCATCTCCTATACGCATACGGACGTCGAGAAGGCTATGCAGGATCTTGGCAAAAAAACGCACGCGCAGCGTAATCACAATTGCTACGCTTGTGGCTGCGAAACATGCGAAAACATGGCTGCGCGCATCGCCAAGGGCATCAATGTGCCGGAAAACTGCATAGAAAAAACGCGCATAAGCATATTGCAGAGCCATGAAGCCTTCTTGCACGAACGCCAAAACAGCACCGAAAACTTAAATAGAATTTCCGGTGAAGTGGCCGGTATCAAGCAGCAGTTTGAAGAGGTGCTGGCGGGCGTGCGCGAAGTGGAAAGCATTATAGAAAGCTACGGAAAAATGGCGGACGTGGTAGACAGCATGGCCATGCAAACACAACTGCTTTCACTAAACGCTTCTGTGGAAGCTGCCCGCGCCGGTACAGCCGGCAAGGGATTTGCCGTCGTTGCGCAGGCCATACGCGAGCTTGCCTCCAGCGTGCAAACTTCCGTCAATGAAGTGGGCGATACCGGGTCGCGCGCCAAAAACACCATACAGGCTATCGCCGAAGTCAGCGAAAGCGTAGACGATTCCATACTGCGCGTATCGGACTACGTGAATAAAATAGCGGAAATGATGAATATGACCGAGTAGTTGCTTTTTACATGAACATGGTGAACGTGCAAAGTTAAAGAGGGGCGCGGGCGTCCCTCCTTTTTGATGCTGAAAGCTTATGCGAAAAAGCGGCTGTGTGGCAGAGCCCTCAAAAAAAAGACCGGCCAGGCCGGTCTTTACGTGTGTGATGGAAAAAGGGATTATCCCAACAGTTGCAGCACGCCCTGCGGAGCGGAGTTGGCCTGCGCCAGCATGGCGGTGGAGGCCTGCGTGAGGATGTTGTTGCGCGTGAAGTTTGTCATTTCCTGCGCCATGTCGAGGTCTCTGATGCGGCTTTCCGCAGCGGAGAGGTTCTCGGAGGACGTGTCGAGGTTGTTGATCTTGTGGTTCAGCCTGTTTTGCATAGCGCCCAACGAGGCACGCTGTGTGGAAACGGCGTTCAAAGCGTCGTTTACGCGGGAGATCGCGTGGCGCGCGTCACGGCCTTCGGCGATGCTCTGGTTGTTCACACCCAGAATGGTGGAGTCCATGGCGGCGATGTTCAGCTTCAGCTCGTCGCCCTGGTTTGCGCCTGTTTGTATGGTGATGGGCTTGGCTGTCCATGCGACGGTTTTGCTGTTGATAGCGGCCGTTGCTTTTGTGGCCATCGTTGCCGCGTCTGCGATGTCGGCGTCGGCGGTAAATGTCAGCGCGGAGCCGTCATTCAGCTGCAGGCGCACTTCGTCGCCGTTCTTGATATCGAGATTCTTTACTTGTTCGTCGGTAAGCGAGAGCTTGCCAACTACGCCGGATGTGGCGCCTGTGAGCGTGGCGGTAAGCGTGCCGGAAGCGGCGCTTGCTGCCATGGTGTACGTGTCGCTCGCGACCAGGCCCGTGCCCGCCGTGAAGCCGGCAAGACCGCCCGCGGCTGCTGTGCCGGAATAAGAACCGTCGATGACGCCCATGTCGTTGAACTTTGTCTTTTTCGCCGTGTCGTCCAGCTCTTTAACGAGCTGCTGGAATTCCGCGTCCAAAGCCGCACGGTCTATGCTGGTTTCGTTTGTGTCGGAAGCAGACTGTACGGAGAGTTCACGCATACGCTGGAGAATGTTGTGGCTTTCCTGGAGCGCGCCTTCGGCTGTCTGAACCAAGGAAATCGCGTCGGAAGAGTTCTTCGAAGCCATTTTCAGGCCGCGGATCTGCGCGCGCATTTTTTCTGAAATGGCCAGGCCGGCAGCGTCGTCACCTGCGCGGTTTACGCGGTAGCCGCTCGAGAGCTTTTCCATGGATTTCGCCACGGAGTTGGTGTTGATGGTGTACTGGCGGTGGGTATTCATCGCCATAATGTTGTTGTTGATACGCATTGATAAATTCCTCCATGAATTGTTTATTCGGCATCTTGCCTTTTTAGAGTTTGGAATGAACGGCGGTGAAATGCCGCCAGAAACAAGGTGTTTGCGTGGCTGGTCGGTTAAAAAACGGCTGCCATCCGTGGCGGCCAGCATATTTTAGGGCGCAAGCGCCGAAAAATCGGACAGCTATCCAGCGCCGCCATTACGCGGCGGCGCCGGATGAAAGGGAATACCTTGTGCTTATTGCAACAGTTGCAGTACGCCCTGCGGAGCCGCGTTGGCCTGCGCCAGCATGGCCGTAGAAGCCTGCGTGAGGATGTTGTTGCGCGTGAAGTTCGTCATTTCCTGCGCCATGTCGAGGTCTCTTATGCGGCTTTCCGCGGCGGAGAGGTTCTCAGCGGAGGTGTCGAGGTTGTTGATCTTGTGGTTCAGCCTGTTCTGCAAAGCGCCCAGGCCGGCACGCTGTGTGGAGATCAGGTTCAACGCCGTGTTTGTGATGGTGATGGCGTCGCGCGCTTCCGCACCCGTCGCGATTGTGTACGGTTTGGCAGCCGCGGTTTTGAGGCCCAGCGCGGTTGCGTTCATGTTGCCGAGGCTAATCTTCAGCTCGTCGCCCTGGTTTGCGCCTGTCTGGATGGTCAGCGTTTTGCCCGGATCATAGGCTGCAAACGCCACGCCGCCTGCTTTGAATTCGGCGGTAAGCGCGGCTGCCCAGCCGGTAGCATCATTTGTAGCCGGCGCAAGGTCTTTGCTAAGCTGGTACGTAAAGGAAGAACCGTCGCCGAAATTAATGGTGTGTGCGCCGGCTTTGGTGTGATCCGCGGTCAGTGCTACTTTATAGGTGTTTGCGGCAATAGCTGTGTTTGTAGAATCTGTTCCGGCAAATGTAAAGCCGTTCGCTGCGCTCAACGTGACGGTGACGGCGCCTGCACCCATTTTTTCGCCGCCGCTAAAGAATGTGCTGCCGATCAGAGCCGTGGCAGCAGTGCCCTTGGAGGCCGCGTTGTCCATGACATTGCCGATTTGGCCATAGCTGCCATCGATAACGCCCATGTCGTTGAACTTCGTCTTTTTCGCCGTGTCGTCCAGCTCTTTGATGAGCTGCTGGAATTCCGCGTCCAAAGCCGCGCGGTCTATGCTGGTTTCGTTCGTGTCGGAAGCGGACTGTACGGAGAGTTCACGCATACGCTGGATGATGTTGTGGCTTTCCTGCAGCGCGCCTTCCGCTGTCTGAACCAGGGAAATCGCGTCGGAAGAGTTCTTGGAAGCCATTTTCAGGCCACGGATTTGAGCGCGCATCTTTTCGGAAATGGCCAGGCCGGCAGCGTCGTCGCCAGCGCGGTTTACGCGGTAGCCGCTCGAGAGCTTTTCCATGGACTTCGCCACGGAGTTGGTGTTGATGGTGTACTGGCGGTGCGTGTTCATCGCCATAATGTTGTTGTTGATACGCATTGATAAATTCCTCCATGAATTCATTTTTTCGGCATCTTGCCTTTTTTGTGATGGGAACTAACGACAGGCGTTTTTATCGCTGCCGGAAACTATTTTTACGGGGTTTCACCGTAAAAGCCGCAAATCTATCCAGTGCCGCTTTTATGCCGCGGCACTGGATGAAAGGGAATATGTACTTATTGTAATAGCTGGAGAACGCCCTGTGGGGCTGCGTTGGCCTGCGCCAGCATGGCGGTGGAGGCCTGCACGAGAAGATTGTTGCGTGTGAAGTTTGTCATTTCCTGCGCCATGTCGAGGTCTCTTATGCGGCTTTCCGCGGCGGAGAGGTTCTCGGCGGAGGTGTCGAGGTTGTTGATCTTGTGGTTCAGCCTGTTTTGCAAAGCGCCCAGCGCGGCACGCTGTGTGGAAACGGCATTCAGCGCGTCGTTTGTGCGGGAGATCGCGTGACGGGCATTGCGTCCCTGCGCGATGTTCTGGGTTTTCACGCCCAGTATGGTGGCGTCCATCGCGGCGATGTTCAGCTTCAGCTCGTCGCCCTGGTTTGCGCCCGTCTGTATGGTGATGGGCTTACCTGTCCATGTGACGGTTTTGCTGTCGATAGCGGCTGTTGCTTTTGTGGCCATCGTTGCCGCATCCGCGATATCGGCGTCGGCGGTAAATGTCAGCGCGGAGCCGTCATTCAGCTGTAGGCGCACTTCGTCGCCGTTCTTGATATCGAGATTTTTTACTTGTTCGTCGGTAAGCGTAAGCTTGCCAACCTCGCCCGCTGTGGCACCGGTAAGTGTGACGGTGAGCACGCCAGATGCAGCAGCCGCTGCCATGGTGTAAACTTCGTCTTTTACCAGGCCTATGCCCGCCGTAAATCCGACGAGGCCGCCCGCGGCCGCTGTGCCGGAATAAGAGCCGTCGATAACGCCCATGTCGTTGAACTTTGTCTTTTTCGCCGTGTCGTCCAACTCTTTGATGAGCTGCTGGAATTCCGCATCCAAAGCCGCGCGGTCTATGCTGGTTTCGTTTGTGTCAGAAGCGGACTGCACGGAGAGTTCGCGCATGCGTTGAAGCACGTTGTGGCTTTCCTGCAGCGCGCCTTCGGCTGTTTGAATCAAGGAAATAGCGTCGGAAGAGTTTTTGGAAGCCATCCGAAGTCCGCGGATTTGTGCGCGCATTTTTTCGGAAATGGCCAAGCCGGCTGCATCGTCACCCGCACGGTTTACACGGTAGCCACTCGAGAGCTTTTCCATGGATTTTGACACGGAAACGGTGTTGATGGTGTACTGACGGTGGGTATTGATCGCCATGATGTTGTTGTTGATACGCATTTTTCAATTCCTCCATGAATTGTTTATTCGGCATCTTGCCTTTTTATTTTATTGTGAAGTTTGACGGCAAATGCTGCCGCCGGCAGGTTTGAAGCCAAAAGGCTTCGCTACACTTGCCATGGCAAACCATGGCGGAAACATATCTTACAGCGCCGCTGTAAAAAACAAGGGATCACGCGGCGCCGTGCTCCTCCAGCGCCGCATGAGGGGTAAAACGCAAACTACTTATTGCAGTAGTTGTAACACGCCCTGTGGGGCCGCGTTGGCCTGCGCCAGCATAGCGGTGGAGGCCTGCACGAGAATGTTATTCCGAGTGAATGTCGTCATTTCCTGCGCCATGTCGAGGTCTCTTATGCGGCTTTCCGCAGCGGAGAGGTTCTCGGCGGAGGTGTCGAGGTTGTTGATCTTATGATTCAACCTGTTTTGCAAGGCGCCCAGCGTGGCACGCTGTGTGGAAACGGCGTTGAGAGCATCGTTTGTGCGGGAAAGCGCGTGGCGCGCGTCGCGGCCCTGCGCGATGGACGATTTGTTAACGCCCAGTATTGTTGCGTCCATGGCGGCGATGTTCACTTGCAGCTCGTCGCCCTGGTTTGCGCCCGTCTGTATGGTAATGGGCTTGCCCGTCCATACGATGTCGTCGGTGTCGTTGCCATCCATGGCCGCATTCACGTCTGCGGCCAGCGTTGTGACGTCCGTGATATCGCTCTGCGCCACGAAGCGCAGCGCGCTGCCGTCATTGAGCTGCAGGCGGACGTCGTCGCCCGTTTTGTAGTCCAGCAAACCAATCTGTATGTCGGTAAGCGTGAGGGAACCTACAATTGCGCCTGTGCTGTTTTCAAGCGTCAGCAGGAAGTTGCCGTCGGCGTCCGTTCCGCTCGTGAGGGTATAGGTATCTGTCGCTACCATGCCCGTGCTGCCGACAAACTCCGTTAAGTATGCGGTGCCATTGCCGGCTAAAATGTTTGTCGTGGTGCCGGAACCGGAGTAGGAGCCGTCGATGACGCCCATGTTGTTGAATTTTGTTTTGGCGGCGGTATCGTCGAGCTCTTTGATGAGCTGCTGGAATTCCGCATCCAAAGCCGCGCGGTCTATGCTGGTTTCGTTTGTGTCCGACGCGGATTGCACGGCGAGTTCACGCATGCGCTGGAGTACGTTGTGGCTTTCCTGCAACGCGCCCTCGGCTGTTTGTACCAGGGAAATCGCGTCGGAAGAGTTTTTGGAAGCCATCCGAAGTCCGCGGATTTGGGCGCGCATTTTTTCGGAGATGGCCAAACCGGCTGCGTCGTCGCCTGCCCTGTTCACACGGTACCCGCTCGAAAGCTTTTCCATAGACTTCGAAACGGAATTGGTGTTGATGGTGTATTGACGATGGGTATTCATCGCCATGATATTGTTGTTGATACGCATATAGAATGCTTCCTCCATGAATGTTTTTCGGCCTCATGCCCAAAAAGCTACCGGACGATGCATCCTGCATTCTGTTTTCTGGCGATTCCGGCGCTATGGAAACGCGCGAAAACAGCGTCTAGTTCTTTTTACGTGTTTTCGCCTGAAAACTTTAGCAGAAAATGCATGTTTTTTTCATTTTAGCACCAATGCGCGGCGGTGTACACGAAAATAGGCAAAAACAGGGTATTTATGGAAAAATATTTGCAAAAAAGTTGCCGTAATTTTTTGCCGCTTAGCAAAATGGATAAAAAATGTATTTTCCCAGATGTTTAACCAAAAAGTAAAAAATAACTATATATAGGGATTGGGAAAAATATGCATACTATATATTGCGATCCAGGCAATGCTTATATAAATTAAGGAGAAAAAGCTCGAATTATTGGCAAATATCGCGAAAAAAGTGTTGAATTACTCTATATTGGGGTATACAATGTATACAACACATAATATTGTGGTGATCATGTGTCCGGGCATGTTTTTTTCGATTACCCTTTGTACGACCAAGGGTTCTGGAAAAGTATTGCTTCAACCATGACGATGCATGAAGAAATATTAAGAATAACGGGTGGTCATATTGGCGGCTACTATCAAAGACAGCTTTAACAGGTTGGCGGAATATTTCAAGGCTATGGAAAAGGGGCGGCGCACACGTTTGATCGTGTTGGTGGCGGTGGGCCTTGCGCTTATCGTTGCCGCGTCCGTGTATCTTTCCCAAACAACCTATGCTGTGCTCTATAGCGGCATGCGTCCGGAGGACGCGGGCGAAGTCATGACACGGCTAAACGAAATGGGCGTAGAAGCGAAAGCCCAGGGCAGCGGCACCATAATGGTGGAAAAAAGCGTGGCTGACAATGTCCGCATGCAGCTCGCGGGCGATGGGTACCCGAAAAGCGGCTATAACTACGACGTTTCGCAAATGGGCGGTGGCCTTGGCACCACCGACATGGAAAAGAATATGTACCGCCAGTACCAGCTGCAGGAATGGCTGCGCAACGCGATCATTCAGCTCGAAAAAGTAGATGATGCTTTCGTGCTTATCAACAACGAAGAACAGGGCGCGTTTGTGCTGCCTAAAGACGAGAAGCCGGCCACGGCTTCCGTGGTGCTCACACTAAAAGAGGGCCAGACGCTCAACGAAAAAGAAGTAGCCGCCATATACGCGTTGATTACAAAAGCCGTGGCGGGCCTGTCCGATACGGAAGTTCGCATCATCGACACCAAAATGAACCTTTACGAGCTCAAGACGGACGATATTGGCAGTACGGAGCTCATAGACACCCAGCTGCGTTTGCAAACGGACATGCAGAAGACGCTGCAGGAACAGGTATACACGTTGCTTTCACAAGTGTTTGGCAAAGAGGGCGTCATAGTCGAGGTACACGTAGAGCTCGATTTCGACAAGGTCAGCACGCAGGATATCGTGTTTGCCCCTCCGGTGGAAGGCCAGACTGAGGGCCTGATCGTCAGCATGAAAGAGCTGGCGGAACTCGTCCGCAACGGGACGGAAGGCGATGTGGCGGGCTTTGACCCGAACGGTGTACTGTCCCAGTATCAAGAAATCCAGCAGGATGACAACACGCTGTATTCCCAGCTAAGCCGTGAAGCAAACTACGAAATCAACGAGAAGCGCACCCAGATCGAACGGGCAAAGGGCAGTATACGCGACTTGTCTGTGGCGGTCATACTCGACAGCGTACAGTTTGGCGACAACGAAGAGGATTATCTCAAAAAAGTGAAGAGCATCGTTGCAGGGGCGGTGGGCGTAAACGAAGCGCGCGTGCGCGCGGAAATGTTGCCCTTCAAACCGGTCGAAGCAGGCGCAAGTGAGATCGAGAACACCATGCAGCTGCAGCAGCAAATGCAGCAAAGCATGCAGAAAGCGCAATATATCCGCTTGGCCATACTGCTTGGCACGGGCATCATCATCATGATTATCCTGCTGCTGGTTGTGCGCACATTGCGAAAGCCGCGCGCGCAGGAAATGGGCGAGGACAGCGAGGGAATTGATCTGCTGGCGGACGAGGACATCGTGCCTTCGCCGGAAGAAGCGCTGGCCATCCTCGAAAAAGAGGATACGAATTTGGCATCACTGGAAAATTATATTGAAAGCAGCCCGGAATCGGTGGCGCAGCTGTTACGCAACTGGCTATCCGATGAAATAGGCAGGTGAGTAATATGATCGAGACCATGTCGCCCAGAGAAAAAGCAGCGGTGCTCATGATCACACTGGGGAAAAACTACGCGGCGAAGCTGTACCACTTCCTTACCGACGAAGAAGTGGAACAGCTTACGTTGAATATCACCAGCATGCGCCGCGTAGATCCGGAAACAAAAGAAGAAGTTGTCCGGGAGTTTTACGAAGTCTGCATGGCGCAGAAATTCATCTCCGAAGGCGGCATCGACTACGCGAAAGAAATATTGGACAAGGCGTTTGGCGCCGACCGTGCGTCGCAGCTTATCACAAAACTATCGTCCGCCCTGCGCGTGCGCCCATTTGATTTCGTTCGCCGTGCGGACAGCACGCAAGTGTATAACTTCCTGCAAAACGAGCATCCGCAAACCATCGCGCTCATCCTGTCTTACCTCGAAGCCGATCAGGCGGCAAGCGTGCTTGCTTCGCTGCCGCTCGAAAAGCAAACGAGCGTTATCGCTCGTATCGCGAACATGGGCGTGACATCGGCGGAATACGTAAAAGAAGCGGAGCGCGTGCTAGAAAACAAATTCTCCAGCATGATTATGGGCAACCAAACGCTTGTCGGCGGCATAGACAGCCTGGTGCAGATACTCAACTGCGTAGACCGCGGTACGGAGCGGCACCTGCTGGAAAGCCTCGAACAAACCGAC
>JAVBPK010000083.1:0-6854 GCA_031549625.1 Eubacteriales bacterium
CTATCCTTGCGCGTGGCCACTATTTGATTTGGAAAATCCGCAAAAAGAATACCCAGCGCAAACGAGCCTTCCAGCAGGCGCATGGCCTCTTGTACCGCGTGTATAGGATCGCCATGGTAACAATAATCCAAAAGCTGCGGAATGACTTCCGTATCCGTCTCGGATAAAAAAGAATACCCGTGCGCCAGTAAAAAGTCGCGCAGCTGCATATAGTTTTCCACTATGCCGTTATGCACAACCGCCACGCGGCCACTATGGGAAAGATGCGGGTGCGCGTTTGTGTCGGATGGCTCGCCATGCGTTGCCCAGCGCGTGTGCCCTATGCCGCAGTCGCCGCAAAACACGCGCCCATTATCCGTTAGACCGCAAAGCGCATCCAGACGGCCTTGCGCCTTCTGTACGCGGATACCGTCATCCTGTAAAACGGCTATGCCGGCCGAATCGTATCCGCGGTATTCTAACTTTCGCAGACCCTCCAACAGGATAGGCGCCGCCTGCCTCTTACCCGTGTATCCAATTATTCCGCACATCGCATACCTCCCGCGCGTTACAAGCTGGCTTTCGCTTGCCAGCTTTTATTACTTTACTGTACTATGCCCGCTCAAGAAATAAAACAAAAAATTCTATGAAAATATATGGCAAAATCGTAATATTCGCGCTCGTTTCATGGTATCATAGGCTATACCGCGTGTGGAAACGCGGTATCTTTCCTGCCTATTTAGGCGAGGATTCACGGCGCTCTCTTCCCCGGCATTCCGTGGCAAAAAAACAAAAACCTGTTATACTGTACAGTGGTCGGGCGCCGTCGTTTTGCGCGCCCGACGGAATGGAGATAGATCCTGTGGAAAAGAAATCCTTTGTGGGGGGCGCCGCCATATTGGCGGGAGCCGGACTTCTGGTTCGCTTTATCGGCGCGGTATACCGCATTCCGCTCAACAACCTTGTCGGTGCGGAGGGCATGGCGTATTACGGCGTTGTATACCAATATTACAGCGCGCTGCTTGTCATTTCTTCCGCCGGTCTGCCCGCTGCCATTTCCAAAATGGTCAGCGAGCGGGTAACGCTCGGCGACTACCGGGCGGCACGTGCCGTGTTCCGCACGGCTTTCCGGCTGCTGCTCGGCATAGGCATACTGACCACCGCGTTTATGTTCTTTGGAGCAGATGTGCTTGCCTCTTTCACATACGGCAAAGACGCGGCCGTGGAAATATCCAAGCAGGCCCTTTCGTTTAAGGCGATGGCGCCGTCGCTGTTCTTCGTTTCTCTCATGTGCGCGTACCGCGGGTATTTGCAGGGCTTGCAGCGCATGACCGGCACGGCGGTTTCACAGGTGATGGAACAAATCGGTAAACTGGGCTTTGGTTTTTACCTGGCCATGACCATGCTGCCGCGCGGGCCGGAATACGCCGCCATGGGCGCGCTTATAGGCGTATCCTTGTCGGAGTTCTTGGCGCTCGTATCCATCTGGCTGTTTTATCTGCGCCAGAAAAAGTCGCTGGCGGCGCAATTGGCGCAATCCACGAAAAGCAAAACAAAAAGTACATTTGCGAATATCTCGAAGCAACTGCTGGCCATTGCCATCCCCATTACCATCGGCGCATCGGTTATGCCCATCACAGGGATTGTGGATAACGCCACGATCATCCGCCTATTAACTGGCGCGGGATATACGACGGAAGCGGCGAAGGAAGCGTACTCCCTGCTGTATTCCTTTGTTACGCCGATTATCAACATGCCCGCCGTGCTTTCGCTGGCTCTCGGCGTCAGCCTTGTCCCCGCGGTATCCGCGTACATGGCAAAAAAAGATTATAAACACGTCCGCAACGCCTCCCGCACCAGCATGAAGCTTGCGCTTATTATCGGCGCGCCCTGCACGATCGGCTTGTTCGTACTTGCGCAGCCAGTGCTTGCCATGCTGTACCCCGTACTGAAAGAGCAACAGCTTGCCGTTGCCGCCGGGCTTTTGCAAACGGGTTGTATCGGCGTATTGTTCCTCACGATCGTGCAGACGCTCACGGGCATCATACAGGGCCTCGGCAGGCCGAACGTGCCTGTGATGAACCTGCTGTTCGGCGGCGTCTTAAAAGTTATCACGCTGTTTATACTCATGCGCATACCTACCATCAACATTCAGGGCGCGGCGGTCTCCACCGTGGTGTGTTATGCTACGGCGGGCATATTGGATATGACCTACCTCATACGCAAAACAAAGCTGAAGGTCAAATATTTCGACATGTTTGGCAAACCCCTGCTGGCGGCTCTGGTTATGGGCGCGCTCGTAAGCCTGCTGTATGGCGTCATAGGCGACATAGGCTGGAACAGATACCTCTCAACATTATGCACCGTAGCCGCAGGTGTTGTGGCATACTTGCTTGCCATCATCGCGCTAAAAGCGTTTAGCCCGGAGGACCTCGCCTTCATACCCGGCGGAAGGCGGCTGGAACGTATATTTGGCCGCACGGAGGAGAAAAAGTGAACACACTTACCATAGCGGCGCTTTCTACGCCCCAAACGATTTCGTCGGCCGTGCTGGAGCATTGCAAGCAGGCACGCTGCCTTTTTACGCAAACCAGCCAAACGCCCTGCGTATTGCCGCTGCAAAACGCCCGGCTTTCTTTCCAAACGATGGACGAGCTCTACGAGCAAGCCGTAGACTTTGACGCGCTGCAGCGCCTGATCGCCGGCCGGCTTTTGGCCGCGCTGCCCCACAGCGACGTTACCTACGCTGTGCCGGGGAATATCAGCGCCGCATATATGCGCCTGCGCGCCTTTCTAAACGACACGCCCGTAAACCTGCTGCCCGGCACGGGATACGCCTTTGCCGCCGCCGCGAACGGCAATATGGCCTTTGACGCCGCCGTCATAGCTGCCGCAAGCGCCATGCCGCAAGCGCTGGACCGGGCGCTGCCGCTGTTCATAGAGGAACTGGACACCGTTCTTTTGGCGGGTGAGCTGAAATTGCTGCTATTGGAATACTACCCACCGCAGCACGAGGTTTCTCTTTTCCACATGCAGAAGGACGGAAGCTACACGCAAATGAAACTGCCGCTGTATGCATTGGACAGGCAGCGCTGTTTCCATGCCACGACCGTTTTAGCCGTACCGCCGCTTTCCCTGCTGCAGCTTGAACGCTTCGGCATAACCGAGCTTCAGGAGATCATACGAAAACTGCGCCGCCCCGGCGGCTGCCCCTGGGACAGGGAGCAAACGCATGAAACGCTGAAAAAGGCGCTTATCGAAGAATGCTACGAAGTACTTGACGCCATCGATCAGCAGGACGACGAGGCGCTGTGCGAGGAATTGGGCGATGTTTTGATGCAGTGCGTGTTTCACGCGGATATCGCCGGTACTGAGCGCCGCTTTACCTTGCGGGACATAACGACCGGCGTCGTACAAAAGCTCATATACCGCCACCCGCATGTATTCAGTACCGGCACGGCGAAAACATCCACGGAAGTGCTGACAAAATGGGAAGAACTGAAGAAAGCGGAAAAACATTTCAGAACGCAGTCCGAAGCCATGCGCGCCGTGCCAACCAACCTGCCCGCGCTCATGCGCGCCGGTAAAGTGCAAAAAAAGGCGGCGCAGGTCGGATTCGACTGGCCCCATGCCACAAACGCGATGGAAAAGCTGCGCGAAGAGATACGCGAACTGGAATCGGCCATGGCAGGCAGCGGAAATATTGCGGAGGAAGCGGGCGATGTTTTCTTTTCCGCCGTCAATGTAGCGCGGCTGTTGGGTCTGGATTCGGAAGATTTGCTGACCCGCGCAACAAATAAATTTATTAACAGATTCGAACAAATGGAGGAAGCCGCATTCGAAAATGGGGACGAATTGCAGAATTTGGGAATAGCAGAGCAGGATAAGTTGTGGGATTCTGTAAAAAAGCACCCAAAATAGGCAAAAATAAGCGACAAAAGGCTTGTATAACCCGAAAAAGACTGGTACAATAGTTTTCGGCATTAACAAAATGCGAGTAAAAAAATAATAGCTAAACAGCAAGGAGGATATCCTACAAATGAACAAAACCGATTTAATCGCCGCCGTCGCGCAGAAAAGTGACCTCTCCAAGAAAGACGCCGAGAAAGCCCTGAACGCTTTCGTATCCGCCGTCACAGACGCTCTCAAGGCCGGTGATAAAGTGCAGATGGTTGGCTTTGGTGTTTTCGAAGTGAAGCACCGTGACGCGCGCAAGGGCCACAACCCCATGACAGGCGCAGAAATCGATATCCCAGCTTCCAACGCCCCTTCCTTCAAAGCGGGCAAAGCGTTCAAGGATGCCCTTAACTAAGCAATTATAAAAAAACGGAGACCATGCGGTCTCCGTTTTTTGCACACTTTTTTACGGCAACGATTTGCGCGGTGCGGGTACGACGTACCGGGGCCGCGGCGTTACCGCGGGAGTGCCGTCGTCCCCCAGCGGGATCTGCGGCGAGACAAAATCGCCCTGATCCGGCGCGCTCGCCTGCGTGGGGAGTTGATTATATAAATCAGGCGGCAGCTTTGTGCGTATCACATCTTCCTGCATGACGCCATTGTTTCTGCACAGCGCCAGCATTGCGGCGCTCAGCCGGCCTATCGCGTTTTCTATGGCCGCCCTATCCAGCGGGCTTTCGTCGCCGCCGCTGCCCGTTTTGGCGGAACGCTCCGCCACAGCCTGCAGGGCCTCCGCCGCGTTTCTAACTTCATCCGCGCCGGACCCGGCCGCAAATACTTCCAATAAATAGCTCGCTCCGTCCAAATAGGGCGCGGCGGAAGCTACCGCTTTGTCCGCCCGCACATAATCGAGATCATACGCGGGATTCGTCTTGAGGTCGATGCCATAAATCTCTTTTACCAGAGCCTTTAGTTTGGAATTGTTCAGCACGTAAAATGAGGCGCTGTACACGTCGTTTACGTAGGAGCCTTCCAATGTATGTCTGTTTAGATCGTTCATATCCAGCCCCATCGCAAACACAGCCAAAGCGGCGATCTGTTCGCTGTTGAGGTTTGTGCGGATTTTATCCTGCACGGAACCATATATCTTGGGAATATTCACAAGCTGGTTTCGGCTTTTCAGCTGCTCAAATATGGTAAACAGCATGCGCTGCTGCCTGTCCGCCCGGCCTACATCCGTGCTTATGCCCTTTCTCGCGCGGCAGTAGTCCAACACTTGCTGGCCATCAAGGTGTTGGTAGCCTTTTTCCAATATGCGCCCGTTGAGGTTAATTCGCACATCCACGTCGTAATCCACGCCGCCCATGGCATCCACCACCGCCTTAAGCCCGACCATATCCACACCCGCGTAATATTGAATGGGCACGCCTAAGAGCGCGCTTACCGTATACATGGCGTACTCAAAGCCCTCTCCTTCCGCGCTGCCGCCCTTGGCGAAAGCGGCGTTGATCTTCCAGCGGCCTTTTGTGTTATAGATAGGCGCATATGTATCACGCGGGATGGAAATCATATCCACTCTGTTTTTTTCAAAATCGATCGTCAGCAATATGATGACATCCGAACGGTAATTGTTGTCCTCATCGCGATACACATCGTTGTCTTCTTCTTCGCGCTCCGGACTTTGATCCCAGCCCAGCATGAGGATGTTGACCTTGTTTTTCATGAATTCCGTATCGGCGCGCGCTTGCAGCGCTTCCTCCGGCGAAAGCGTGGGCGCAGGCGTAACGTCTACGGCCGGCGGCGCAGCCGCCACCAAGTTCGGCGACGGCGTATTTTCTATGAGCACGGAAGGAGCGGGCATGCCGGGCGGCATGTCAAACGCACGCATGGGGTCGTAAAATACCACATACAACGAACGTGCCGCAATCAGCAGCACGACAACGATAAGCGACGCCAGCAGCGCAAAAAAAACACGTCGGCGTCCGCGAATAGCGCGCGTTTGCGCCGTGCGCCGCCCTACGCCTTTCGCGGAAGTATCCTCGTAATATATATCCGGCGTCTTTTGCGAGGCGCCGCTGTCCCGTCCGTTTCCCTTAGGGGTTTTGCTCATAACATTCCTCCAACGCATATGCGGCTAGCCGCCTTATGCTGCATATAGTATACCACTCTGCCTTATTTTTTTGTAAGCAATATTAGGAAATTATTGCATATTCTGCGCTTGCGCGGCCCTTGTTTTCATAGTTTGCCCTTAGAAAACAAATTTCGCCTTGTTTTTTAAAATTTCTTACGCTATCATTTGTTCATATATCTTACAAAAGTTGGTGGTATGGCCACGCTTGCGCCAAACCACCGAGAAAGGTAATTTTATTATGCGCGAAAAAGCATTATCTGTACTCAAGCAATACAACAAAAGCGAGGCCCTTATCCGGCATGGCATGAGCGTGGAAGCGGTTATGCGCTATTTTGCGGCGGAGGCCAACGAGGACGTCGAATATTGGGGCGCGGTCGGTTTGCTGCACGATGTGGATTACGAGATGTTTCCCGAAGCGCATTGTATAAAAGCCGTTGAACTTTTAAAAGACGCAGGCTATGACGACGCGTTTATCCGCGCCGTGATCAGCCACGGATATGGACTGGTTACAGACGTGGAACCTTCCAAATATATGGAAAAAGTGCTATACACAATAGACGAGCTTACGGGCCTTATCGCCGCGACCGCCATTATGCGCCCGTCCCGGTCTGTTTTGGATTTGGAAACAAAGAGCGTGAAAAAGAAATTCAAGGACAAAGGATTTGCCGCGGGCGTGAACCGCGACGTTGTCAACAGCGGCTGCGCCATGCTCGGCAAAGAGCTGGACGAAATCATAGCAAAATGCATCGACGGCATGCGCTCCGCCGCCGCCGATATCGGGCTGCTGGGCGAAGCGCCGCCGGCCTCCGTATGACGGCGGCATTGGCATAGCGGCAGGCTACATAAA
>JAVBPK010000038.1:0-14537 GCA_031549625.1 Eubacteriales bacterium
CGCAAAGGTTGTCGCGTTTGCGGCAAAAATACTAAATGAAGATTGGATCGTGCGCATTGAGCACGCGGTGACGGCAGGCTAAATAGTTTAACCCCGCGGGCGGGAGGAATTCCTTCCGCCCGCGGGGGGATGATAGGGCGCTGCAAAATGCCGCGCCAATGGGAATCTTAAGGATTGTATCTCTCCGGAAATAAAAACATATCTTTTCTTTTCTGTTATTCTTTTCTATTTGTATCAGCATGCATCGAATCCAAACCAGTATAAATGGCCTTAAACAACATGCACCACGTCATACATGGAGGCGAGGACAAGCCAGCCTTGCCGAAAGAGCGTATTGATATTCCAATAGCCTATGCCGCCAAGCTGATATTCCTGCACAAGCGACAGCTTGGCTTCAAAGCTGCGCGCGTCATCAAACCACACGACATGTTCGCGACCGCGTGTATCCAGATAACCAAAGTAGGGCGTTTTGGAACGCTCATCAAAGTGGATTTCGCTCCAATGCGCCGCGGCTAGTTCCACGGCGCCAACGTTAGAAAGCAAAGTGGCGGCATTGCCGGGGCGGTGAGGCAGTTCCCAATCATACGCGTAGTTGGGCACACCCATCAAAATCTTATGCGGCGGTATTTCCGTAATGGCATATTGCAGCACGGCTTCTACTTCCTGATAAGGTGATACGGCCATGGGGGGGCCATATTGATACCCCCAATCATACGTCATGAGCAATACGCGGTCCGCGATACGGCCATGCGCGGCGTAATCCGACCCTTCCACGAGCAGCCCGCTTGCGTTTGCGCTGGTTTTGGCGGGCACGGCGGTGGAAAGGGAAAAGCCAGCCGGATGCAGCAGTTCGGCGGCGCGCGCCAGAAAGGCGTTGTATTCGTCTCGGCTGGCCGCGGGCACATATTCAAAATCCACATCCAGCCCAACATATCCGTTTTGCTGCATAATAGCAAAGGCATTGTCAAGCACCGTTTGCTGCAGGCGGGGGCTGCCCAGTATGGTAGCTACCAGGTTGGAACTAAAGGAGCCGCTTTCATCGATGTTGGAAAGCACCATGATGGGGGCGACGGACTGCATCAGGGCGGTTTCGATTACGCGCTGATCGTTGATGGGGGCAAGGCTGCCATCGGGCCGCACCTCGTAGCTGAATATGTCGATCATGGAAAGAAAGGGCAGCGTGGAGTGTAAGGCATCGCTGGAAATATGCGGATAGCAGTAGCCGCTCACAAGGATATCACGGCTGGTAATGGGAGAATGGGGGATATACACGGTCATGCCGGGGCGCAAAGCGGGGAGCGGGCCGTTTTGTTGACGCAGCGCCTGCAGGCTGAGCATATTTGCGTTCGCGATGCTGTAAAGCGTATCGCCGGTTTGTACGGTATGGAGCTCCGCTTGATCGGGGATTACAAGCGCTTGCCCGGGGACAAGGCGATCCGGGAATTTGAGTTGGTTTGCCCAAATAATGCGGGCAGTTGTGGATCCATACGTGTTCGCGATGGAAAAAATGCTGTCGCCAGGCAGGACCGTATAGATGAGCAAGACAGTCACATCCTTTCTTTCTGATACCGAAAAGCGGGCCGCGGCAAAAGAGACGTTGCGGCCTATATAAGAGCATATTGCGGCGGGTGCTGAAATAGTAGGGATTTTAAAAGGAGCGGAAAAAACGGCCGCAGAGCGCGAAAAAAAGCCGCCGACAAAGTCGGCGGAAGCAATATGTTAGGAAACCGAATTTTGGGAAGGGGTTTCTAATAACATACATTTTAGTATTTGCCAAAATCATCCTCTTCATTCGATAAGTGAATAAAGCTGGGCGGTGCCGAGGGCGAGGCAAAGGCATTGCGCTGGGAGAAAGTGGAGGCATTGCCAGGCTGCAGGGCGGGACGCGGCGCGGTTCGCGATGTCGTCAGCGGAGGTTGGTAGGCATCCTGGGTCTGCGGGCCGCCTTCCGGGGGCCGCAGTTTAAAGCGGCTGACCATCTGCGAAAGCAAGTTCGCATGCCCGTCCAGCTCTTCGGCTGTGGCGGCGGCCTCCTGCGAGATGGCGGCGTTGCCCTGCATAACTTGCGATACCTGTTCGATGCCTTTGTTGATCTGTTCTACGCCGATGGCCTGCTCGTTGGAGGCCAGCGCGATCTGGGAGATGACCTGTGCGGCCTGCTCCACGCTGTCCATAATGCTGCCGAGCGAGGTGGCGGTTTCCTGCGCGATGCTTGTGCCCGTTTGCGCTCTGTGAATGGAATCTTCGATCATGCTTGCCGTCTCTTTGGCGGCGCTGGCGCTCTTGGCGGCGAGGTTGCGCACTTCTTCAGCGACAACGGCGAAGCCCTTGCCGTGTATGCCTGCGCGCGCTGCCTCCACAGCGGCGTTAAGCGCCAATATGTTTGTCTGGAAGGCGATATCGTCGATGACCTTGATAACGCGGTTGATATCGGAAGAGGAAGCGCTGATCTGTGCCATGGCGCCCTGCAATTCTTGCATTTTAACGTTGCCGGCCGCGGCTGCTTCCTTGGCGGCGCTCGTTAGGGTATTTGCCGATTTGGCGGCGTCGGCGTTTTGCTGCGTTTGCGCGGCAATCTCTGTGATGGAGGCGGTCAGCTCCTGTATGGCGCTGGCCTGATCCATCGCGCCGCGGGAAATATCCTGGCTGGCGGCGGAAACATGCTGCGTGCCTATGGCCAGGCGGCCGGCGGCGGCGGAAACTTCAGCAAGCGTTTTGTTTAAATTAAGGTAGATCCTGTTGATATAGTCCTTTAGTACGGCGAAATCGCCCTGATAATCTGTGGTGACAAAACCGGTCAGATCGCAGGACGCCATACTATCCAGCGTGGTGGTGAGATCGGTGATGTATGTGGTGATGTTGTTGGTGGCGTGGCGAAGCGTCTGCGCTATTTCGGAATAGATATCGTGCAGGTCGCGTGTATCATTGTCGCAGGGGGCCGCCTGCATATCGCAGTAAAGTTCACCCTGCGCGAGGCGGCTAAGGTTCAGAAGCACCTTTTGCACTTCATCCGCCTGATAACTGGATTGTTTTTCGGCCACTGTCTGCGCCGCCGCCACGTTTTTAAACGCCTGGCGCATATCGGTATCCATGACTTTGGCGAGGTAACCGATTTCGCTTTTGGCGGTGACATTTATGGGCGCGTTCAGGGAACCGCTTGAAAGAGCCTGCGCGAATGCAGCGGTAGCGACGATGGGTTTCGTGATATGGTTTGCGAGCAGTATGCCGATCACAAGGCAAACGAGAAAGCCTCCGGCGGCGATGGCGATAGCGAGCAGGCGGAGTGCGCGCAGCGCGTTATAGGCGCTTTCCGCGTCATAGTCGACACCTACAAAGCCGACAACAGCGCCGCTGGAGTCTTCAAAGGGATAATAGGAACTGGCGAGAAGGCCCCATTCGCCCTGGTCGATAATCCGATCCTCCTTGTAGGGCTGGCCGCTCCAGGCGTGGTCATATGCGGGGATACCATCAGCGCTGTCGCCCACGTGGGAGAGGAGCTGTTCCTCAGAACCGTCAACGACGTATGCGTAAGTACCGTTGGCGGTCTTCCGCATGGTAAACACAAATTTGCAGCCGGACATTTCTCGCACACGCGCAAGTTCTGCCCGCATATTCTGGTATGCGGGTGTAGCTTCGTCCTCGATGGATTGAATCTGCTTAAATACGTCTCCATTAATACTGGCGGCAAGCGATTTGGCTATGTTGTACGCGTTATTTGTGGTGGAATCCATAATCAGCTTGTATGAGGCGGAATAAAGCGTTATAGCAAGTGCGCACACGATAACGGCAAGTGATATCAACCAAATCATCAATATCTGCGTCCTAATTCGCTGGAAGAAAGTCAATTTCATAACAATTCCTTAGTATCACAAGATTTATACACACAGGATGTGTTTACTACTATATATCGGGGTATCATAGCAAAACTTTATAGAGTACCTGCTTAAAATTACGGAAAAATTGAGGTTGACAAGGCGGGAAACGGTGGCTATACTACATTGTATACATGCATGCAAGGATGCGTGGATGTGAAATAGACTGTTGGAGGTAGACGAGCATGAGCAAGATCGTATATGACGACCATTCTAACCTTTTGCGTGAGGATTACTACAAATACATGGTGCAAGAGGTGGCAGAACCAAATTTATTCGAAGAAATATTCAACTATGATGAAGTGCCGAAAGTGGCGTTCAATCAGCGCACGGTTCCCATGCATATGCCGGATGAAATCTGGATTACGGATACCACATTCCGCGATGGGCAGCAGGCGCGCGAACCTTTCACTGCGGCGCAAATTCTTAAGTTATACGACTTGATGCACGATTTGGGGGGGCCGCGTGGCGTCATACGGCAAAGCGAATTTTTCGTATACAGCAAGCGCGACAGGCAGGCGTTGGAATTGTGCATGCAGCGCGGCTATCGGTTCCCGGAAGTTACCACATGGATTCGTGCGACAGACAGCGATTTCGATCTTGTGAAAGAGATTGGCATCCAGGAAACAGGTATTTTGGTAAGTTGCTCGGATTATCATATATTCAAAAAAATGAACATGACGCGCAAGCAGGCCATGAATCAATATTTGGGCATCGTAGAAAAGGCGCTGGAACGCGGCATTCGTCCCCGCTGCCACTTCGAAGATATAACGCGCGCGGATTTTTACGGTTTTGTTGTACCGTTTGCGTACGCGCTGAATCAACTAAGCGAGCAGTCCGGCATCCCGGTAAAAATCCGCTGCTGCGATACGTTGGGCGTGGGCGTTTCCTATCCGGGCGCGTCGTTGCCGCGCAGTGTGTCCGGCATCATATACGGTATGCGCCAGTACGCAAACATCCCAAGCTCCATGCTGGAGTGGCATGGGCATAATGATTTTTATAAAGTGGTAAGCAACGCGGCCACAGCCTGGCTGTATGGGGCGGCGGCGGTAAATTGCTCGCTGCTGGGCATAGGCGAACGCACGGGAAACTGCCCGGTAGAAGCCATGGTAATCGAATATTGTGGGCTCAGGGGGCGCGACGATGGCATGAATCTGGGAGCCATCACGGAAATCGCAGACTATTTCGAAAAAGAGATCGGCTACAAGATTCCGCCGCAAACGCCATTTATGGGCAAAGATTTTTGCGCGACACGGGCAGGTATCCACGCGGACGGTCTGTTGAAAGATGAGCGCATCTACAACATATTCAACACCGAACGCATTTTAAACCGCCCTCCCACCGTTGTGGTAGACGCGCATAGCGGCCTTGCCGGCATTGCATATTGGATGAATACGCACCTGGACCGTATGCATGGCACATTGTCCAAAAAAGATGCCGCTGTCGTGAATGTCAAAGAGAAAGTAGACATTTTGTACAGGGATGGCCGAACGACCACATTGAGCGACGAGGAGCTCACAGCCATCTGCCGCGAAGCGGCTCCGTCGCTGTTTGGCGCAAAATAGCGGGGAAAAAGGCGGCGCATTTCCGTTTATAAGACGCACAAACGGTTTAAAAAATAAAAGCGAGTCCATGATTGAAAACGCATTGGATTCGCTTTTTTTGAAGGATTATTGTATAATTTGGAAGAATGTTCACAATTTATTTGAATATGTGATTAAAATGAGACCGTAATAAGGTTGACTAGTTACTCATGGCTGGTAAAATGCAAATATACGGTGGGATAAGTGGGTAAGTTATCCATAAAACCCAATAATTACTCGGAGGCGTCCGCAAAGCGCTTTCCGCAAACCAGCCAGTTACCAGCATTAGAACTTTCCAGATGCGAAAAACATCGGCAAACAGGTATCTGAGGAAGTGTGAAGATAAAATGGGAACTGAGCAAAGGAGCAACATGAGCGCATCAAAACTAATGAACGGTGCATACAGAGGCGGGGAAGAAGTGTTTCGCCAATTATTCCAACAATATGGAGAAAGCATATATTCCATGTTGTTGTCCCGGTGTCAGGATAAGCAGCTGGCGCGCGAAATGCTAAGGGGTATATTTGCGGAAGTATACGAAGTGCTGATTGGCGATGGCACGGTAGACGTAACGGCGGCTTGGCTCAAATCGCTTGCGGAAGAACAGCTCATGCGCAAGCGCCTCATCCCGGCGCGGGCGGAACAAAGGCTGATTACCGAAACCAGTCAGGCTACTCGCCAGCAACTTGGCAAAGAAATAGAGAGGGACCCTGCCATGCGGGCATTGGCTTTTGAAGTGGCTTCCGCGCAGGTGGCGTCGTTTGGCGCCCAGCCGGAAAGGCAAGTCAGCCAGCCTATGCCGCCGCAGCAGGCAAGGCCGCAGCCGGGCCCAAGATCGGCGGCTCTGGCGCAGGAAGCATACCCGCCAAGGCGGCAACAGCCCCAACAGCCGGCTGCGCAAAAAAAACGCGTGCCATACGCTCCGCAAACAGGCGCCTCAAAGCGCAACATAGGGCGTATCGCGATTTTGGTGGGATTAAGCATTCTCATCGTGTTCACGTTGTGGCTGATCGTTGGATTACTGATGTCGGCACAAATATTTCCCACGGCCGATCTTGGCTACCAGTGGTTTAATGCAAACATCTGGCACGTATTCTAGGCGGTGGGATTTGGATGAATGGAAGTAAAGCGCTGGTGGATAAATGCATCCGCACGATGGGCATCGCGAGTATTGTTTTAGTATTAGTGGCGGCAGGATTGCTGCTGAGCATGGATTTCTGGAAGATGCGGGCCTCTGAAAGGGCATCGAAGGAAGTCATAGCCGACATAGAGCGCGGTGTATCCGAAATCAAACTCACAGCGTTGGCGCCAGAGATCGAAGGCGAAGACGAAGACTGGCTGGCGATGCAGGGCCTGGAAGAATTGCTGGGGCAGCAGTTCCAAAGTCCGGAAGAATTAGAGAAGGCCCAAAAGCTTGCTGACGCAAACAGCTTAACGGCCATAGGCACATTGGAAATCCCAAAGATCAGCTTAAAGCTGCCGGTGCTGCAAGGCACAACAAAAATCGGTTTGCGCTATGGCGCGGGTTGGTTTTCCGGCTCGGCAAAGCCGGGGCAGCAAGGCAATTGCATGATGTTTGGCCACAGAATGAAAGCAAAGGGCCGGATGTTCAATCGTCTCAATGAAATGGCCCCGGGAGATGTTGTCAATCTTGCGGATATGCAAGCGCAATTGTATGTCTACAAGGTAGTGGAAGTAATCCAAGTGTTGCCAAAGGATTTGTTTCCGGAACTCTTCAAACACACGTCGGGCAGGTATTTGTCGCTTATTACCTGCACACCGCTGGGGGTGGGCAGCCACAGGCTGATCATTCTGTGCGAAATGGTAGACAAAGCGGCATAACGATTAGCGCATAGCAGTGCATATATATAAATCAGCGCTGTTATATATATAAAGGGAGC
This sequence comes from Eubacteriales bacterium, assembly GCA_031549625.1. Taxonomy (GTDB): domain Bacteria; phylum Bacillota; class Clostridia; order Christensenellales; family CAG-138; genus JAISXK01. Next base: position 7,355 of record JAVBPK010000038.1, read on the forward strand.
TTGAAAACCATATAATGGAAATTTTGCGCATCAAGGCATATAGATAAAGGCAATAAATAAAAAGAGCCACGCCGGATATGCGCAAAAACCACAAAACAGAGAAGTACATTTTCGTATTTTGGGAAGGGGAAAATGTTATGAAAACCTATACTGGGAAGAGGTCTAAACAATTTGTGGCGCTGATGCTCGTGTTGCTCATGCTGTTGAGCCACATGGCGATCACATGGGCGAGCAGCATCGATCCATACGATGCGGGCACCACAGTAAGCGGAGATGGGATTACCGTAACCCCCACGCCTACGCCGGAAGGCGGGCAGGGGGAAATAAATAATCAGGAAGGCGTCGGCCCAAATGACCAACAGCCGGCGGATACAAACCCGCAAGCTGGCGCCGAACACAATCAAAGCTTCGATCCAAATCAATCGCAGACAGAGCCGGGCGCACCTGCACAAGCAGGGGGCGTCGGCGTTGCCACGTCTATAGATCCCACTGGAGAAAACCTCCAGATCGGCGTCACGCAGGACGGAACCACCACCACCGTTACTGAAACGCCGGCGGCTGGCGACCCGGCCCTGGAGGGCCAAACGCCGGGCGGTGAAACGACGCTGGATCCTTCGCTGAACGGCGATCCCGCCATGAGTCAGAATATAGGCGACATGAATCTGATGGGCCTCTTGGGAGACGCGCCGCTGCCGGCAAATGTCAGCATCGTGATCGACGTCGAGACTAATGGCAAAGTAGGACATAGAGATAGAGTAAAAATAGTCGGCCGGTTATCTGAGCAGGTATCGGGCGGCTCATCGTTTTTCGCAGGAAGAACCGTCACCATTACATTCCCTGAGTATGTAAAATTGGTAGCGGGCGACAGCGCGTTTACAAACTGGATGCGCGATCAGGTGAACGCGGGAATTTTGACAAGCGGCACAATGGTAAATAATGTGTGCACGCTGGTGTTTTCAAATTCCATCACGCTGGTTGACCTTTCCTTTGAAATTAACATGGAAATCGACCTGTCGCACTATACAGGCGGCGGCGGGGAAAAGATTATCCTCACGGTCAGCGGCGGCTATGTCATCGAAAGCGAGCACGGCATCGACATCGACAACAGTGAGTTTGATGGCGAGTACGGCATTATCAAGTCGCCATACAGCAACTTCATCAAGCACACGAATGGGTACTGGTACATCGAAGACAGAGCGAAGCCGGTTGCGTACCGCTTGAATATTACTGTGCCAAATCTGGTGGACTCCAGTCAAACCATCCGCGTGACGGACGTGTTGAGCAACAAGCTTTCCTTGTGCGATCAAAACGGCAACCCGGTCGGCAACAACTTAAACGGCTGCTTGTATATCACGCGCCTCTCCACGCTGCCGGGGCATACGGGTCCTGTTTTGGACGGCACGCAGGTAAAGCAGAAAACGGCCGACAACAGCTTTGAGCTAACCATATCGGGGCCGTTCTCGGGCGGTGAGTTTCTCATCGTCTATTACGCAAAGCTGAACGATCTTACCTATCAGGGTGAATTGCGCAACAGGGCGAGGCTCGTCATCAAAGAGCAGGAAGAATACGACGACGAAATCATCGTGCTTTCCAGCTCCAGTTCGTCGCTTATCATCAATAAGTACATGATCGACGGCAGCGGCAGCCAGCAGGGCCATATCATTTTAAATCCCGGCCAAACGCAAGTCACGTTTGAACTGGCAATGCGCCAGTACAACGACAGCATCTTGCCGGAAACGGACGGGAAAGTATTGGCGACAGATACACTTGCGTCCACGGTTGCCTATATCAACGGCAGCGAAGTGTACAGCCCTGCGCAGAATCCGTTTAAACTTACAGTCAGCAGCGGTTCTGGCGGCGGACGAACGGTAAGCGTGGTTAAAAATGGCACCGGGAAGATTCTAAACGGCGCCTATTCGCTGCGTTTCAACGCGAACGTATCAAGCATCAAGGATGGTGAGTCCGCGAACAACGTAGTGGGTACTTCCGAAGTATGGGTATATAAAAACGCAAAGCTGACGCTCTGCAAGGGCTGGGAAACCGGCGGAACGATCAAGGGCGCGGTAACGTTCGGGCTGTATCAGTACGGTGGCTCAACGCCCATAGCCACGGTCACCCTGCCGGACGGGCAAACCAGCATAGATATGTACATCCATTACCTGACTGCAGGTATTCAAAACGGCACAAACACATACGAGCTGCGTGAAGTAGTGGCGGCAAACAGCAGCTACTCCGCTGCTGCGCCCATTGTCTTCCAAATCACAAAAGAGACGACGGGCAGCGTGCGCCGGGTGTACTTCACAAATTCAACGGGAAACAGCAACATCGTCATAGACAACGCCAATAGGGGCGCAGCCACCTTCACGTTCTGCAACGAGAAAGATAACGAAAAAGGCAGCCTGCGCTTCCGCAAGCTGAAAAGCTCCAACCAGAGCGATACCATTGCCGGCGGTTTATACGAGCTGTATCTCGCGGATGCAAGTGGCAATCCGACAGGCAGCCCCATCCGTCTCACGGACAACGGCACAGGCGGCAGTGGTGAAAAGCTGTATACCTATCTCGGCGGCACTTCCGGCGGGGTGACTCAGTTTACGGTCACTACAGCGGGCGCGCTGATCCAGCAGCTGCCGTATACCAACCCTAATGGTACTGCCTATGTGGTAAAAGAAGTGACAGCGCCAGACGGTTATTACATCAGCGGTTCGGCTGTTTCTGGAAAAGTCATCTTAAAGAAGTCCGAAAAGGACGTCGGCACGTATATCATCAACTCCGTGTATAACGCCGGCAAGGTGGCGATCACGAAAAAGGACGAAAACGGTTCGGCCATCCAGGGCATATCGTTTACGCTGTATAAAAAGAGCGGAAGCAATTATGTCGCGGTAACGGGCCAGACAAATCCCAAAACCACAAATTCGTCCGGCTATGTCGAATTCACGGGCTTGGGTGTGGGCGAATATAGGATTTCCGAAACCATCCCTGGTACATTGCAGGGGTATCCGGATGTATACTTCACAATCGTGGCGCCGCCGGTTGGCGGTTCCGGCAGCACGGTCAGCGAAACGATCGAATTGACCGGCCCGTCCACAGGCGTGGCGCTTTCGGGCAGCACGATCAATCTCACATGGAAAAACAAATGGAACAAAGGCGAAATCGTCATAAAGAAATATGACGCAAACAGCCAGGGCACCGCGTTGGCCGGCGCAAAATTCCAACTGCGCCTGAGCGGCAGCCTTGTGAATTTTGTAGACAGCGGCAACGGCGTATATACGCGCAGCACATTGGCTGTAGGTACGTCGGGCACCACAACCACCGTTGTAACAAACAGCAGCGGCACGGCCACGATGAAGGATTTGCTGTACGGCGCTTATACCATCACGGAAACAGAAGCGCCCAGCGGCTACAACCTGGCCACGCAGGTTACCCAGAATATCACATTGGATGCGGCTTCCAAAACAGCCACGTACTACGACCCGTCAAAAGCGGGCAGCATCCGCATATACAAATTCTTCAAGCGCAGCGGCAAAAATGTAGACCTTGAGGGTGCATACTTTGAGCTGTACCAAAAAGCACCCAATGGCGATAAAATTGCCATAGCGGGAGGCGGGCCGGTAGCCACCGGCGCAAACGGCGTGGTTACGTTTGCCAACCTCGCCAAGGGCGTGTACTACCTCAAAGAAACAACAGCGCCTCTAGGGTTTATCCTGAACACAACAGAGCTCACATTCCATGTAGGCGTGGATGACGGCACAGGCACCGTCGTATGGGATCATACGGGCGGCAAATGCGACATCGAAAACCTGCCGATCAAACAAACCGTTAGGGTGGCAAAACAGGATGAAAACGGCAATGCGCTTCAGGGCGTCACATTCAATTTAAAAGGCACCACGATCACGGGTGAAACCCTCAACCTGACGCAAACAACAAATGCGCAGGGCTACGCGGTGTTCGCGGATGTGCCGTATGGCAACTACACTGCCACAGAAACAACGGCAAAGCCGGGATACCGCACATTGGCAGACCCGATCGTCATCGCGCTGAATACGGGTACAAATGGCGGCACATTCACGACCACGCCGGTAAAGAACTATCCGTACGAATTGGAAGTGCGCAAAATTGGCCCGAACAACATAAGGCTTTCAGGCGCTGTATTCAACATCGAAGTAAATGATGAAGGCGTCACCAAGTACGTGACAGCCAGCGGGCCTGTTTCGGGAGTGTACAAATACACGGGCCTCACCACGGCCAAAGCATCCGCAACCGAATTTACGACGCAGGGCGCAAACGGCAATTTCTTTGTCACGTTCCTGCCGGCCGGGGTGTACACCGTGCGCGAAATCAAGGCGCCTCAGGGGTACAACCTCGTTACGACGCCTTCCACCGCAACGATTAGCGGCCCCAACAATCCGCTGCCTGTTTCCGTGATGAACGACAACATCAAGGGTAACTTGCGCGTTATCAAGGTCACGGATGAAGGCGTGCCGCTCAAAGGCATCACCTTCACCATAAATGGGCCGGATAGCCGCTGCCCCATCGATGCGGTAACGGATGAGCACGGAGAATTCTTTATTAGAGATTTGCTGTATGGCGATTACACAATCGAAGAGATGAACGTGCCTGAGGGCTATACCGCTATTTCCGGCGAAACGTTCAGCATCACGAAAAATGGTGAAACTGTAGAAAAACGTATCGTAAATACCAAGCGCAAAGGCGATATCGTCATATTCAAAAAGGACAGCGCCGAAAAGCCGGTGCAGGGCGCCATATTCGAAATGACAAAGCTTGACGCGTCCGGCAACAAAACAGGTGTGCCGATTCCGGGCTACAGCAATGCGCAGGGGCTGGTACGTTTCACAAACGTGCCGTATGGCGTATACATAATCGAAGAGGTGCAGGCAGCGCCGGGCTACCAGCTTGATACCACGCCGCGCTATGTGCGCGTCGGCGTAGCGGACAGCGACTTGCCGGCGGGCATCACGCCTGACATGATCGCAAACTACGACGAAGGCGAGTACATTCAGTGGCTGAATAACGAAGAGCTGTATGAGCTGACGATCAATAAAGTAGACGACAAATTTAACCCGCTTGGCGGCGCAGAGTTTGCTCTGTACCGCGTCGAGGGCACAAATAAATTGCCTGTGCTGCTCACGTTGTATGCGGGCAATCCGGGCCAGTACGAATACAATGGAGTGGGTGCCGCAAGCGGCACACCCACCAAGATAGAAACCACGGTATCGGGCAACGCGATTATTCACAAGCTGCCGTATGGCAAATACGAGCTGGTGGAAACAAAAGCGCCTAACGGCCATATCATCGACACAACGCCACGCACCATCTACCTCATGAACGGCTCGCCCTACAAAGAGAGCTACCGTTTTGTGAATGCGGAGCAGCTTGGCAGCGTAAAAGTATTTAAAGCGGACAAAGCCGATGGCACAACGCCGCTCAGCGGCGCGGAGTTTGCCGTGTACGCGAAGGTAGCGGGCCAATCAACCGCCGCCTGGTACCTGAACCCCGTAAACCCCCAGCCTGTTTTAGGCAGATTGGTGACGGATTCCACGGGTTACGCCACGCTTGGCGGTTTGCCGCTTGGCCAATATGTCATTATCGAAACAAAGGCGCCCAACGGGTATGCGCTGGATAGTGTTGTGCTAAAAGAGTTTTCTTTGACGGCTGAAATCTATCAAAACGTTCCGGTAAAATTCACAAACGAGCGGCGCGCTTATACGCTCCGCGTAGAAAAAGTCGATGCGAAGGGTGCGGAGCTTGCAGGCGCGAATTTTGCGCTATATCAGGTAAGCGGCTCCGACCGGTTGCCGGTGGTGCTCACGGGCAGCGCGGGCAGCTACCAGTTTGCTTCCTTGGGCGCTGTGGGTGGCGTCGCAACGGAATTTGGCACGACAAGCGCCGGTAAAGCGGAAATTACGGGCCTGCCGTATGGCCGGTATGAGCTGGTTGAAACGGTAGCGCCGAGCGGTCACCAGATCGACAGCACGCCCCGTTCGATCAACCTTACATCTTCCGCGGAATTTGTGGAAACGTACCGCTTTATCAACGCGCCCATGAAGGGCAGCGTCAGGATCTTCAAAAAAGATAAAGACGGCGGTGCAGGGTTAATCGGCGCGGAATTCAAGATTTACAAGAAGGTCGGCACGACAGTGGATCCGACCTGGTACTTAACGACGGGCGCGCAAACGCCGGTTGCCACGATAACAAGCGGATCGGACGGCTACGCAACATATTCCGGCTTAGACTTTGGCGACTATGTGGTTATTGAAACCGTGGCGCCCCAGGGCTATTCGCTGGATACAAATCGCTTGCAATCGTTCAGCGTAACGGCTTCCAATTACGCGAATATCGCGCTGACATTTACAAACACGAAGCTCGACTACACGCTGAAGCTGCAGAAGGTTGACAACACGAATAAGGCGTTGGCGGGGGCGCAGTTCACGCTGCACCAGATCGACGGCTCCAGCAAGCTGCCGGTGGTGCTGACGGGCAGCGCTGGAACATACGCGTTCTCGTCGCTCACGGGCACGGCTACGCAGTTTGGCACAAACGCGAGCGGCCAGGCGGTTATTACGGGCCTGCCATATGGCCGGTATGAGTTGGTTGAAACGGTAGCGCCGAGCGGTCACCAGATCGACAGCACGCCGCGCATCATTCACCTGACGGCGAAAGATGTGTATGTGGAAGAATACACGTTCGTGAACTCCCCGCTGAAGGGCAGCATAAAGGCGCTGAAGGTAGACAAGGATGATCCTTCCCTCGTGCTGGTGGGTGCGGAGATAGCAGTATTCAAGAAGAACGCGCTGTACACCACGGCGGAACAGTACATCAGCGGCGCAACGGCTGTTGGCCAGGCGGTGACGGGATACAACGGTATCGCCATCATCGACAATCTGGATCTCGATACAGACTACGTCGCCATCGAAACACAGGCGCCGGCAGGATACGCGCTGGATAGCAGCCGCATGAAGGAATTCAAGCTGACGGCTACAAACTTCATCGAGTACGAGCTGAAATATGAGAATACGAAGCTCGACTACACGCTGAAGCTGCAGAAGGTTGACAACACGAATAAGGCGTTGGCGGGGGCGCAGTTCGCGCTGCACCAGATCGACGGCGCCAGCAAGCTGCCGGTGGTTCTGACGGGCAGCGCTGGGACATACGCGTTCTCGTCGCT
>JAVBPK010000016.1:0-13438 GCA_031549625.1 Eubacteriales bacterium
CTTTGCTGGTTAAAAATAGAAAGAAGGCAAGATGCCGAAAATAAATTATAATTCATGGAGGAATTAAACAATGCGTATCAACAACAACGTTATGGCGATGAACACCCACCGTCAGTACACCATCAACACCAACTCCGTGGCGAAATCCATGGAAAAGCTCTCGAGCGGCTACCGCGTAAACCGTGCAGGTGACGACGCAGCCGGCCTGGCCATTTCAGAGAAAATGCGCGCGCAAATCCGCGGCCTGAAAATGGCTTCCAAGAACTCTTCTGACGCGATTTCCCTGGTTCAGACAGCCGAAGGCGCGCTCCAGGAAAGCCACAACATTCTCCAGCGTATGCGTGAACTCTCCGTGCAGTCTTCGTCCGATACAAACGAAACCAGCATAGACCGCGCGGCTTTGGATGCGGAATTCCAGCAACTCGTTAAGGAGCTGGACGACACGGCGAAAAAGACAAAGTTCAACGACATGGGCGTTATCGATGGCAGCTATGGCCAAACTGGCAACGTGAAAAACGCGGGCGGCGATGGCAGAGCGATCGGCAGCATGTTCCTGACATTGGGTGAAGGCGTAACTGCTGACACCGTGGCTATCGATGCCACTAAATTTACTTTTAATAGTAAGACGGTCAACATCACCGCGGACCACATAAAAGCCGGTTCGCACACCATCAACTTCGACGACGGTTCTTCCTTTACGTACCAGTTAAAGCAAGACCTGGCAGCTGCTGGCGATCTATTGACCGCTGCCGGCGCTTCAAACCAATTTACAGGCGTTGCAGAAGGCAACAAGCTCACCATTCAAACCGGCGCCAACCAGGGTGACGAGCTGAAGATTGGCTTGGGCAACATGAACGCAACCGCGCTGGGCCTGAAAAACGCGGCCGGCAAAGCGTACAGCATCGCCACAGGCACGGAAGCACGCGATGCGATTACCATCACAAACACAGCGTTGAACCTGGTTTCTTCACAGCGTGCCGGTCTGGGCGCTTTGCAGAACAGGCTGAACCATAAGATCAACAACCTCGACACCTCCGCCGAGAACCTCTCCGCTGCGGAAAGCCGCATCAGAGACCTCGACATGGCGCAGGAAATGACGAACTTCACGCGCAACAACATCCTTACGCAGGCATCCACGGCTATGTTGGCACAAGCCAACTCCGCTCCGCAGGGCGTGCTGCAACTGTTGGGATAATCCTTTTTCCCGCCACACACTTAAAGGCCGGCTTAGCCGGCCTTTTTTTGAATGCTTTTGCCGCCAAACTGGTGAGGTAAGCCGGGTTTTAAAGAAGCTCCCCAAAGGGACTGGTTCCCCGGCGGGGCGTGGGGCAGCGCGCAATACCGTTTCCCCGCACATTTGGCTTTATGGAGGGTGAGCCCCGGCTTGTGCGGAGGTCGCTGCCATGCTATAATTCGTGTGCGAAGATATAGACGACCATGAGGGGAAGCAACGATAATATGTTGGATACCATCATAGGCATTGTTCGGGAAGCGGGCCAAATTATGCTGCAGGCGCGGGATATTGAAAAGGCTATGCATAGCAAAACCGGCATTGGCAATTTTGTTACAGACTTTGATGTGGCGGTGCAGAAGCATTTGGAACGATCCCTGCTTCTGGCGCTGCCCGGCGCGCATTTTATTGGCGAAGAGGGCGATGCGCAGCAGGCGGAAAATTTTGCGGGCGACTGCTTTATTGTTGACCCGATCGACGGTACGGCAAATTTCACAAGGAATTTACACCACAGCGCCATCTCCGTCGCTTGGCTCAAAGATGGGCAAGTGGAGGCGGGCGTGGTATACGACCCTTATTTGGACGAACTATTTTATGCGCAGCGCGGGAAGGGCGCCTGCTGCAATGGAAAAAGTATGCTGCCCGTGCAGCGGGATTTAGAACACGCCATATTCTTGTTTGGCGCTTCCGCTTATATGCGCAGGGAAGTCGACGATACATTTCGCATCACGCGCGCTTTGTTTGATAAAGCTTTGGATTTGCGCTGTTCCGGAAGCGCGGCGCTGGATTTGTGTTATGTGGCGGCCGGGCGCGTAGAGGCTTTTTTTGAGCTTAGCTTGTTCCCTTGGGATTATGCGGCGGGCGTTTGCATCATCCAGGAGGCGGGCGGCAAAATCACGAATATACAAGGGGATGCTTTGCCCTACCATGCACAGAGTTCGGTATTTGCTGCATCCAGCCCGGCGCTGCACGCGGAGTGCATGGAGGCTATAAAGGCTATAAAGGCATGATGCGGGTTTGTGCGCTTTTTAGGAGGCGGTCATTATGAGACAAACGCCGCGCTGCAGCGTGGTTATACCGGTGTATAATGGTGAAAAATATTTGGCGGCGGCGTTGGATTCGGCGCTTTGCCAAACGATGCGCGAACTGGAGATTATCGCCGTGGATGATGCTTCTACGGATGCCTCGCGTGAACTCTTGGGGCAATACGCAAAGAAAGACCCTCGCGTAAGACTCGTGCTTTTGCCGCAAAACGGTGGCGTTTGCGGGGCGCGGAACAGCGGCGTGGAAGCGGCGCAGGGTGAGTGGGTGGCTTTTTTAGATTGCGACGATGTCTGGCTGCCGGAAAAACTGGAAACCCAGTTTGCTTGCCTGCAAAAGCAAACGGATACCGTGCTTTGCTATACAGGGGCGCTGTTTTTTGCAGAAGATGGAAATGAAAAGTATGTAGGCGTACCGGAAACCGTTTCAGCCGATGCGCTTTTAAACGGCAACGTGATTATAACGTCCAGCGTGGTGGCGAAAAGGGCAGCTTTGCAGCGCTTTGCAATGGAGCGTCCTGATCTTCATGAGGATTTTATCTGTTGGCATCGCATTTTACAGGCATACGGGCCTGCGGTGGGCGTGGATGAGCCGCTGCTGCGGTACCGCCTGACGCCAGGGTCAAAATCGAGAAAAAAGCTGCATTCCGCTTATATGACCTGGAGGACGTACCGGTATATGGGGCTTAGTGTGCGATGCACGCTGCCGCGGTTTTTCCGGTATGCGATGCAGGGTATCCGGCGGTATTGGAAATAAGCAAACATCGCGGATGGCCTCCGGCTTTGCGGGCGCCGGCTTCCTTTCAAGGGCGTTGTGTTCGCGCTGGGCCCAGTGGGCCAGCCCCTGGGGCAAGTTCGTTTGGAACTCCATTTGCGGGATCAATGATTTCCCGCTTTTTTTCTTGCCATCAGTTTTACGGCTTCATACCAAAGCACGGATGCTGCGGAAACGCCAAGTACGAGTAGCAATTGCGCTGCGGGCAGCGGGGCCAGCTTTAGAAAACCGGCAAGCGGTGTATAGAGTATTACGAGCATGCCGAGGAGCGTACCTACCGTTACGATTTGCATGACGCGATCCTTCATTAAGAAACGGATGGAAACGGAAACGACTTGCGTGTTTGAACTGTTTACCTGCACGAGAAGCAGGTTTGCAAGGAAAAGGACGCTCAGCCCCATGGAACGGGCAAGCGCGCTATCGTTGCTTTGGCGCCACGTAAAATAGTATAGGCCAAAGGACGCGAAAAATATCACCAACCCCTGTAACACGCTTTTTATCATCAAAGCGCGGGAGAGCAGATTGGCTTTCGGGTCGCGTGGCGGTTTACGCATGCAGTCGGCTTCGGCGGGCTGGCGTTCCAGCACGATGGAGCAGGTTGGGTCGATAATCAATTCCAAAAGCACCACATGCAGAGGCAGCAACAGCACCGCTTCGGAGCCAACGCCCAACAGCGGAGCGAATAGCGCTGCTAATGCGATCGGCAGATGCATCGTGAATACGTAGCCGATGGCTTTGCGTATATTTTCGAATATTCGCCGCCCGTCGCAGATGGTATCCACGATGGTTGCGAAGTTGTCGTCCAGCAATACCAAATCCGCTGCCTCGCGCGAGACTTCGGATCCGCGTTGGCCCATGGCGATGCCGATGTCGGCAAATTTCAATGCGGGCGCGTCGTTTACGCCATCGCCAGTCATGGCTACAATCTCGCCGCCGGCCTTTAGCGCCTGTACGATTCGCATCTTGTGTTCGGGTAATACGCGTGAAAATATATTCACCGTTTTTACGCGCTGCTGCAGCTGTTCGTCGGATAAAGCGCTCAGCTCTGCCCCGGTGCAAATGTTTGTTTCGCCCGGTATGCCAACTTGCTGCGCGATGGCCTGAGCGGTGATGCCGTTGTCGCCTGTTATCATGATGACTCGAACGCCGGCCCGCAAGCAGGAGGCGATGTTTTCTTTTATATTGTCACGCGGAGGATCTGTCAGGCCGATAAGCCCGTCAAAATGCAGCTCGCATGCGGGCAGGGTGGACGGGATGGCGGATTGCGCGCGCAGATGCCGGTGCGCCACGGCGATCACACGCAGGCCGTCGGCGGAAAGATTTTCTGCTTTTTCTGCGGCAGCCATACGTTCTTGTTCCGGCATGTTGCATATGGGGAGAATAGATTCCGGCGAACCCTTTGCAGCTACGATCACGCGGTCCTCGTGTACCCAGACATGCCCCATCATCTTTCCCTCATTTGTAAAGGCAAATTCGGAAACAAATCGGCTTTCAAAAAGATGTTCGCGGGAGATGCCGCGCTCCGCGCAAAAGGCGAGCATAGCCTTTTCCATAGGATCGTATGTTTCCTTCTCGCAGGCTAGCCCCATGGTTTCGTGCAGCTGCTCATAATCTCCGGAAGGACTCCATGTTTGCGCAACGGACATGTTGTTTTTTGTGAGTGTGCCGGTTTTGTCCACGCAAAGTACAGATATGGCGCCGAGCGTTTCTACAGCCGGTAAGCGGCGTATAAGCGATTGTTTTTTTGCAAGGCGCCATGCGCCCATGGAAAGAAAAACAGCTAATATGACAGGGAATTCTTCCGGGATAATGCCCATGGCAAGCGTGATGCCGGAGAGAATGCTTGTAATCAAACGCTCCTTTGGTAAGAGTGAAGTGTTTTTTAAATAGGTGAGAGTAAGGGCCAGCAGGCAGAACGCGGCGGCGAATATGCCGCTTATTTTTACAATTTTTTTGATTTGCTTTTCCAGCGGGGTAGGGCGGTCGGGTGCTTCTGCTATCGTATTGCCGATTTTTCCATATTCGGTTGACCGGCCGATAGATTCGATCAATACAACCGCGTTGCCTTGCAGCACGAGCGTACCGGCATAACAGCGGTCTTTTCGCCAGTATTCTTTTCGTGGGGCGTCGCTCCATTCTGTTTTCCAAACGGCTTCGGATTCTCCTGTGAGCGAGGATTCATCCACACAAAGATCGTTGGCGCTAATGATTTTGCCGTCCGCGGGAATCTTTATCCCTTCAAAAAGCAGCATACTGTCGCCTGGAACCAGGTCGGCACTCAATATGCTTTTCTTTTTGCCGTCGCGGATGACCTCAATATGCGGCGCGGACAGCGCTTTTAGCGCCCGCAGCGTTTTGTCCGTTTTCCATTCCTGAAGAACGTCTATGCTGATGATGCCAACGACGAATACGAGCATGATGGCGCCTTCGCCCGCTTCACCCAGCAGGAAATAAATGACGGCTGCAGCCAGCAGAAGTAAAAACATCGGTTCGCTGATGATATCCAGCAATTTTTTCAAAAAGCTCTGCTTCTTTTCCGTAAATGCTTCGTTTTTTCCAAATTGCCGTTGCAGTTCCGCCACCTGTCTGCTGGAAAGTCCGGTGTGATTTGTGGGTTCCATGCTTGGCATGCGGCACCTCCTAAAAAATAAAAGCACATCGTGCGGGACATACTGCTGCGTACTGTCCCACAGATGTGCTGTTTATGCAATCTGCTGCCCTGAAAGAGCCCGGCATCATGCCCGCGTTTAGCGCAGGTATCGCCTGTTCAGTTTGTACTGTTTGGTATTCATGCGCGGCCGGCCGTTAAGGGTGATTGCGTACAAAAGCATGCAAAGCATCCGGCGGTCGTCGCGCGAGTATCATAGCAGCGCAAAGAGCTTAGTGGTTACTATACTTTGCCGGACGTATGTTTGTCAACGCTAAAATAGGCCTGTTTGGCAGTTGGCTGCGTTTGCTTCATGAAAAGTATGGCGCAGCACAGCACAAATACACCTGCCGCATAGCCGGCAAGAACATCGGCCAGCGTATGCACGCCTAAATAAATACGGCTAAACCCGACATATAAAATGAATAGCGCGGTGGTGGCCAGTATGCATGTACGCGCTCTTTTGAACCGCCGTATAAACAACCACGCACACGCGCCGAAAAACGCCGTGGCGTTCATGGCATGGCCACTGGGAAAACTGTAGCCGGTTTCCGCGATGATCCAGATTTCGGGGCGTTCTATGGCAAAGCACTGTTTTAGGAGATGGTTTATCAGCGCGCTTATGAGTAGCGTGAGGATGGCCGGGACGCCGATGGAGGAACGCGTGGCTGGGAAAACCAGCAGAAAAACGCCAAAGGCGACATAACCGGGCCAGTCGGCCAGATTTGTTATGAATAGTGTGATGCTCGTTAATGCGGGATTTGCCAGGGAGCGAATGTGCTGTGCCACGAAAAGGTTTCCTTCGTGCAGGCGCCCGAAAAAAACGCCCGCTGCGAGCAGACAAAATGCAAAAAACGAAACGACGGCGCAAACAAGTGATTTGTTTGGTGAAAGCTGGCTTCGAAGCATGTGTGTTTCCCCTTACCGCATAGGTGCGTGAGTAAATTGTATAATAAACGGCGTATAAAATATATATTATTTTTGAAACGGTTGTATGAGCAAAGTGTGTGTTATACTGATTAAACAGATTTTAACGCGCATGCGTCCTATAAACAGCGGGATTATATACATGTTTTTGGTTCTATTGCTTATTAAGATAGGCTTTTTGCTAGAAAGTTGAAACAGCAGCTGCTCATTGTTTTGCCGCCGTTTCACGCATAGATATGCAAGGCGCTTATTTGTCCATAAGAAGGGTTTCATGATACAGGCTTATAAAGATTTAATGGGCGAAAAAAAGAATATCGTTTTTATCGGCGAGGCCGGGTGCGGCAAGAGCGAGTCAGCGCTTAATTTTGCTATGCAACTCAAGCGGGAGCAAACAAAAGAAGTGCACATGTTTGACTTGGATCAAACCAAGCCTATCTGCAGATCGCGCGATGTGCGCGATATGCTGGCGCAAAATGGCATAGCCTTCCATTACGAAACGCATGATTTTGATTCGCCTACCATCGTGGGCGGCGTTGCGGAATGCCTGCGCGATCCGGGCTGCTACACCGTACTGGATGTTGGCGGCGGCGATATAGGCGCGCGCATCATAGGCCGGTTTGCGCGTTTCCTAAACGAGGACGATACAATTGCTTTCTATGTAGTTAATCCGTATCGCCCCTGGTCGCGCGATATTATGGCGATCGACTGCACGTTGTCCGCTATATTGCAAGTCACGCGCATTCAAAAGATCCATGTGCTGAGCAATCCGCATTTGGGCGCGAGCACGACGGCGGAAGATTTCCTGCTTGGATTAAATAAAACCATCTCCATGCTCACGGAATATGTTCCCGTTGAGGGCGCCTGTGTGCGCGAAGAACTTTATGACGCAGTGAAGGAGAAGGCGGGTTTGCCCGTGATCCCCTTACATTTATTCCTGAAATACGAATGGGTCGAAGAATAAAAGGAGGCAAAGGAAATGGCAGAGGTAACAATACTGAGCGAGAGCTGTAAAAGTTGCGGATACTGTATTAAGTTTTGCAACAAAGGCGTGCTTGCGGTGGGGACAGAGGTAAATTCCAAGGGGTATCCCTATGTGATTTCCGCAAAGCCCGAAGCTTGCATCGGGTGCGCTATGTGCGCCCAGATGTGCCCTGAAGCGGCAATAGAAGTCTACAAATAGGAGGGAAAGGGATATGGAAAGAATTTTTCTCAAGGGCTGCGAGGCGATTGCGGAGGCCGCTGTACGCGCAGGATGCCGCTTTTTTGCAGGATACCCCATAACACCGCAAAACGAAATACCTGAATATTTTTCCAGACGTATGCCGGAAGTGGGCGGCGTGTTTGTGCAGGGCGAAAGCGAAGTCGCTTCGGCAAACATGGTTTACGGCGCGGCGCAAACCGGTACGCGCTCCATGACATCCTCCTCCAGCTGCGGCATCAGCCTGAAGAGCGAATGCATCTCGTTTTGCGCGGGAGCGCGCATTCCTATGGTGTACGCAAACATTGCGCGCGGCGGCCCTGGCATTGGCAGCATACACCCCGCGCAGCAAGACTACTCGCAGGCAACAAAGGCCAGCGGTAATGGCGGTTTCCGAATGATGGTATTTGCGCCGGCAACTGTACAGGAAGCCGTCGATATGACATATGCCGCGTTTGATTTTGCGCAGCGCGACAGAAACCCTGTGCTGATATTGGCCGACGGCGTGCTTGGCACGATCATGGAGCCTGTTGTTCTGCCGGCCATGCGCAGCGATGAAGAAGTCAGGCAAATGAAAGAAGCAAACAGAGCATGGGCGCTGGTGGGCCACGATCCCAAAGAAGGCCGCGCCTTTATTAAGCCGGGCTGCTGGTCCACGCTGGCGCAAGAGCAAGTTTGCAAAGACAACGAAGAATTATACAACAGCTGGGAAAAAGACGTACAGGTTGAAGAATACATGCTAGATGACGCGGAGGTCGTACTTACGGCTTACGGTATTTCGGGCCGTATCACAAAATCTGCCGTTACCAAGCTGCGCGCAGAGGGCATAAACGTTGGGTTGATCCGCCCGAAGACAGTTTCGCCCTTCCCATACCAGTCTTTTGAACGGCTGAACTATGATAAAGTGAAGGCCATCGTAGACGTGGAAATGTCGATACCTGCGCAGATGATTTATGATGTGCGGCTGGCAGTAAAAGACCGCTGCCCAATCACTACGTGCCTGCGCTCCGGCGGGGAAATTCTCAGCCGTGAAATGGTCATGAACGCAGTGCGTGAACTGGTTAAGTAAGGAGGCAAATCACGATGCAAAAGGTATATAAGAGAACGGATACCATACAACAGGATAAAGTATCGGGCTTTTGTCCCGGCTGCATGCATGGCACGGCATTTAAGCTGATTGGCGAAGTGCTTGAAGAGCTGAATATCGTCAATAAGACAGCTGTGGTGCTTGGCGTTGGCTGTGACGGCTTGGCCATGGAATACATTACATATGACAACACAACCGCGCCGCATGGCCGCGCGTGCGCTGTTGCCACAGGCATCAAGCGCGCCAATCCGGACATGGTGGTTTATACATACCAGGGCGACGGCGATTTGGCAGCTATCGGTTTGGCGGAGACGATGTCCGCCGCAAACAGAGGCGAAAATTTTACAGTTATTTTTGTGAACAATGGCATTTATGGCATGACAGGCGGCCAGATGGCTCCTACCACGCTGGTGGGTATGAAAGCGTCCACAGCGCCCGCGGGCAGAAAGCCGGAGGAACACGGCTATCCCATGCATATGTGCGAGATACTCAATCAGTTGGAGGCACCTGTTTACCTCGAACGCTGCACGTGCAACACGCCGGGTAACGTTATCAAAACGCGCAAGGCCATCAAAAAGGCTTTCCAGAATCAGCTGGACAAAAAGGGTTTTTCACTGGTGGAGATTGTGACGGGCTGCCCGACAAACTGGGGGATGGATGCGCTTGAATCGCTGACATTCCTCGAAGAGAAAATGCTTGCGGAATATCCGCTCGGCGTTATCAGAGATCGGTAAGGGGGACGCAAATATGGAAAGAAACCTAATGATCGCAGGCTTTGGCGGGCAGGGCATCATGATGATGGGCAAACTGCTTTCTTACGCAACCTGTTATTCTACCGAAAAGAACGTGACGTTTTTCCCCTCCTATGGCGCTGAGCAGCGCGGCGGCACAGCGAATTGCTACGTGGTAATATCCGACGAAGCCATCGGCGCGCCGCTTGGCGATATTATGGATGACCTAGTGGTTATGAATGGGCCTTCGCTGAATAAATTCCTGTACAAACTGACACCGGGCGGCACGTTGTACATAAACAGCTCCATCGTGAAAGACGAGATCAAGCGCGACGATATCACGGTGGTGTCCGCGCCTGTTACGGAAATGGCGCTGGAACTGGGCAGCGCCAAAGTGCTCAATATCATCATGCTGGGTGTGTATATTGGGTTTACCGATGTTATTCCGGAAAGCGTGGTGCTTGATACGATCATGCAGCAGTTGGGCAAGAAAGAGGCGTTGATCCCACTGAATAAGGAAGCGTTTGCGAAGGGCCTTGCTATCGGCAAAGCCGCCAGGCAGGCAAAATAGTAATTCAATCATACATCCACGTCCTGCCACCGGTAAAGCTGCATGCTTTGCCGGTGGTTTTGCTATAGCATATAGAATGTATTAATCAGATTTAGCCTTCCAAATCCCCATTGCACATTGGGATAGCTCACGCCGGCATCCCGGATGCAGCCGCGTACCAGGTTGGAACGTATGGTGTATGTGTTCATATCCACATTGTTTCCCTGTACGATGCCCCATTCCAGCATCAAAGCGCATGCGCCGGTTGTTATGGCGGTTGCTACGCTGGTGCCGCTCATGGTTCCGTGCCGATTGTTTGGGTATGTGCCACCTACTTCGACGCCGGGAGCGGTTAGGTCCGGCGCCATAAGCGGCAGCTGCGTGGGTCCCCAGGAGGAAGTATAATATAGACTTTTGCTGCGGCTGTTGTATGCCCCGCATTTGATTGTGCCTGTGCCGGTGGATGGCACGCATATCGTACAATTGGGTGATGGCTCTAAAAAAGTTACCTCCGGGTCGACAAAGCCTGTTATGGGTAACCAAGCGTGGAAATTTCCCTCCAGTATGTTGACGCCATGTATGGTAATGGTCCAATTGCCTGGCGTTGCATTTCGCAGTTTTATGATTGTAAGATGAAAAGAACTTTTTTGTATGGGGTAATAATATTCGATGATCACCGTCGTATTTGAACGCGTCAATCTTGCTTCAACTACTGTGCCAGACCGTTCAGGCATGCGCCCTACGGTTTCTCCGGTAGGGGACATAATGGTGACATATGTTGTATCATAGGCATTATTCCACAAAGAAATAAGGAATGAGCTGCTTTGATCACCGGTGATAATTTCTATGGTAGAAACATTGTGTTCGCTCGATATCACGCCCTGCGTATGGTGCCGCATTGCGCTTTCGTTTCCTGCCGCGCTGCAAATGGCGATGCCTGAGTTATAAGAAAGGCGGGAAAGATATTCTTCCACAAGTGTCGTGCCATCGTGCGCACCAAAATTGGTACCGACGCCGATGCAAATAGCCACTGGGCGCTGCATTGCGGCGGCACGGCTTATGATGTATTCTATGCCAAGCATGAGGTCGACCGTTTCATAGACATTTTCCTGCTCAGGTGGTACCAAATACATATCTAAATAGTATTGGGATGCTTTTTTTAATTTGACAACGATCAGCTCCGAATCAGGCGCCGCGCCAATGTATTCGCCTGTTTCATGGCTGGCTGCCACAGAAGCGAGGAATGTGCCGTGCCCGACCGTATCTTCGTGAGGTACAAGGGAATGGGGATTGTCCGACTGTAAAGCGGCGTCAATATCAGCGGCGGTGTATTCTGCTCCGAATGGGAAAGCTTCCGGAATGTTGCCGCTTAGGGTTTGATCCCAAATATATTGGATTCGCGTGCTGCCATCGTTGTATAGAAAGGCTGTGTTCGTATAATCTATGCCGGTGTCGATAAAGCCAACCAATACGCCTTGCCCGCGTAAACCAAGATATGGCTGCTGTTGGACGGCGGTGATACCGGAGACTTCCAGATCTACTTGCGACATCAATCCAAGCGCCAACGAGAACATGCTTAGATGTGAGGGCCCAATTTCGGCTATAAGACTCGGTATTGCAGCGCTTGGCAGATAAGCTATGCCATAATTGCCTGTCAGATATTTTCCGATGCGGATCTCGGGATGGTTTCTGGTGATGTTGCGCGTGAACTCGCTTACACGCCCGACGATGGCTACGGTGTCTGGAAGGGCGATGAAGTCTTCCAGCGGCATTTCTTGTGTTTCGTTTCCGTTTGGCATTTTACTACTGTCTCCTCCCTTGAGCTGAAAGGTATGTTAATTCGTGTAAGGTATTATCAACGCAGAGCGTTCCATATCCCCATATTGGATTGGGATACGCGAGATTGGAATTGCGATTCGCTCCTTTTTGCAGATATGATTTTACCGCCTGCCCATATAAAAAGGGATCATTGTTTTGCACGATGCCCCATTCCATCAGCAACGCTGCAGCACCTGTCACAAAGGGGGCAGCCATGCTTGTGCCGGAATAGGGGCCATACCCGCCGCCTGTACTTGTCGTCAGAATATCCGTAGCGGGAGCTACCAAATCTGGCTTCATTTGGGGCCCTTCAAGCAGAAAACCACGGCCGGAAAAGGAGACAGCGGTGTTTGCGTTTGCATTGTAACCGCCTACGGTGATTACATTGGAAGCGGTAGATGGCAGCATCAAAGTGCCATAAGCGTGGGGGCGCAAAAAAGCGGTTTGCGATGTGACTTCTTCCACGGATGGTAGCCAGATGTTTACGGAGCCATCTATAATATCGATTGACCGTAAACGTAGCGTCCATATACCGATAGGCACATCGCCTGGAGCAGCCTGCAATAGGAAGTATGTGCCGTGGTCTTCATTGTAGTGAGTGGGAGTGGAAATGGCGATGCTTAAGGTTATGCCGCCTACCGAATATTCGCGAAAAGGCATGTGCATATCGATTTCACCGGTCGTGCTGCCATCCGGGGCAATTACCTCTATTGAAAATGTATCTACAAAGTTTTTCCACAGCGCAAGATATAGGCTGGGCATGGGTATGGCAATAGCAAGCTCTACATCGAGTGTTTGCTGGGGGGTTAGCTTATCGAAAAAATGATGGCCGGCCGCTCCTTCATTTCCAGAAGCGACAGCAATTACCGTTTTCCATTTTTGAGCCATATCATCAATATAGGTTTCAAATAGCGAATTTCCATCATGTGAGCCGTCGTTTGTGCCAAAGCTGATGTTGATAGCGATGGGCATGGAAAGCGCCTGTGCTTTATCGATGCAGTATTTGATTGCACGCATGACTTCAGTGGTACGAACGCCAAGCTCACCGTTGTTTTGTCCAAGCTTGACTACAATCAGTGATGCCTGAGGTGCCATACCGTTAGAGGCGAGGTAAGCGCCCATGCTGCTAGCGGCGGCTATCCCCGCTATAGCGGTGCCATGCCCGTTGATATCGATCTGCGGGACAATCGCAAAAGGGTTGTCGCTTTTCAGTGCTTGATTGATTTGTTCCTGTGTATATTCCGCTCCGCTGCGAAAGCCGGCCGGAGGGCTTCCGTTCTGTTGCGTCTGGTCCCAAATATACAGGATGCGCGTTGTTCCGTCTGTATGCATAAAGGCGGGATGGCGATAATCTATTCCCGAATCAATGATTGCAACGATTACACCCTTTCCGCTGAGATTGTAATCCTGTGGATTTTGCGCCCGGGTGGCGCA